>NZ_JAZGLW010000001.1:2730672-3034080 GCF_036409155.1 Mycobacterium sp. 050128 | reverse complement strand
CCGAGTACGAAGCTCCCCACCGCGCAGCGGAGCCGCGCTGGGTGTACTTCACGTCGGGCACCACTGGGCGCCCGAAAGCCGTGCGCCACACCGACGGCACGTTGCTCAGCGCGGCCCGTGGCTTTGTCGCTCATCTCGGTATGGGCAGTCATCCGCGGGAAGTCGGCACCATCGCGTTCCCCATCGCCCATATCGGCGGCATGGTCTACCTCGCCACCGCTCTGTTCGGCGACTTTCCGGTGGTGCTCATCCCCAAGGTTTCCGCGGCCGACCTGCCCCGGGTGCTCGCCGAGCACCAGGTGACGGTGACTGGAGCGAGCACCGCGTTCTACCAGATGCTGCTGGCCGCCCAAATGGCCGCGCCGACAACCGAATTGCTAATGCCGTCGCTGCGGATGCTGATCGGTGGGGGTGCCGCGTGTCCGCCCGAGGTGCACAGACAGGTGCGTGAACACCTACGCGTTCCGGTCGTGCATGCCTACGGAATGACCGAGGCGCCGATGATCTGCGTCAGCGAGGCCACCGACACCGACGAACAACTGGCGAACAGCGCGGGCCGGCCCATCCCCGGATCACAGGTACGGATCGCAGCGAGCGGCGAGATCGAGCTGCGCGGCGACAACCTGACACCGGGATATTTGCAGCGCGACCAGTGGGCCGACGCGCTCACCGCGGACGGTTGGTTCCGCAGCGGCGACCGGGGCCACCTTCGCCCGGACGGCCGCATCGTGGTCACCGGTCGCACCAAGGATCTGATCATTCGCAAGGGCGAGAACGTCGCCCCTGACGAGATCGAAAACGAACTGCTGGCCCACCCCCTGGTCGACGAAATCGCCGTGCTCGGCCAGCCCGACGAACTGCGCGGCGAGCTGGTGTGCGCGGTCGTGCGTCGTTCGCCACGCCATCGCGACGTCACCCTCGACGAGCTCTGCACGTTCCTCGACCAACGCGGACTGATGAAGCAGAAGTGGCCCGAGCGGCTCGTCCTCGTCGACGAGTTCCCGCTGACGGGGCTGGGCAAGGTCGCCAAGTCCGAGCTGGCCCGGCAGATCGCAGGAGGAACCCGATGACGGCGTTGTCCGCTGATGAACGTCAGGAACTCGCGCATTCGGTGCGCTCCGCCTGTGAGCGACTGGCATCCGAGGAACGAGTGCGCACGGTCGCATACGGCGAGGGCGACCGCGACGGCGGAGCCGGACATTCCGGGTTCGACACGGTGCTGTGGGACGTGCTGTGCAACCAGGTGGGGATCGCCGCCATCGCGCTGCCCGAACACCTGGGCGGCGCCGGTTACGGCGCGTCCGCGCTGGGCGTGGTCGCCCACGAACTCGGTCGCGCGCTGGCCCCAGTGCCGTTCGTCAGCTCCACGGTGCTGGCCACCGGCCTGCTGCTCGACTTGACCGAGCGCGACCCGGATGCCGACAAGCGACTTACCGGCCTCATCGAAGGTCGCCGGACCGCCGCCACCGCCCTGACCGGCGACGGCGGGTTGTGGCGACGGTCCGCGGTGACGCTGAGCGCCACCCGCGCCGGGGACGATTGGAACCTCGACGGCACGGTGCGCCACGTGCTGGGCGGCTCCGTTGCCGACGACCTCGTCGTGGTCGCCATCGATGAAGATGGCGAGCCGGCGGTGTTCCTGCTCGACCCGACTATCGACAGCGTCGTCGCGGAGGCCGAACGTGTGCTCGACCACACCAGACCGATGGCCACCATCACCCTGAGCTCGGCGCCGGCGCTGCGGCTGTCCGGCGACGGACCCCTTGGCGACGTCGTCGACCGCAACGTCGCCATCGCGCTGGCGGTGCTGTCGGCCGAACAGGTCGGCGCCTGCGAGCGGGTGCTCGAGATCGCCACCGAGTATGCCCGCACGCGTGAGCAGTTCGGACGGCAGATCGGCAGCTTTCAGGCCATCAAGCACAAGTGCGCCGACATGCTGGTCGATCTCGAGTGGGCGCGCTCGGCCTCACAGGCCGCCCTGGAGGCTCTCGACGATCCGGACTCCGCGGCCGCCGGGGAAGCGGGCTGGCGGGCGAGCATGGCCAAGGCGGTCTGCTCAGAGGCGCTGCGCAACGCGACCAAGGCAAACGTCCAGATTCACGGCGGCATCGGCTTTACCTGGGAGCATTCCGCACACCTGTACTTCCGGCGCGCCCGCACGGACGAGGTGATTCTTGGCACCCCGGGCCAGCACTGGGACCGGCTATCGACGCCGGACCCGTCGACTCAGCTGCCGGCTTCGCCGGAAGTCACGACAGAGCTCAACGACGTCGACGCCCTACGCGCGGAGATCCGCTCGTTTCTGCACAGCGCACCGAGGCCGGCCGGTCTGCGGAACTACGGGCCCACGCCCACCGCGGATGATGTTGGGCCCGGCCGGATCTGGCACCGCTACCTGGCCGACCACGGCTACGCGTGTCTGCACTGGCCGCGCGAGTTCGGCGGTGCCGCAGCGACGGTGGCCTACCAGGCTGTGTTCGCCGAGGAGTGCGCGCGCGCCGGCGTGCCCCGCCAGCTCAACATCACCGGCGCCGACCTGGTCGGTCCGGTGCTGATCAAGTTCGGCAGCCAGGAACAGAAGGACCGCTACCTGGAGCCGATCCGGTTGGGCGACGACGTCTGGTGTCAGTTGTTCTCCGAACCCGGCGCCGGATCCGACCTCGCCGGCGTTCGCACCCGGGCCGAACGCACCACGTCCGGTTGGCGGATCGATGGCCAGAAGGTGTGGAGTTCGGCAGCCGCCTCGGCCCGATTCGGGCTGCTCCTCGCCCGCACGGGTCCAGAAAAGCACCGTGACTTGTCGATGTTCGTTGTGCCCATGGATATCTCGGGGGTAACGGTCCGCCCGCTGACGCAGATGGACGGTGAGAGCAAGTTCAACGAGGTCTTCTTCGACGGCGCCGAACTCGACGACGACGCCCTGATCGGTGACGTCGGTCAGGGCTGGACCGTGGCGATGGTCACGCTGGGGCGTGAGCGCCTGACATTGGGTTCGCAAGCGGTCTCGATGTTCCGCCTACACGAACGCATGGTCGACGCTGCCCGGGACCGCGGCCTGCTCGACCCGGTGCTGTCGCAGTCGATGACCCGACTGTGGGCCCGAATGTGGTTGCTGCGCTATACCTGGCAGCGCGCCATCGACTCCGGCGACCTCACGTCGCCGGCCTTCTCGGTGCTGAAGTTGATGACCTCGGAAACCGATCAGGACCTCGGGGACATGGCCACCGAAGTGCTGGGCACCGACGCGTGCACCGACCCCGCGGACGACGGGCTGGTGCATCACATGCTGGTCGGGCGGGCGCAGACGATCCTGGGCGGCACCAGCGAGATTCAACGCAACATCCTCGGTGAGCGGGTGCTCGGGCTTCCCAAAGAGCCTCGATGACAACGGGTTTGACCGCTGTGACCAGGTCCGGCTTCACCGCCGCGCTGCGCGCTGCGGTGCGCCCCGGAGCGACGGTTGCCCTCGGCGACGGAGTGGGCGCACTGCGCTGCCTCGACGACGGCGGGTCGGTTGGCGCGGCGCTGAGCGCCGCCGCCGGCGAGGTCGGCTCGGTGCGCCTGGTACTGGGCTGGCTGCCCGCCCCGATCGACGGCCTCGACGCAGACGCGTTCGCCGAAGTCGTTGCGTTGATGCCCGGTTGGGGCGTGCGCGACCTGTTGCGCAGCTCGAAGGTGCGATTCCTGCCGACGCGGCTGGCCGCGATTCCCGCGCTGCTGACCGACGTGTTGCGGCCTCAGGTGCTGCTCACCCGGCTGGTACGGCGAGATGGCTCGCTGCAGTTCGGCACCGAGGTATCCTGGCAACGCGCGGTAATGGGCACCGGCGCAAGGACTCTCGCGGTCATCGACACCTCGGCTCCCGCGGCGGATGCCGGGCCCGCACTCGATCCGTCGAGCGTGGAGGTGCTCGGCACGGTCGCGAGCGGACCGGTGCGAACACCGCAGCGCGATCCCGAGCCGATTCACGACGCCCTGGCCGACGCGGTACTGCGGCTGATCCCGAACGGCGCGCGAATCCAATACGGCCCAGGGCAACTCGGTACCGCCCTACTGCGGCGCGCACAGGTGCCGTTGCATATCGACACCGGGTTACTCACCGACGCCGTCGTCGACCTCGACAAGCGCGGCCTGCTGGCGGGCACCCCGTCGGCGACGTATCTCCTGGGCAGCGACGCGCTCTACGACTGGGCTGACGGGCGCCGGATCCTGCGCGGCCTCGACTACAGCCACGACCTCACCCGGCTGTCGCGTGGGTCACCGCTGGTCGCAGTGAACACCGCCATCGAGATCGACCCATACGGGCAGATCAACGTCGAAGGCTTGGGCGACAAGGTAGTCGGTGGCATCGGCGGCCACCCTGACTATTGCGCCGCGGCGAGGATGAGCCGCGGCGGTCTGTCGATCATCGCCGTTCCGACTCAGGTGAACGGACGCTCACCGCTCGTCGAGCAGCTCAGCCGTCCCGCCTCCACGCCCGCCCATGACGTGGACGTTATCGTCACCGAGTCCGGATACGTCGACCTGCGCTCAGCAGACTGGTCGCAACGCCGGCAACTGATCACCGAATTGTTCTCGAAGTGAAGGGGATAACGAGCAATGCCTGAAGGTCCGCTGACCGGCAAGGTCGTTTTGGTGACGGGCGGCGGCCGGGGAATCGGCCGAGCCCACGGCCTCGAGTTGGCCAAGCAGGGCGCAGCCGTCGTCGTGAACGATCCAGGCGTCGGCCGGGACGGCTCTAGCGGTGACGGGGAAGGGCCCGCGGCGGACGTCGTCGCCGAGATCGAGGCGTCCGGCGGCAAGGCCGTCGCCCACACGGGTTCGGTGTCGGCGTGGGACGACGTCGCCGACATGATCTCCACCGCCGTCGACACTTTCGGTTGCCTGACCGGCGTGGTGAACAATGCGGGCATCCTGCGTGATTCCATGGTGGCCGCCTCCAGCGAGGCCGATTGGGACGCCGTCATCGCCGTACATCTCAAAGGCACCTTCGCGGTCACCCGACATGCCTGCGAATACTGGCGTGCTCAGTTCAAGGCAGGCAACCCGATCGATGCCCACATCGTCAACACGGTTTCCGGCGCGGGGTTGTGGGGCAATGTCGGGCAGAGTGCCTATGGCGCGGCCAAGGCCGCGATCGCCAACCTGACGGTCGTTACCGCGATGGAGGCGCAGCGTTACGGTGTTGCGGTCAACGCGATTTCCCCGCTGGCGAGGTCGCGGATGACGGCCGAGGTGTTCGGAGGCCGTGCCGACGACCCCGCGCTGGATCCCGCCCGTAGCTCCGCCGTGGTCGCCTGGCTGCAGTCCGCGCAGTCGTCCTGGCTGACCGGGCAGATCCTGCGCATCAACGGCGACAAGCTGACCCGCATCGAGGGCTTTACCGAAGCGCCGGGCGCTTACCACGCCAAAGATGGTGCAGGTCTGGTCTTTTCAGAGATCGGGCAGGCTGTCAGCTGGCTTTATGGGACCTCGCCCCGCGGATTGGCCGGGCCGCTGCCGACGGCCTGATTACGGCGCCCCGCCATCGGCGTAGATAGTCTGCCCGGTGACGAACGCGCAGATATCCGACAGCAGGAAGGCGATCAGCGCGCCGATCTCGTCCGGCTGGCCGGGGCGACCGAGCGCGGCGTCGAACCCGAAGTCCTCCACCAGCGCCCGCTCGAGGGCCTCGTCGTAGGGATAGCCCTTGCTTTCGGCGACATATCCCCGGATGGCATGCAGCGCATCGGTTTCCACTGCACCGGGGGCAACGCTGTTCGCCCGGATACCCGATTTTCCGTGCGTGCGCGCGATGCCGCGGGTGAACGTCGCAACTGCCGCCTTGAGGCTCGCATACGGCAGTCGCGGTTCGTGCGGTGAGCGTGCCGAGTACGCGGCGGTGGTCACGATGGCACCCCCATTGACCGCGAGGTGCGGCAGTGCGGCTTGCACGCTGCGGGTGGTCGCCAGCAGGACGTCGTGAAACGCGGTGTCCCAGGCGTTGTCGTCGGCGTCGATGGGCATCATCCCGGCGGTGCCCATCGTGATGGCGATGCCGTCGAGTTGGCCGAGTATCCGGACCGCTTCGTCGACGGCGGCCACCGCGGCGCCGGGTTGGCTCACGTCGAAAGCCAAGCTCTGCGCCGATCCCGCGCCAGCGGCGACGACTTCTTCCACCGCGTTCTTGCCCCGGTCGGCGTCACGACCGACCAGCACGACGGACGCACCCTCGCGAGCCAGCGCGCGTGCTGCCGCCAGACCCATGCCGGCTGTGCCACCGACGACGACGTAGCCCTTCCCCGTCATCTGCAGATCCATCGGTCATCCACTCATCGTGTGAAGAAGCTCAGCGGCCGCTCGACGAATTCGAATACCACTCCGTCGGGTGAGCGCAGGAAGGAGATGTACAGCCCCTCGATCTTCGTCCCCGGCAACGGGCACCACACCGGATCACCCATCACCTCGACGGAATCCGGGACCAAAGACATTGCGGTCTCGGTGTTTTCCACCCGCAGCGCGCACCGGTACAACCCCTGACGATTTCCGCCCCACGGCACCGGATCCGCGTCACGGGTGTCGGGATGTTCCACGACGGTCAGGGTGAACTGATGTGCGTCCTCGGCGAGTGCATAACGCGACAGTGCGCACTTGACGGGAGTGGGTGACCCGCCCGGAGCGAGTTGGTCGCCGGCCACCTCGACGTGTGAGGGCGCCTGCACCTGAGTGAAGCCGATCGCGGTGAGGAACTCCCCGGTGGCCACCGCGTCGATGGCGGCGACTCGGATGCCGGCGAACACCGCGCCCGGCTTGTCGCTCGGTGCTTCGGCGAGCTCGATGACCGCGCCGTCAGGATCAAGTGCGAGAACCGACTTGGCGCCTGAGATCAGCCCGTCGACCGGCCCGCCCACGGTGATGCCGGCTGCGCGCAACGCTGCGACGGTTGCCTCGAGATCGGCCACGGTCAGCAGCGTCGACCGGATGCCGGGGCGCGTCGGGTCGCTGTTCGGGTCGGCCTTCAGCGCCGGGCTGTGAAACTCGATGGCCTCCAAAGCACAGCCGGCGCGGGCGCCTCGTGAATCGTAGAGAAACGAAGTCTCACAGAAGGTTTCGTCGCCGTCGATGCCAAGGATGCTGCCGTCGGTCGGAACTTTGGGATCGGTGCGCATTCGCGCCGAGAGCCCCAGCTGCCTGACATAGAGGCCTTCGGTGGCCTCCAGCGAGGAACAATTGAGGTTGACGTGCAGGAAGCGCTGCGCAAGTTCCTCGGAACCCACTACAGCACAACCGAATTGATCTTGAACTCGATGATTTCGTCCTCACTGAACCCGAGTTCGGCGAGTAGCGCGTCGGTGTGCTCACCGTGGCCCGGCGCACACGTGAGGTCCAGAGGTGTCTCGTCGAACTGCACCGGGCTGGCCGCCAGCGCGAACTTGTTGTCGTTGGCATCGGCGACCTTGGGCAGGTACCCGTTGGCGATCACCTGCGGATCGCTGTGCACCTCGTGCGCGGTGCGCATGACGTCCCAGACGCCGTCGAAACCGGCGAATGCCTTCTCCCAGTGTGAAAGATCCTGGGACTCAAAGGCGCTGCGCAACTCACCAATGCACTCCTTGCGGTTGCCGAACCGCATGGCCGCGTTGGCGAACCGCTCGTCGGCGATCAGGTCGGTGCGGCCCAGCCGGGTGCAGAAGTCCGCCCAGAAGCGGTCGGCTTGCAGCAGCACGAAGGCGATGAACCGGTTGTCGCGGGTCTTATAGATGCTGGCCACCGGGTTGGGCATCTCGTCCAGGTTGAACTTCGGGATGTCCTGACCGGTGACACCTGATCCGACGATGTCCGGGCCCAACTGCCAGATCGCGGCGTTGAGCAGCGACACATCGACGACCGACGGTTCGCCAGTGCGCTCGCGCTTCACCAGGGCCGCGGCGATTCCGCCTGCGATCGCCAGCCCGCCGTAGGAGTCGCCGAACGCCGGTCGCTGAATCGGCGGGTAGGTGCCGTCGCCGGCCGAATACGCATCCCCGATGCCTCCGCGCGCCCAATAGGCGGCCAGGTCGAAGCCGCCCTGCGAGGCGAGGTCGCCACGGGTGCCGTAGCCGTGGCCGCGGGCATAGATGATCTTGGGGTTGCGCGCCCGCACCTGCTCGACGTCGATCCCCATCCGCTGGCGCGAATCCGGCAGCAGATTCGTGACAAAGACGTCGGCGGTTTCGAGCAGCTTCATCAGCAGCTCGAGCCCGTCCGGGGTCGAGGTGTCCAGCCCAATGCTGCGCTTGCCGCGGTTGGGCTGCTCGATGAAGTGGTTCACTCCCCCTGCGCCGGTGACGATCCCGGAGCTGATCAGGCCCCGCTGCGGGTCGCCGGTCTCGGGGTGCTCGATCTTGATGACGTCGGCGCCCCAGTCGGCGAGCACGGCGCCGGCGGCCGGAACGAACGTCCACGCCGCCAGCTCAACGACGCGTATTCCGCTGAGGATGTCGGTCACAGGGGGTATCCGATCGTCTTGGTCTGTAGATGCTGCTCGAAGCCCTCGATGCCGTTCTGTCTGCCGATGCCGCTCATCTTGTATCCGCCGAAGGGCGCGTCGGCGCCGTAGTACATGCCGCTGTTGATCATCAGTGAGCCGGTGCGGATGCGGCGGGCGACGGCCATGGCCCGCTCGTTGGAGCCCATGATGCCGCCTGCCAGGCCGTAGGTGGAGTTGTTGGCCAGCTCGACGGCGCCGTCGTCACCGCCGTCGTAAGGGGTGATGGACAAGACCGGCCCGAACACTTCCTCCTGGAAGATCGTGTGGTCCGGAGCGACGTCGGCGACGACGGTCGGTGCCACGAAATATCCGCGGTCTAGGCCGTCGGGGACCCCGCCGCCGGTGGTGACTCGGCCTCCTTCACGCTTGGCTATCTCGATGTGGTTCAGCACCCGGGCCTGTTGCTTGGCCGAAACCAGCGGCCCGCAGAAGGTATTCGGGTCCGCGGGATCGCCGACGGCTAGTGAGCCGAATGTCGCGGAGGCGACCTCGACGGCCTGGTCGTAATGCGAGTGCGGCACCAGCATCCGCGTGGCCAGCGCGCACCCCTGCCCGGAGTGCATCAGGGCGCCTAGACAGCCGGGCAGCGCCGTGCCCATGTCGGCGTCATCGAGCACCAGGTACGCCGACTTGCCACCGAGCTCGAGCATGTTGCGCTTCATGGTGTCGGCCGAGAGCCGCTGGATGAGTTTGCCGACCGCTGTCGATCCGGTGAAGGAGACCATGTCAATCCGCGGGTCGGTGGCAAGCACCTGGGCGATGTCGTTGTCCGATGCCGGAACGATGTTGACCACACCGGCCGGGATGTCGGTCTTCTCGGCGATGATCCGGCCCCACCGCAGCGCGCTCCACGGCGTCTCCATGGCCGGCTTGAGCACCATCGTGTTCCCGGTGGCCAGGATCTGGCCGACCTTGTTGCTGATGATCTCGAACGGAAAGTTCCACGGCGTGATGGCGCCGACGACACCCATCGGCTCCTTGACCACCACGCGGTTGTAGGGCACGCCCATCTTGGCGTCCTGGTCCAACATCCGCTCCCACTGGAAGGTCGAGATCAGCTGCGCCGGCCACCGGATGGCGTCGGCCAGCGGCCATCCCATCTGCGCGATGTGGGTCATCCCCACCGTCGCGCCGACCTCGGCGATCAACTCGGCGCGGATGTCTTCCTTCTCTTCCTGCAGCGCCTCGTGCAATTGCATCAGGCAGCGCTGACGGAACTCGCGGTTGGTGGACCAGTCGGTGCTGTCGAAGGCGCGCCGGGCAGCGGCAATGGCCTCCTCCATGTCTTCGGCGCCGGCGTCGGTGGCGAGCCCGAGCACTTCCTCGTTGGCCGGATTGATGTTGTCGACGGTCTTACCGGTCGACGAATCCCGCAGCCGACCGTCGATAAAAAGCCTGGTCTCGGGATTGAAATGGACAGTTGCGGCGGCGACCGGTGAAGCCGTCATTGGCACTCCCTCACGCAGAATTATCGGCGTGGGCTAGTGTACCTTGTTATAGATAACTGTTTAGCGGATTCAGCCCCGGCTGGCGAACGCGATTACCAACGGAAGGGCAGCCAGTTGTCCGCCCCTGTCGATAGCGCCCTGCGTAGCGGTCGCCACCCTGAATATTTGTCCAGCGTCGCGGCCTACCGCGAGGACTTCCGCCGCTACCTGCGCGATTTGGAGACGGCCGAGGACTGGCGCGCCGCCGCGTACACCAGCGCCGAGGACGGACTTGCGCACGACGCACAGGTGATGGCCAGGCTGTACGCCGACGGCTGGAACCGGTACGGCTGGCCGGAGGCCGCGGGTGGATTGGGCGGCAACGAGATTCACCGTGCGGTGTACTACGAGGAACTCGGCCACGCGATGCTGCCCATTCCGGCCCAACACTGGACGCTGGAGACGCTCGGGCCCGCGCTGTTGAAGTTCGCGCCCGGGCTTGCCGCGGCGTACCTCCCGGGATATCTCAGTGGCGCCGAGTGGTGGGGCCAGAGTTTCTCCGAACCCGAGTCGGGCAGCGACCTGGCCAGCCTGCGTACCCGCGCGGTCGACGACGGGGCCGGGGGATTCGTCGTCAACGGCCAGAAGATCTGGACCAGCCAAGGGCCCACCGCCACGCGCCTGTTGGCATTGGTCCGCACCGGAACCCCCGAGAGCCGGCACCGCGGGCTGACGATGATCATGGTCGACGCCGACGCACCGGGCGTCACCATTCGTCCGATCGCGCTGGCCAGCGGGCGCCGCGAACTGGCCGAGGTGTTCTTCGACGACGTCCGGGTCGACGGTGAGCGGGTCGTCGGCGAGGTCGACGGCGGCTGGGCCGTGGCGATGCACCTCATGCAGTACGAACGCGGCATGTACGGCTACGCGGTGCTGAACAAGGTGCTCACCGAATTGGGTCGATTGCGTGAGCACATGGTGACCACCGGCGCTACCGACGCGCAACGCCAGCGCTTCGCCAGGGTGTACGTCGACGTGTCGGCCGCCCAGGCGCGCACCGCCACCACCGTGCGCCGATTGGCCGCGGGCGACGCGGTCGGTGCCGATAGCAGCATCGACAAGCTGCTGTTCGGCCGCGCCGAGAAGGAGGTCAACGACCTCATCCTGGAAATCGAGCGGGCGCACCTGATCGGCGGCGCGGGCCGCGGCGGCGCGGAACTGGACACCGCGCGGGCCGAGTGGTGGTACTCGCGGGCCGCCACCGTGATGGGTGGCACCGCCGAAGTGCAGCGCGGCATCATCGCCGACCACCTGCTCGGGCTGCCCAAGGAGAGACGATGAGGAACGCGCCGGCGACCGACGAGTCGTGGCGGATGGTCGAAGAGGCGGTGTTTCGCCTCTTCGAGGAGCTGGCGGGCAAGAACGCCGGTGAGCACCTGGCGATCGGTGCGCGGCTGGCCGAGTTGGGCTGGTCGGAGATCGAGGTCGAGTACCCCGTCGAGGCGGGCGCGCTGTTGTTCCGCGCGCAAGGCAGATCGCTGGCCCTGACGGACTGCTTGGACCGCATCATGTTGGCCGAGCTGGCCGCAGTGCTCGACGGTCCCGCCGATCACGTGCTGCTGCCCGACCTGTCCACCGGTTGCGTGGCGGGTTCCGATGCTGACCGGGTCTCGGGCATCGTCCTCGGGCCGCTGGAGGGCCGGATCGTGGTCCCGGTATCCGGACCGGAGAACACCGTGTCGGTGGGCGTGGTCGACGCAGCGCGGCTCGACGGCCAGCGCTTGGACACCTTCGACGGGTCGACGCATTGGACCCGGGTGAGCGGATCGCTCGACGTCTCGCTGGTCGAGGCCTCCACCGAATGGAAGCGAGCCGTCGCCGCGGCCCGTCGGGGTCTGGCCACCGAACTGGTCGCACTTGCCGAGCAGGCGCTGCGCATCGCGGTCGAGCACGTCAGCGTGCGCGTCCAGTTCGGTGCACCGATCGGGTCATTTCAGTCGCCGCGGCATGCACTGGCCGAAGCCTCGGCGGTGCTCGCGGGCGCGCAGGCGCTGCTGGGCGAGTCGTGGCGAGACGGCGGCGAACTGCTGGCCATGGCCGCCAAGGCCGCCGCGGGCCGGGCGCACCGCGCCGTCAGCGACGTGGCACTGCAGGTGTGCGGGGCAATCGGACTGACCGCCGAGCAGGACCTGCACCGCTACGTCACTCGCGGATTCCAGGTCGACGCGCTCTGCGGGTCGCACGATCAGCTCGAAGGGCTACTCGCCGAGCGGCTCTTCGAGGACTCCGACGAGGGCTGGGCACCCGGCCGCGCGCTGCCCGCCGTCGTCACGTGGGCCGAGTAGAAGGAAGCGTATGCGCCGCAACATCTTCGACGAGATTCACGACGAGTTCCGCGCCACCGCTAGGAGCTTCTTCGAACGCGAATGCGTGCCGAACGTCGAGAAATGGGAACGCGACGGCAAGGTGAGCCGCGAGGCCTGGCTGGCCGCGGGCGAACACGGATTGATCGGTTGGGAGTTCGACGAAAAGTACGGCGGACTCGGCGTCAAGGACTTCCGGTTCAACCAGATCATCTCGGAGGAGATGTTCCTGACCGGCTCGGTCGGCATCGGCCTCGGCGTGCAGAACGACATCCTGGTGCCGTACCTCAACGATCTGACCACCGAGGAGCAGAAGGAACGCTGGCTGCCGAAGTTCGTCGCCGGCGAGTACATCGGTTCCATCGCGATGTCCGAACCCGCGGCCGGATCCGACCTGGCCGGCATCAAGACCACCGCCCGCGACGAGGGCGACCACTGGGTGGTCAACGGCCAGAAGACGTTCATCAGCAACGGGCTGCTGTCCAAGCTGGTGCTGACGGCTGTGAAGACCGATCCTGCCGCCCGGCACAAGGGCATCAGCCTGCTGATGATCGAGGACGGGATGGAAGGTTTCACCCGTGGCCGCAAGCTCGACAAAATCGGCCAATACTCCGCGGACACTGCCGAATTGTTCTTCGAGGATGTCAAGGTACCCAAGGAGAACCTGGTGGGAGAGCTCAACCGCGGCTTCTACCATCTGGTCTCCAACCTGCCCAGCGAGCGGGTCGGCGTGGCCTGCTACGCGCTGCCGGCCGCCCGCCGCGCGCTCGACCTGACCAAGGCCTACGCGCTGGAGCGCACCGCGTTCGGCCAGCCCATCGGCAAGTTTCAGGTCAATAGGCACTTCCTCGCCGAAATGCAGACCAAACTCGACGCCGCACAAACTTATCTCGATCAATGCGTGCTCTCGGTCAACGACGGCACGTTGACAGATCAAGATGCCGCAGGCTTGAAATGGTGGACCTCCGAAGTCCAGTGGGAGATCATCGACCGATGCCTGCAGCTGCACGGCGGCTACGGCTATATCAACGAGTACGAAGTGGCCAGGCTCTGGCGGGACTCGCGGGTGCAGCGGCTCTATGCGGGCACCACCGAGATCATGAAGGACCTCATGGGACGGGCGATGGGGTATTAAGTGACGTTGCTAACTGACGGTCACCAATTCCGGGCTCAACCGGCTAGTTCCGCTAACCTGCTAAATGGTTAGTTGATTCGCATAATCGCATAGCGGCGGAGGTTGCAATGGAGGTCACCAGTCTTCGAGAACCGAAGATGGCCGATCGGGTGGCCACGGTGCTGCGGCGGATGTTCATCCGCGGCGAGATCACCGAAGGCACCATGCTGCCGCCGGAATCGGAGCTGATGGAGCGTTTCGGCGTGTCCCGGCCGACGCTGCGGGAGGCGTTCCGCGTACTCGAATCGGAGTCGCTGATTCAGGTTCAGCGTGGAGTACGCGGGGGAGCCCGCGTCACCCGCCCCCGGCGCGAAACACTCGCCCGCTACGCCGGCCTGATCCTCGAATACGAAGGCGTCACGGTGAAGGACGTCTACGACGCCCGGGTGACGCTCGAGGTTCCGATGGTCGAGCAGTTGGCCAAGGACCGCAACCCCAAGGTGATCGCCGAACTCGAGCAGATCGTCGAGCGCGAATCGCAACTGAATCCCGGCAGCGAAGCCGTCGACCAGCTCACCGACTTCCACGCCGCAATCGCGCGGCTGTCGGGCAACAGCACCCTGCAAATCGTGAGCGACATGCTGCATCACATCATCGAGAAGGCCAACCGGTCGCTGCAGCCCACCAAGGGCACGCGCGCCGAGCAGGCGGTCCGCCGCTCGGCGAAGACCCACCGGATGGTGCTGGACATGATCAAGGACGGCGACGCCGACAAAGCCGGCGAGCTCTGGAAGCGCCATCTGAAGAAGGCAGAGGAGTTCGTCCTGACCGGGGCCGAATTGTCCACTGTCGTAGATCTTCTCGAATGACCGGTGTCGACGAACAGGTAAACCAGCACGATCTCGAGACACCCGACTCGATACAGGTCCGGTTCGGTATCGACTACGTCGAATCACACCCGGCCAAGGCCACCGCCGTGCTGTCGATGCCCATGCACCGATTCCGCAATCCGTACACCGGTGCTCCCACCGTGGGCCCCTTGGCGATTCTCGTCGACGCCGCCGCCGGGATCGTCAACCACTACCGCAGGCGGCCTGGCCAATGGACGGTGTCCAGTGAGCTGTCGATGGACTTGAGTCCTGACATCGGCGACCTCGACGGTCCCGTCGTGGCCGGCGCGCACTCGCCCGGTCCGCTGGGTGCCACGTCGCTGGGGGTCTGCACGCTCACCTATCGCGGATCCGTGATCGGCACCGGCACGGTGCGGTCGTTCTTCATCGACGCCGATGACGTTGTCCCCCGGTATCGTTCGGAGACGCTACGGCGATCGGCCGACACCACGTTCGCCGACCTGATGGCGGTGCACGTTGCGGACAATGGTCCGACGGCGGTGCTGGCGCAGCGGGTCGACCACAACCTGAACAACGACATCGACATCGTGCACGGCGGCGTGGCAGCGGCCGGCCTGGAGCTGGCGGCGTCCGCGGCGATGAACCGGGACCAGGCCGACGGTCTGCTGCAGACCGGGTCGTTACGGGTGAACTTCCTGCGCCCGTTTTTCGCCGGCGGCGACTCCCGCTACGAGGGGACGCCGTTGCGGGTGGGCCGCAACACCGGCGTGGGCGATGCGCAGGCCATCGGCGACGACGGCAAGGTGGCGATCACCGCGCGAGTGACCGCCTACCGCTGAGGTCGGTCGACGTTCACACGACGACCACGCGGACCTGCGCGACGTTGGCGATCCGGCAC
This sequence comes from Mycobacterium sp. 050128, assembly GCF_036409155.1. Taxonomy (NCBI): domain Bacteria; kingdom Bacillati; phylum Actinomycetota; class Actinomycetes; order Mycobacteriales; family Mycobacteriaceae; genus Mycobacterium; species Mycobacterium sp. 050128. The sequence continues at coordinate 3,018,918 of NZ_JAZGLW010000001.1, read as the reverse complement.
GAGCTTGCGGCTGGGTCGCCATCCCGGTGGGAGTGGACCCGGCCGGTCACGAAGTACTCGCCGGGCCGATCGAACGCGTGCTTGGTGAACAGGGTTACGGAGGCTGCCGATCCGTCGATGCCCTCGTGGCTGAACGGGAAGGAGCCGGTGCCGTCGAAGTCCCAGTCGGCGGAGATGATCGTGCCGGCGCCTGGAGGCACCGTCGCCCGGAGCTCCAGCTCCACCGCTTCACCCACCGCCGCCTCGGCTCGGTCAGTGCCGTTGACGGTGACCGCGATGACCGCTTGGATGCCTCGGCGCTGCGCAGCGTCCGGGGACAGGATCACCGTGTTCTCGACGTAGTCGAAGGCGGTATCGACCGGATCGACGCCGTCCTCCACCCACGCGATCAGGTCGGCCAGCGACTGCTCGATGTACGGCAGGTAGTCGATGAGCCAGGTGTTGCTGGCCCGGTTGGGCAGCGACGGCACCATCATCGAGGGGGTGTGCTCGGCGTTCTCGATCCACCGCAGCCGGAAACGCTCCTTCGCGCCCGCCTGCCCCTGCGCCCGCAGCACGGCCTCGCGGTAAATGAGTCCCTGCGAGGGCCACAGCGAGGAGTCCTTGGTGTGGTGGACCCAGATGAGCTTGCCGCGGTAGAGCCCGGAGTAACCAACGCCCATGAGGGCCGACTGCCGCGGCACGGGGTGCTGCGGAAACACCGGATGACCGTCGACCCGCAAGGCGTCGAACTGTGGGTCGCTCATCAGGTGGTGCCGGGCGAAGTAGTGGAAGGCCAGAAAGTCACGGTTGTCGACCTGCACCTCGTCGCCGGGTTGCACGTCGGTGAACCGGAGCAGGTTGGCCTCGCCCGCACCGTCGCAGTAAAGGACGTCGTCGGCGTGGGCTCCGCAGTAGAGCCGCCGCCCGGCCGCCGCCCCCGTCAGCATGGTGACGCTCGTGCCGAGCCGGTAGCCCGTCTGCCCGAGGCCCTCTAGCTCGACCACCATGGGTAGCGAGGGGTCGGCCCCGAGGCTGGAGAACACCATGATCAAGAGCCGGAAGTTCTGGTGGCGGGGCTCGAGGAAGCGCGGATCCCCCAGGACGTCGGTGCCCGTGAGCACCTTGGCCACGGTGGCTCGAGTGTTCAGGATGTCGCGCTCGACGAGGTCCGGCTGGTCGAAACCGACGTAGCCGGGCTTGGTCCAGAAATCGTCGAAGTAGCCGGGGTCCTGCTCGAGCAGCGATGTGGCCATCGAGGTCCAGAGCCACATTTGGCCGAGGGGTTTGCCAATCATGTACTCGTCGCCGCGCGGGAAACCCTGCCGGTACAGGCTGGCCAGTTCCTCGCGCTGGTGGGTGGTCAACCCGACGAAGGGGTCTCCGTGCCCGCCGGGAGCCATGGCGGCGGCGATCTCGTCCGTCTTGTCGCCGAGCAGGCGCTGGCAGTTGAACATCGTGGCGAACGACATCACCTGGGCGCCCTCGATCTTCTCCGTGTTGCCGTGCTCCACGATCGGCCCGCCGCCGGCGAACGGCAGCGCGCCGTCCCACACGTCGGGCGCGTTTTCGAGGCACAGCGGTGACCGCCGTCCACCGCCCGAACCTCCCCAGACATAGGTGTGGTGAGGTGGCTCGCCGTAGACCTGCGCGGCGACGAATTTGGCCAGTCGTGCCGTCTCCGCACTGGCGCGGTATCCGTAGAGCGTCGGGTCGTCGCCGCCCCGGGGGTCGAGGTCGTCACCGATGTGGCCTTGATTCGACTCCACCATGCAGCCGCCGAGGCGCGCGCACATCCGTAGGCCGCCAAGGAAGTCGGCCATGAGGTCGTTGCCGAAGGCGTTCTCGTGGCCGCCGTGAGCGCCCTCGAGCGGCTGGAGGATCCGTCCGCGGTAATGGCCGTCGGTCGGGAACCAGAACGCCCAGCGAGTAGCGGTGTCCGCGAACCCACCGTGGACGTAGCGATGCGTGATCGGTTCCGAGCGCGCTTCGTCGACGTCCACGTACGGCGTACCGAAGAACCCGTCCGTCGGCACGTACCCGGCCACGTCGATGGTGCCGCTTCCGACCTGCGAACGCTGACCGGTCTCGGTCATCGATGCCTCCCTACGTTTGTGTCGCCACCGCCTCGTTGCCCATCGGACACAAAGTTGCGGGTATCTGCCAACTTTTGCACCCTCTGACAGACTCTGTCTAGAGTTGTTCCGTGCTGAGTAAACCCGCCGCGCTCGTCGAGGAAGGGGTCTGGGATCGTCGCCGTCGCCTTGTCGCGGGCGAGATCGAGCAGGTTGCGCTCCGGTTGTTCGCGGAACAGGGTTACGACAACGTCACGACGGACGACATCGCCCGGGCATGCAATATCTCCGCACGAACGTTCTTCCGTTACTTCGCCGCGAAACGCGATGTGCTGCTGGCTGTCCCGCGCCGTAGCCTGGTCGTCCTGTGCGATGCGGTGGACCACCGCCCCGCAAGCGAGGACCTGCTCAGCTCCTGGCGCGCGGCCGCCATCGGTGTCCTCGGTGGCGACGAGGTTGATCTCGCCCTGATCGAACAGCTCAAGGCGCTCGTCCGTGACAGCCCCGATCTCATCGACACGATCAACGGCGACGCCGAGCTCACTGAGCGGTTTGTGCGGACCAACGCCGCGCGGCTCGGTGTCGACCCGGCGACCGACCTGCGTCCGATCATCGTCGCGGGAGCAGTGCGCAACGCGCTCATCGCGGCATTGGACCAGTGGTCCTCCGGTCGTGCCGACGACCTCGCGCAATCCTTCGGCGAGGCCTTCGACATCCTGGCTCGCCTCGACGCGATCGGCGGTCGACCCGCCGCCAAGACTTCACGTTCGCGCAGTCGGCCCGGGTAGCCACATCGAATACCGCTCGAACGCCGTTGTGCTGCGGTGCTTTACGAGCCCGCTACTTCTTCGAACGCGCCCGAAACGCGGCCACCCGCTCCTTGAACTCCGGAGTTGTGAACGAGGTGTATTCCTCGGCCAGCGCGTACTCCAGCACGCCGAGGGCGGCCCGGGACAGGTGCATGTTCATCGCGACCTTGCTGGCGCGCAGTGCCTGCGGCGGCAGACCGGCCAGCCGCTCCCCGATCGCGAGCGCCTCGTCGAGCACGGCGTCATCGGGGGCCACCTTGGTGACCAGGTTCAGCTTGTCCGCAATGGCAGGGGTGATCCGATCACCCAGCAGCACATACTCTTTGGCTTTCATCAGGCCGATCAGCAGCGGGAGCATCGCGGCACCGCCGTCGCCTGCTACCAAGCCGACCGCGACGTGCGGGTCGGCCAGGTAGCTGTTCTCCCCCATCACCAGGAAGTCGCTCAACAAAGCGATCGAGCAACCGAGCCCGACAGCCGGGCCGTTGACGGCCGACACCAGCGGCTTGGGGAAATTGATCACCTCGAGAAACACTGTGCGGGCCTCGGTGATCTGAAACTGACGGGCCACCGGGTCCTCGATGAGGCGCCCGAACATCACCATGTCGCCGCCCGCTGAAAATGCTTTTCCGACACCGGTGGTCACCACCGCGCGCACCTCGTCGTCGGCGGCCAATACCCGCCAGATCGTCGCGAATGCGTGGTGCACCTCCTCGTTGACGGCGTTGAACGCCTCCGGCCGGTTGATGCTGATCACGTGCACGTTGCCGGTCTTTTGCACCAGCAGCCACGGCGCGAACTCTTCGTAGCCGGGTAGGGTGGCGATCTCGGAAGTGGTCATCTGATGGTCCTATCAGTTCTTCTGGTTGGAAAGCACGGTGACCGCTGAGACCGCGGTCGGGCCGCCGATGTTGTGCGCCAACGCGATTCGTGCGCCGTCGACCTGATTCTCGGCTTCACCGCGAAGCTGGTTGAACAGTTCGTAGCACTGCGCCACGCCGGTGGCGCCCGGCGGATGCCCCTTGGCCTTCAATCCGCCGCTCGGGTTGATCGGAATCGATCCGCCCACATAGTGTTCGCGGCCCTCCACCAACTTGTAGGCCTCGAAGCGGTGGGCGAACCCCAGATCCTCGTAGCTGATCAGCTCGACGCCGGTGAAGCAGTCGTGGACCTCGGCGACGTCGATATCGCGGGGCGTCACCCCGGCCATCGCCATCGCGGCCTTGGCGGCACGCACCGTCGGCGGAAACGTCGTCATGTCCGTCTTATGCTGGTGCATCACCCGGTCCATCCCCAGCCCCACGCCGCGAACCCAGACGGGACGGTCGGTGTAGCGGTCGACGACATCCTCGGCGGCCAAGATGACTGCGGCCGCGCCGTCGCTCTGCGGGGTGCAGTCGTAGAGCCCGAAGGGTTCGACCACGATCGGCGCGGCCAGCGCCTGCTCGACGGTGATCTCATAGCGCAGTTGAGCTTTCGGGTTCTTGACGGCGTGGAAATGGTTCTTCACCGCCACCATCGCCATGTGCTCCTTGGTCGCCGGCGACTCGTGCAGATATCGCATCACGTGCAGCGCGAAGTTGGCCGGCGCAACCAGCCCCAGCGGGTAGTCCCACGCATTGTCGCGGGTCATCGCCGCCCAGTCCCAGAACGTGGTGTTCGAGGAGGTTTCACGGACCTTGTCGGCCCCGACCACGAGCACCACATCGTAGAGGCCGGCGGCGATGGCCAGCGTGCCGTTGCGGATCGCGTCATTACCGGTGGCGCAGGCGTTTTCGACGCGCGTCACCGGAATGTCCGTCAGGTCGAGGGTGTCGGCCAAAATGCCGGACGGGAACCCGTCGGTGGTCGACAGCTCGCCGAACCACGCCGCCTCGATCTCCGACTTCTGAATACCCTTGTCGACCTTGGCAACCGCATCGGCGTAGGCCATCGGAATCAGATCCTTGACGCCCAGCTCGAAGTGTTCGGCGAAGGGCGTCATCCCCGCACCGACAATCGCGACATTTCTCATGCAACCGCTCCTTGCAGCGTCCGTCCGGGCCAGAATGCGTAACCGTAATCGGGAATCCCCGCGCGAATGGCGATCCTGCGCAACACTACGGAGCCGGGCTGACCGATCGTCGTCTCGCCCGCGGGCACACCGGTGACTTTCAGCAGCACCCGCACCGGGCTGTCGTCGAGCTGAACGACGGCCAGGGAGTACGGGCTGGGCAAGTCGGGCACCGGAATCCGCACCGTGGTGTGGGTGTAAACGGTGCCGGTTCGCGGCAGCGACTCGAGCCGATATTCGGAGGCCAACCGTCCGGCATTGTCGACTCGCAGCCGCGGTGGGAACTGGGGCGCGGCATCAATCCCCGGGCTCTCGTCGAAAACTGCTGCCTCCCAACGGATTTTGGGCTCAAAGGCGCGCGCGTAAGCGGGCAGCGAGATCGGGATGCCGATGCCGTCGGCAACGCGCGTCTTGGGTAGCTCCCGCGCCGGGAACTCGTCGCGGGCGATCCGGGTGTTGGTGCCCGTTACCGCGAGGTCGGCCGCGCTGATGCTGGACTGCTCGACGGCGAGCAACAGGCCCGAGGTGCCGGCCTCGATCGCATCAGCCAGCAGTCGGATGATCGCCGCGGCAGAGACAGTGGGATCGCCGACAGCCAGCGAAGTGTCGAAGTCGCCGGCGATGTGCGCCAGCGGAACGCCTGCCACGGCGGCGAGCGCCGGGTTTCCGGTCAGGCCCAGCCGGGTCAGGGTGGAGCGCACCCCCACCTCGCGTTGCAGCCGGGGATCGACGTAGGTATGACGAGCGCCGTCCGCACCCCGGGCCGTCAGCGGCAGACTTCGCGTCTGGCGTGCCGCCGGGGTCAGCGTGACGCCGCCGTCGCCCGTGAGCACCGCACCGGCCCCCACCGCGAGATCGTTGTCGTCGGCGGCGATCACCAAGGTGCCGTCGCCTGCGCCGCTGATTTGATCCAGTACCGCGGGCGCACCGCCGAGCGCCTCGGCCACGGGGGTGTCAGCCGGCAAAGACAACGCAGCCAACAGCACCCCGCCGTTGCCGCCTTCCAGCAGCGGAAAGTCACGTGACACCAGCACCACGCGTCGCGCCGTGGCGTCGGGGTCGGCCGCGCGACCGGCGGCTACGGCCATGGTCAGCGCGTCCTCGTCCGGGCCCTTGACCCGCCGGTCGCGCACAGTCCAGGGTGGCAAATAGGTGCCGACCGAAAAAACCCGAGTCATGGATCCCCGCTTTTGTGGATGAGCGCCCGTTACATCGCGCAACTAACTAGCTATATAGTTATAGCATTCGACCGCACAGCCTAGCGACGGACGGAAGGGTCAACGAAACGTGGGCAATCCCCATCCTCGCAGTCTGGAGGGTCGCGTGGTGCTGGTAACCGGTGCCAGCCGCGGCATCGGCGCCGCCATCGCCGAGCGGATCGCCGAAGACGGTGCCGCCGTGGCTTTGCTGGCCAAAACTGAGACGCCGAATCCCAAGATCGCGGGCACCCTTGGGGAGACCGCGGACGCCGTGCAACGCGCGGGCGGCCGGGCGCTCCCGTTGACCTGCGATGTGCGCGACGTGGTTGCGGTCGCATCAGCCGTCAACGCGGTCACCGAGGCGTTCGGCGGCATCGACGTCGTCATCAACAACGCCGGAGCCCTGGATCTGCGGCCGACCGCGCAGCTACCGCCCAAGAGCCTGCGCCGGCTGCTCGAGGTCAATGTCGAAGGGCCGTTCGCGGTTGTGCAGGCCGCACTTCCACACTTGCGCCGGTCCGACAACGCGCACGTGGTCAATGTCGCTCCCCCGCTGAACATGGACCCCAAATGGGTCGGCGCTCATGTCGGGCACACGGTGGGCAAGTACGCCCAGAGCCTGCTTACCTTGGGATGGGCCGAGGAGTTCGCGTCGGTGCCGATCGCGGTGAATTCGCTGTGGCCGGCCACCACGATCGCCAGTACGGGAATGATGGTCGCGATGGGCGAGGCAACGGTGCGGGCGCAGGCCCGCAGCCCGCAGATCATGGCCGAGGCGGTGCACGCGCTGGTCACCCGTCCCGCCGCGGCGTGCACCGGCCACTTCTACACCGACGAGGAGATCCTTCGCGAGGAGGGCCGCGCCGACCTCTCGGAATACCTACTGGCCGCGAGCGAGGATGACCTGACGCCCAACTTCTACCTGCTGTCGGCCCCAGCGCCTACGGTTTAGGAAGCGGCAGTGGTGAATTCATTCGATGCGTTGAGCGCCCGTGAGCCTGAGTTGGTCAAGCTGCGCCATGCCGTGCGCGACTTCTTGGAGTCCGACCGCGCTGAATTCGGCTGGCAGCCCGGCGTCGACTCGTGGCTGGCAGGCTGGGACGAAGACTTTTCCGCACGGCTGGGCGCGGCCGGTTTCATTGGCCTCACCATTCCGCACCGGTACGGTGGCCATGGGCTGGGGCATCTGCACCGTTACGTGGTGACCGAGGAGCTGATCGCGCAGGGTGCGCCCGTGGCGGCGCACTGGACAGCCGACCGCCAAGTCGCACCGGGACTGTTGACCTACGGCTCGGAAGAGCAGCGCGAACGGCTGCTGCCCAAAATCGTTGCAGGAAAGCTCTATTCATCGATCGGCATGAGTGAGCATGATGCCGGCTCCGATCTTGCCGCTGTAAAAACCAAGGCCGTTCGTACCGAAGGCGGCTGGTTGCTCTCTGGTAGCAAAGTGTGGACCAGCGGGGCCCACCTGGCACACCAGATCGTCGTGCTGGCCCGCAGCAGCCCGCCGGATCCCGAGCACCGGCATGCGGGCTTCAGTCAATTCCTGGTGCAGCGCAATGCCGACGGCGTCCGCGTCGAGCCCATCATCTTGATGTCGGGGGCGCACCACTTCAACGAGGTGCTGTTCGACCAGGTCTTCGTTCCCGATGCCGACGTGCTCGGCGAAGTCGGCAACGGCTGGCACCAGGTCACGGCCGAGCTGTCGTTCGAACGCAGCGGACCCGAACGGATCCTGTCCACCGGTCCCCTGCTGTTCGCCGCCATCCGCGCACTCGCTCGCGGGCCGGCGCCCGACGACCGCACCGCCGCAGACATCGGCGACCTGATGGCGCGGTTGATCTCATTGCGGCAGCTGTCGTTGTCGGTGGCCCGCACCCTCACCGACGGCGGCGACGCGGCGAATCAGGCGGCGCTGGTCAAGGACCTCGGCACCCGTTTCGAAGCCGAATCCGTGGGCTTGATCGCAGATCTGCTCGAGGCGGTAACGCCGGACGCCGAATTGACGCCAATGCTGAACACCGCGTGGCTGCACAAGCCCATGTTCACCCTGCGCGGCGGTACCAACGAGGTACTGCGCGGCGTGATCGCCCGCGGAATGGGACTGCGATGAGCGCGCTGGCCGGCGGGGTATTCGCGGTCACCGACTCTCACGACGGCGACACACAGCTGCGCCAACTGGTCGACGACCTTGGGCAGCGGTCTTACGAGGCCGCTTTGGGCCATCGTGGCATCCCCGACCAGTTCGACGCCGAGCTCTGGCGCCACCTCGAGGAAACCGGGCTGGCCAGGCTGACGAGCACACCGGATATGGGGGCCGGCCCGCACGAGCTGGCCATCGCGCTGTATGGCGTGGCCCGCCACGCCGGTGCGGTGCCGTTGGCCGAAACCGACGCGCTTGCCGGCTGGCTCGGCCGCGAGGTCGGGATCGAGCTACCCAGCGGCCCGCTGACGGTTGCGGTCGCCGACGCCGCCGTCGAGGGCGACCGGGTCACCGGCACCGCGGACGCGGTGCCGTGGGCGCGAGCGTGCGCCGCCGCCCTGTTGGCCGTCACCACGCCCTCCGGACTCCGGGTCGGTGTCATCGACGTGGTCCCCGGCGAGCTGCGAGCTGATCACAACCTCGCAGGCGAACCCCGCGATTCGCTGGTGTTCGACGTGCCGGCCGACCAGTTGTACGACGTCGATCCGGCACTCGGCGCCGAGCTGGCTAGGCGCGGCGCATGGTCACGCTGTGTGCAGACCGTCGGGGTGTTGGACGCCGCCGCGGCGCTATCGGTGCAGCACACCCGGCAGCGTGTCCAGTTCGGCCGTCCGCTCAGCGCCTTCCAATCTGTGCAGCAGTCACTGGCCGGCATGGCCGGAGAGATCGAAAGAGCCCGTGCCGCTGCGGAATTAGCGGTTGCCGCCGCTTCCGAGCATGGCTTCGACTCCCACCACACCGACTACGCCGTCACCGTCGCAAAGGTCGCGGTCGGCCGGGCCGTCGGGCCGGTCACCAGCGTCGCTCATCAGCTGCACGGCGCGATCGGCGTGACCAGTGAACACCCCTTGTGGCTGTTCACCCAGCGCGCTCAGAGCTGGACCGGGGATTATGGCACGACCGCAAGCTACGCGCGACGGCTTGGCCGGCTGGTCCTGGCCGCGCAGGACCCGTGGAGTTTGGTGACGGGTGATCTGGCTCAACTGGAAAACAACTGTAGGTAAGGAGATCTGGTGACTGTTCAGCGATTCGAGGGTGCGTCGGCAATTGTCAGCGGTGGTGCGGGCGGCCTGGGCGAGGCGACGGTCCGTCGGCTCCATGCCGACGGACTCGGCGTGGTGATCGCCGATCTCGCCGCCGACAAGGGCAAGGCGCTGGCCGATGAGCTGGGCAGTCGGGCGCTGTTCGTGAGCACCGACGTGACGAGTGAGGACAGCGTTCTCGGCGCGATCGAGCAGGCCAACCAGCTCGGCCAGCTGCGCTACGCGGTGGTCGCCCACGGTGGTTTCGGTGTGGCGCAACGGATCGTGCAACGCGACGGCAGCCCCGCCGACTTTGGCGGCTTTACCAAGACGATCGATCTTTATCTCAACGGCACCTACAACATGGCCCGACTCGTGGCCGCCGCCGTGGCCACCGCCGAACCCCGCGAAGATGGCGAGCGGGGCGCCATCGTCATGACGGCCTCGATTGCGGGCTACGAAGGTCAGATCGGCCAAACCGCCTATGCCGCAGCAAAAGCCGGTGTCATCGGGCTGACCATCGCCGCGGCCCGCGACCTGAGTTCGGCCGGCATCCGAGTCAACACCATCGCGCCGGGCACCATGAAGACGCCGATCATGGAGTCGGTCGGCGAGGAGGCCATCGCCAAGTTCGCCGCCAACATCCCATTCCCGAAGCGACTGGGTTCCCCGGACGAGTTCGCCGACGCCGCAACGTTTCTGCTGTCCAACGGTTACGTCAACGGCGAGGTGATGCGCCTCGACGGCGCACAGCGCTTCACTCCGAAGTAACCCACACGGGCGGACGGGCCGGCCTCGTCCCAGCGTAACGACGCGTTACAACCGGCCCTCCACCCGAAGTTTCGGGTGCACCCAGTCCGGCGAGTTCTTCTGCTTAAACGCGCGGAAACCCTCGCGTGCCTCGGGGCCAAACATGCTGGCCTGCATCCCGATCCGGTCGTACAATCCCAGGTAGTTGTCCAGGCTGGCCTTCACCACGCCCCGTGCGGCCGGGGCGGTTCGACAACATTGGGCGAGAAGTTCTTTGGCGACGTCGATCAGGTCGTCGTGCGGAACCACCCTGGCCACCATGCCCCAGTCGAGGGCCTCCTGCGCGGTGAGCGTCCGGCCGGTGAACATCAGGTCCTTGGTGCGGACCGGCCCGATCAGGCGCGCCAATACCTGGCTGTAGTAGGTGTCGGCAATGCCTCGGAACAACTCGGGCACCCGGAACGTGGCCCGATCGCTGACCACGGCGAGATCGCTGCACATGGCGATCTGCAGACCGCCACCCTGGGCCAGGCCGTTGACCGCCGCTACAACCGGTTTCGGGGACTGCCGCAAGGCGTCAAACGGCGTCACGTCCATTCCCATGGTTGCGGCGAAGTCCATCCAATTGTCCTCGGCGGACTGACCCAGGTCACCTCCCGGCGCGAAGACGTCGCCGGTGCCGGTGATGAGCAGGCCTGCGAGGTCGGGATCGGCATTGACGCGACTCACCGCGTAACGGATCCCGAAGTACATCGCAGGCGTCATCGCATTCCGCGCCTCGGGGCGGTCCAGGGTGCAGATCGCAAAGGCACCTTCACGTTCGAACCTAAGGTAGGGGCTCCCCAACCAATCACCGTCGGGTGGGCGAGGACCGCCATTGGGGCTGTCGGACATGTGGGATCCCTTCCAAGGCTTGGAGTGTTCCGTCGTCCACCAAATTAGCCAAATAGTTGTACGATTCCAACGCCCCGGCGTAACGTGGCGCACGTCACTGCGTCGCGCCCCACCATCTCGCGGAGCGCCGTCGGTCGCGAGCTATTGGAGGCTTAACACATGGGTTCACTGGAAGGCAGGGTTGTCTTCATCACCGGAGCTGCCCGCGGGCAGGGCCGTTCGCACGCGGTGATGTGCGCCGAACAAGGTGCCGACATCATCGGCGTCGACATCTGCGAGAACCTCGACATCGTGCCGTATGCGCTTGGCACCGAAGAGGATCTCGAGGAGACGGCGCGCCTGGTGGAGAAAACCGGCAGGAGGATGCTCACCCGCAAGGGCGACGTCCGAGACCTGGCTGCGCTGCAGGAGGCGTTCGATGCGGGCGTCGCTGAGTTCGGCCACGTCGACACGGTGCTCGCCAATGCCGGGGTCGTGCTGACCAACGCCGACGAGCGCGACGCGTCAGAGGCGCTGAGGCTAGGGCTCGACATCATGCTCATCGGCGTGTGGAACGCCTTCCAAGTCGCGATCCCTCATATGAAGGAACGTGGCGAGGGCGGCAATCTGGTCGCGACGAGTTCGATGATCGCCCTCCTGGACCTCACCGACGGCCGCGGCGGCAGCGACGCCTACCTGATGTCCAAGGTCGCCATCGTCGGCCTGGTCCGCGCGTACGCGGCCATGCTTGCCCCCGACAGGATTCGGGTCAATGCGGTGGCGCCGACAAATTGCGCGACCCCGATGATCACTGACAACCCGGCGCTGTTCAAAGTGATCGAGGACAACCCTCGCATGGTCAACGCAGTGCAGACCGCGCTGCCGGACTTGCCGCTGATCGAGCCGCGCGACGTCAGCAACACGATCCTTTTCTTGATCAGCGACGCGGGCCGTTCGTTCACCGGAAGCATGCTGAAGGTGGACGCCGGCATGGACGTGCGGCGAGGCTAGTCACAGCGGATGCGTTACGAAATCGACGGCCGATCGGCGCTGATCGTCGGAGGCAGCAAGGGAATCGGCTTCGAGGTCGCCAAACTGCTTGCCGCAGAAGGTGCGCGGGTGGCGATACTGGCGCGCACCAAGTCCGACGTTGACGCCGCGGTCGAGACGATCCGCAACGAGGGTGGCACCGCGATCGGCGCCACCGCCGACGTCAGCAACGCCGAGCAACTCGGCGACGCGGTGCGGGAGGTGACCGCCCAGCACGGGCCACCGCTGATTGTCGTCGGCCAAGCCAAATACCAGCGGCCCGGCGATTTCGCCGACATCACCGACGTGAACGTTTATCGCGAGTCTTTCGACATGCACACGATGAGCCAGATCCTGCTCTTGCGAGCGGTTCTGCCGGCAATGCGGGAGGCGGGCTGGGGCCGATTCGTGCACATCGGGTCGGCGACCGCCAAGGAGCCGGCGGGCAACATCCACCACGCGGTGGCCAACACCAGTCGGCCGTCGACGATCGGCCTGCTTAAGACGGTCTCCGACGAGTACGCGCAGTACGGCATCTCCGTCAACACCGTCGCACCCGGCTGGATCGAGACGCAGAATGCGCTCGACTACCTGCGGGACCATCTCGGCACGAGCTCTGAACAGGACCGGCGCGAGTTCATGCTTCGGGAGGCCCGGGTGCCGGCGGCGCGGATGGGTAAACCGGCCGAGATCGCCTCTCTCATCACCTATCTGTGCTCCGATGCGGCCGGTTACATCACCGGCAACTGGATCGAAGTCGACGGCGGCCTACACCGGTCGGCGTTCTAGCCCTACGGAGACTATGTGGAAACCCTTGGCGCACCTCGACTCTCCTTCGCCAGCCTGCCGATGACGGCCGACCGCGGGGTGGGATGGAAGGTTCTTCGTGACGCGGGGCGGGTGGTGTGCGTCGACGGGATCTTCTATCTGACCCACCGCGACGATGTGCTGGCCGCGCTGCGTGATCCGGAATTGTTCTCTTCGAAGAAGGCCTTTGACGTGCTCGGCAGCCCGCTGCCGTTGGTGCCGATCTCGTTCGATCCGCCAGAGCACACCCGGTTCCGCAAGATCCTGCAGCCCTTCTTCAGCCCGCACACGCTGAAAGAGATGCTGCCCTCGCTGCAGCAGCAAGCGATTGAGATTGTCGAACGGGTAGCCGCTCAAGATGAATGCGAAGTGGTGGCCGACATTGCGATCCCCTACCCCTCACAGGTGTTTCTAACCTTGTTCGGGCTGCCGCTGGAGGATCGCGACAAGCTCGTCGCGTGGAAAACATCGGTCATCGCCATCTCGGAAGCGCCGTCACTCGAGGATGCCGACCTGACACCGGCGCTCGAATTGGTCACCTACCTCGCCGAGGCGATCAACGCCCGGCGGGCTGACCCCGGGCCAGACATCTTGTCCCAATTGCTGTACGGCGAGGAGCCGCTCGACGACGCTGAGATCATGGGCCTGAGCTTCCTTTTCGTCCTTGCCGGGCTGGACACCGTCACCGCGGCCATGAGTTCGGCCCTGCTGGAGCTCGCCCGCAAACCGGAGCTACGGGCGGCCCTCCGCAACGATCCCGACCAGATCGACGTGTTCGTCGAGGAAATCGTCCGGCTCGAGCCGCCGGCGCCGATGCTGCCCCGGGTGACCACCAGAGAGGTCACCATCGGGGATGTCACGCTGCCCGCCGACACCATGGTGCGGTTGTGTGTCGCCGCGATCAATCGTGACGACAGCGACGAGATCTCGACCAACGACGTGGTAATGGACGGAAAGGTGCACCGGCACTGGGGCTTCGGCGGCGGACCGCACCGCTGCCTGGGGTCGCACCTGGCCCGCTTGGAGCTGCGGTTGATCGTGGGCGAATGGTTGCGTCGCATTCCCGAGTTTTCGGTGAAAGACGGTGAGGAACCGCAGATTGTGTTCCCCGCAAGCACATTTTCACTCGCGCGAGTACCGCTGAAGCTCGGCTGATGGCTCCGACACCATGGGACCCCGAGACCACGGCCGTTGTCTGTGTGGAATGTCAGAACGGCGTACTGGGTCCAGAATCCGTCCTGCCGGCGTTGGCCGCCGATAGTTGTGAACTTGTCTCCAGCGTGGCCCGGCTGCTCGATTCCGCCCGCGAGTTCGGCGCGCGGGTCGTGCATGCGACCTACGAGGGTAACCTCGGCGGGCGGCCGACCGGGACGGCGCGCATCTGGCGGGCACTGGGCCCGGCAACCGCACATTGGGCTCCCGGAACCGCCTCCACCGCAGTACTTCCCGAGCTGCTGGCATCCACAGATCTGGTGTTACCACGCCATCACGGCCTGTTCCCCACGCTCGATTCCGAATTACTGCCCGTGCTCAAGGGCTTGGGTGTGAGCACCATTGTCCTTGCCGGCGTCTCGCTGAACCTGGCCATCACCCACACTGCCGGGCACGTTACGCAGGCCGGTTTCGACCTCGTCGTCCCGCGCGACGCTGTCGGTGGAACCCCCAAGGACTACGCAGAACAGGTGCTGGACAACACTATTGCCGTGTTGGGTCGGCTGACCACCGTCGATAAGCTCATCGACGAATGGACATCGGGCGGTCAGGTCTGACCGTTGACCGTTCGCCACAACATCTCGGTGGCGGCGACGAGCACCGCTTGGCGCGTCATCGACGGGATTTCATTGTGGCGAACCATCAGCCACGAGCGTTCGAGCATCGCCATAATCACCAGCCCGCTAGCCACCGGGTCGAGGTCGGGTGGTGTCGGCGCCATCTTCGCGATGCCCTCACCGAGCGCGGCGGCGGTTCGACGGTGCGAGCGGGCGACTGCGGCCCGGAATTTACGATCGGGAGGCATGTCCTCCGTGGAGCGGATGACGAACGCACCGTTGCGATCCAGGTAGTCGAAGTAGCGGGCAACCCAGGACTCGACATCCTCCCGACTGGGCGGGCTCCCCTGCTCCATGAAACCCTCGACAACCGCCAGCGCTTCGCGGTAGGTATCGGTGCCGAGCTCGATGAAGAGCTCGGTCTTGTCGGAGAAGTAATAGTAGAAGTTCGCCCGGGTGACAGGTGCAAGGTCGGTGATGTCTGAGATGGTGGCGCCCGAAAAGCCCTTGCGCGCGAACGCCGTCCGCGCGGCATCCAGGATCGACTCTCGGGTGCGGTCGGATTTGCGTGTCGGACGCCGGGGCGAGCCCTCAGACGCCATGTGTGACCGGTTCGGCCGGGGCCTGGGGTTCGGGATAGAACCCGTTCGCCCACCGACGCAGCGCGCGAAAGCCGGCCGCCTCCGAGGTCGCCAGGCCCGGCGGTTCGAGGTATTCCTGGTGCTCCCAGATCCGGATGTCGTCGGGCAGGGCGAGTTTCGCCGCGGCCAGGCGCGCCTCGAAATCATCCGAGCCTTCTGACGGTTCCTCGCTGATCCAGTACCCGGCGAAGATGTCGGACCTGGTGTCGTCGACCGGTGTCGCGCAGATCGAGATGACCCGAATTCCGTCGCGGACGTGTTCGCCGTTGTAGCTGAGACCGATTCCCGACCAATAGATCTCGATCGTGTTCATTGTGTCGCCGTCACGGTCCAGGCCGTTGCTCCACCTACGACCGAAGCCAACCTTGGCCGACCAGGTCGAGCTGTCTGTGCTTTCACGCAGCACCACGGGACTGATCGGGGTGCGATGGACGAACTGGAAGTGGTGAGGATCGACGGCGTTCTCGGCGATCACCTGAGGATGCACCTTTACCCGCTCATACCGCGTCCGGCAATCGGCGCCAAAGGGGTGGAACCGCCGCGAGCGGACATGATCTCCGAGCACCGCGAATGCGTCCGGCGCAACCCACAGCGGCTCCCGGCCTGCGCTGTCGTGCCAGATCAAGATCGAGTCGTTGAGCTCCGCGACCGGGTAGGAACGTACTCGGCGGGCCTTGTTGGGCCGGTCCTGGTACGGGATGCGGACATTGCGTCCGGCGCCGTTCCACACCCAGCCGTGAAACGGGCACTGGATGCCGTCTTCGACGACGCACCCACCGTGGGCCAGGCTGGCGCCAAGATGCTGGCAGTGCGCGTCAAGCACCTTCACCACCCCGTCCAGCTGCCGGAAGGCGACCAGGTCCCGGCCGAAGTAGTGCAGCGGGACCACCTCGGCGACGGCGATGTCGGCACTCCAGGCCACCTGAAACCAACCGGTGGGCAGCATGCTCGGCAGGGTTTGCATTGATCCGAACCCCTCCCCACGCGGGACACTTGAACAGCCGTGTCTCGAGGCTACTGATTTTTGACACTTTTGTCTAAAAGAGTCCGCCGGCCGGAGAATTCCCCCGCGGCACCCCATCAGCACGTACAATCACTTGTCTTACTAGGTTAATGATGTGCTGTGGACGAAGGTGAGGACGCATGGACTGGGGTCTGCCGTGGCCCGGGCCCGCGCTGGCAACTCAGGCGGAGACCGCCGGCGCGCAGGCGTTTTGTGCTGGTGAGTTCGCCGACCTCAACGCGTACATCACAGCGACCGAGATGGCCCTCGGCACCTCGCGGGCCCACATCGGCCCGGGAATCGCCTATGCATTCGCCCGGTCCCCATTTGTGCATGCCGCGGCCGTGCGGCATCTCTGGACACTCGCGCCGGGCAGGATCTTCTTGGGACTCGGGTCGGGCACCTCGCGAATGAACAAGGACTGGTTCGGTGTCGACGCCACCCACCCGGCAGCCAGGATGGCCGAATTGATCGAGGCGATCAGGGCGTTCCTGAACGCCGAGAACGGTGAACGCGTTCGATACGAGGGCCGGTTCTACACGATCGACGCCGACATCCGGGCACCCGTGCTCGGCCGCTTGGAGGTACCCATCTTGATCGGCGCCTTCAACAGGATCATGGTGCAGACGGTAGGTCGCAGCGCCGACGGCGTGCTGGGGCACGGCCTGTTCACCGATCGCTGGTGGACGGAACTCGTCGAGCCCGAACTGGCCCGCGGCGCCGAATCACGTGGGCGTGACGCGGCCGAGCTACGCCGCTGGGGCTGGCTGATCACCGCGATCGACAACGACGACCCGGCCCGGGCCGTCCGGGACGCGCGGCTGCAGATCGCCTTCTACTTCACCGTGAAGACCTACGACTCACTCGCCGAACTGCACGGCTGGACAGACGAGGTCGCCCGGATCCGGTCGGCCTTCCGCAGCGGCCATCCGGAAACGATGGCCGACCATGTCCCCGACGATATGCTGTGGTCGATCGCGATCTGCGGCAACGACACACAGGCACGCGAAATGCTGGCGGCTCGCAAACGACTGCCCGACTTAGCATTTGCGTCGCCGCCCAGCTTCCTGGTCGGACGCCGACGACGTGCCGGCTATGGTGCGGCCGCTACGCGCGTTCTTTCGCAACTGCAGTGACGCCAGCCACGGATGCACCGGATGGGCGCCCTACATGGTGTACTGAGTACTACATGTCGAGTTCAGGAGGTCGCGATGGCCAAGCGGGAACCGCTCGCGCCGATGACCACGTCACAGCTTAACGGCGCGGTGCGGTCGCCGAAGACGGCCGAGATCGTGGCGGACACGTTGCGGCGGATGATCGTCGAGGGACAGCTCAAGGACGGCGACTTCCTTCCCTACGAGGCCGAACTCATGGATCACTTCCAGGTCAGCCGGCCATCGCTGCGAGAAGCGGTGCGAGTCTTGGAATCCGACCGTCTCGTTGAGGTGCGGCGCGGCTCACGTACCGGCGCGCGGGTTCGCGTCCCGGGCCCCGAGATCGTCGCGCGTCCGGCGGGCTTCCTGCTCGAGATGGCGGGAACGACGCTCGCGGACGTGATGACGGCACGGATGGGCATTGAACCGTACGCGGCCCGGCTGCTCGCAGAGAATGGCACCGCAGCGGCCCACCGCG
Source organism: Mycobacterium sp. 050128 (assembly GCF_036409155.1). Classification (NCBI taxonomy): domain Bacteria; kingdom Bacillati; phylum Actinomycetota; class Actinomycetes; order Mycobacteriales; family Mycobacteriaceae; genus Mycobacterium; species Mycobacterium sp. 050128. Next base: position 3,001,074 of record NZ_JAZGLW010000001.1, on the reverse strand, counting down.
AGTTGCGCGAACTCATTGAAGAGATTCCTGCTGCATGGGAGACCGGCACACTGGCGGCAGCCTCGACCGCATTGCATCGTCGGCTAGTCGAACTGTCGGGCAACGCGACGCTGACCGTGATCGTCGGCATGCTGCACGAAATCTTCGAAAAGCACATGACCGCAGCATTTCTCAGCGTTCAGAACGTCGTGCCCAAGGCTAAGTACACCAAGCTCATGCGGTCCTACACCCGACTCGCCGACTTGGTGGCCGCTCGGGACGGCGCTGAGGCCGAGGCGCATTGGCGGCGACACATGGAGAACGCCAGCGCTGAGCTGCTCAAGGGCTACGAAAAGACGAAGGTCCGAGACATCATGCACTGAGTGGGCCGCGTGCCCACCCTCACTTGAAGGACGTCTGATGCGTAAACCGCTCACCGGAGTTCGCGTGCTGGAGGTCGCCCAGTTCACCTTTGTTCCTGCGGCCGGCGCGGTGCTCGCCGACTGGGGCGCCGACGTGGTGAAGATCGAGCATCCTGTCACCGGCGACGCCCAGCGCGGCTTGGTCAAGGTCTTGGGCGCCGCAGCAACCGTACCCGGATCGTCGTTCGCGCCGATCATGGAGGCGCCCAACCGCGGAAAGCGCAGTGTTGGTCTGGCCCTGGACAATTCGGAGGCGCGTCCGCTGCTCGACGAACTGATCCGGCGGAGCGACGTATTCCTGACGAACTACCTGCCGTCGACGCGGAAGAAGCTGTCGATCGACCTCGACGACGTCCGCCGAATCAACCCCGCCATCATCTATGTCGTCGGCAGCGGCTTCGGACTGAAAGGGCCCGACCGGGAGGCCGGGGCCTATGACGCGACGGCGTTCTGGGCCCGTGGTGGCAGCGCCGACGGCCTCACGTCGCCCGATGCCACTCACAGCCCGTTCATGCCCGCCGGGGCTTACGGGGACAACATCGGCGGCATCACCATCGCCGGCGCCGTGGCGGCGGCACTCTACGGCAGACAGGCCACCGGGGAACCGTCCGTGCTCGACGTCTCGCTCTTGGCGGTGGGCGCTTGGACAACCCAGTTCAACGTGAACATGGCAATGCTGATGGGCGGCCCGCTGCCGAAGGTAGAACGCCGAACCCAGGCCCCGGGCAACCCGCTTACCGGCGCTTATCGGACGTCGGACGGAAGGTTCGTCCAGTTGTCAATGTTGCAGCCGACGCGGTACTGGCCGGAGTTCTGCCGGCTGATGGATCTGCACGACGTCGCTGAAGATCCCCGGTTCACAACGCTCGAGGCGATGGCCGAACACAGCGAAATCGCTCAACAAATCGTTGCGGACGCGATCGGCAGATTGAGTTTCGCTGAATGCCAAGCCGTGCTGCGCAGGGGCAGAGGGCAGTGGGCCCCGGTTCAGGACGCCTGGGAAATCGCCAATGACGAAGCACTGACCGCCAACGGTCGCATCGCCGAAATCGTCGATGCCGAAGGTCATCCGCAGAAGTTGGTTTCCAGCCCGGTGCAGTTCGACGACGATCCAGCCAGCCTGACCAGAGCACCGCAATTCGCGGAGCACACGGACGCGATACTGCGCGAACTGGGCGTCGATGACGATCGCCTCATCGAACTCAAGATCGCCGGGGCGATCACGTGACCTCGGCGCCATGAGAAAACGTCAAGATTTCCCAGTGCGCCTTGCCGGCCTTAGATCGGGTCGAACGATGAGATCAGCCAGCGGTTGCCAACCTTGTCCATAGTCACTCGGACGGTGGATGCGGTGTCGGTGGGCGCATCGTTGCCCACGGTAACCGTCTGGTCGACGTACACGAGTGCGACCGCGTGATTTGGTGTTGCCGACACTGAGGCGGCACCAGGAACGGTGGCAATCGCCGCGATGTGGTCCTTCTTGGCGCCGGGTATCACCACGTCGCGGACCAGGTCTGAATAGGAATCCCTGAACTTACCGGTCAACCGGTCGCGGGCGGCTCCGAGATCCTTGTCGACGCTGTCAGGCTGGTAGGACAATATCGCAACGGTAGATTCTTTGGCCGCTGCGACCGACTCGATGCCGGCGGACCCCGAGCTGCGGACCCAGTTGTCTTGCCACTTGAGGTAGCCGGCGCCCACCGCTATCAGCAACGCCAGTATGGGCAGCACCCCGAAGACCAATACCCGGGACCATGCAATACTGCGCGGTTGTGTCGGGGGCGCAACGTCTTTCGCGTCCTCGGCTTCAGTGCCCTCGCCCTCGGAGGACGCCTCCTGTGCCTCGTCTTTTGTTCCGTTCGTGTCTTGCGCGTCACCGGTCGCCTCGAGTTGGTTCGGTGCGCCTTCGGCCGGTTCGGTCGTCTCCTCGACGGCGATGGCGCTGGCTTGCTCAGTGGCGGAATCGATGTCAACCGGCACAGCGGTGGTGCCCTTTCTGGCTCGTGGACTCAGTAATCGGTGCTTGCCGAGCTGGAAGTTACTCATAGCACGAAGGCGACGTTGGAGACTTTCGCGTCGTTTCCGAGCTTTTGCACGGTGATTCGCATTCTCCAATGCCGCAGATCCTGTTCTGCTGCACCAACATTCGACGTCTTTACCGACACAGCGACCAGCACTTGGGCTTCGTTGGCCGACTGCGACTCCACACCCGCCTCGATGATTGTTCCTACCGACTTCGACTGTGCCTTCTTGACGACGTCGATGAAGGGTTTCGATCGATTGGAGAAGTCGTCGTAGAAAGTGCCTGTCGCGGAGTCCAGGATGCGCTGTATGTCAGCATCGACGTGCTGCCAGTCGATCGTCGTCAAGTTCAGCGCCCCTTGCCGCGCGACCTGGATCAGGACCTCGCGCTGTTGATGGGCCTGGTGTGACTGATAAATCCTAAAACCGAACCAACCACCCAGAGCGCCCAGTGAGACTATTGCGACCACCCCCCACACCGCGGCCAGCCGTACGGATGACATCCGCTTCTTCAGCGGCGCAGCCTCTTCCGAGGCATCGTCGACTTCGTCATCGACCGCCGCGTCGTCGTCATTGGCTTCCTCGACCAGTCCTTCCGCGGCGGGCTCCAAATCGGGGCCCGCGTCGGCCTCCTGCCCTTTCGGGGTGGCGAGGTTGGTCGAACCCGGCGAACCCTGGTCGGTGTCACCGGACAATGCGGGGGTTGTTTCCGTCCGTCCCATATCGCTCAATTCCTCTTGGGAGGCAGCATCATGCTCTGCCATGTTTGCTCCTTCGTAGTTCCGTGGGCCAGGTCAGCTTGGCTGTACATACGCCCGTCCGGTCCCACGTACATACCGGTTGCCGGGTCGTATTGGACGGCGGCGATCGGGGGTGGTGCCGGACCCGGCGGCGATGGTGGTGCGGACTTCCCGGGTGGCTCATCACCTGGGCGCAGCTGAGGCACATCCTGGCCGCTGTACGTCGCGTTCGGATCGCCCTTCCAGGCAAAGCCGTCGTTCAGGGGGACGTAGGTCTCGTCGCTTTCGCACATCTTGACCGTCGGCGCGCGCTTGCCGGGTCGAGTCTCACACGGCAGATTGCGCGCCCCGCGCACGTTGATCATCGAGTCTTGCGGTATCCGGCAGTAAAGGTCGCCTTTAGGCGGATCTGGGTAGTCCTCGAAGCTGGCGGCCCGCTGCTGCTGGACAGGTAGGAATCCCGTGACGCAGGGCGGCGGCCAGTTGAGGTTCAAGTTGAAGCTGAGGTAGCCGCCCAAGTAAGGCTGTTTGGTATTCCTATTGGGCACGCCGGTCGCTTGGACGTCGGCGGCTCCCTGCGGCAGCTCCACCAAGACGGCTTCCAGGTTGTCGCGGTAGGTGACTCCCACCTGCCCAACGCTGACCAGATTCGCCAGCACGATCGGCAACGTGGGGTTCAACCGGTCGAACAGTTGTTGGGCCTCCGCGGCCGCGGGGCCGCCTTTGTGGAGCACGCCCGCGACCGCGGAGTCGTTGTCTCGAAGCTGCGAGGTAATGGCTGCCAGGTGGGCCGCCCACGCCTGCACCGCGTCCGATGACTGGGACTGGCTGTCCAAGACGGGCTTGGACTCGTCGATCAAAGCGACCAGCGAGTCAAGGTTCTTGCGAGCGTCGATCGCCAGATTGGTCGTCCCTTTGACCAGCCGGGACAGTTCGGGGCCGAGCCCGCCGACGGCGACATAGGATTCGTCGACCACCGTTTTGAGGTTGTCGCGCGGGATCGCGGTCAACCCGCGATTGGTTGCCTGCAGCAGCGAGTTCAGGTTGGGCGGGACGTAAGTGCGGTCCACAGGGATCACGTCGCCGTTTCGCAGCGCCGGCCCGTCCCCCGCGCGCGGCAGCAGTTCGACATATTGCTCGCCGACCGCGGAAACGCTGTGTACCTGGGCGGTGAGGTCGGCGGGGATGTGGACATCGGAATCCATCTGCAGCACCGCCTCGGCGCCACTATTCGTTAAGCGCACGTCTCGTACCCGACCCACCTCGACTCCTCGGTAGGTGACGTTGCCCCCCGGGTAAAGGCCGCCTCCGTCGGGCAGCTGCACCGTGACCGTGTAACGGTCGACCCCGAAGAACGCGGTCGGCACGTCCATGTAGTCGAAGAACATGACGGCGCCGGCGACCACGCTGACAACCGCGAACACCAGCAGCTGGATTTTGATTCGCCTAGTGAGCATGTTGTCAGCGCCCCTGATCGAAGTGATACGGGACAACCAGGGGGTTGCCGGGGTTGTACGGACCGCCCGCGGTGCATGGGCTGGGCATCTGGCCGATGGTGCGGCCCCACTGCAACTCAAGCTCGGTCAGATTGCACTCGAACCGGGTACCGGTGAAGAACGAAGCGTCCAGCCGGCTCAGCGTCAGGTCGATGACCGCCGTCAGGTTGGCATAGTCGCCGCGCATCCATTTGCTGAGTGTGCCCGTGGGGAACGGGAAGGTTCCGTAGAAATCCAGCGCACGGGTCAGCGCCGGCCCGGCATCCGCCAGTGACTGCAGCACCGGGCCCAGGTCCTTGAGCTCTTTGACCAGATTTTCCTTGGTCTTGTTGACCGAGTCAGCGGCTAGCGCGCCGAATCTGCTCAGGTCACCGAGAGCGTTGGCCAGCGCGTTTCGCTCGTCTTTCAACACGGTCAAGGCGTTCGGGATGGTCTTTAACGCCTTGTCGATCACCGGTTTCTGGTCGGCGAATTGACCAACGAGGTTGTTGAGGCTCTCGGTTGCGGCGATGATGTCACCTTTTTGGTCATCGAGGTAGCCGACGAACTTGTCGAGCTGCCCAAGCAGGCTTCGCAGATCTGCCTCACGGCCGGTGAAGGCGGTACTCAAAGACTTCGTGATGTCCTGGATCTGCCCCAGGCCCCCGCCGTTGAGCACCAGCGAAACCGCGGCCAGCGTCCGTTCGGTAGACGGATAGGTGTCGGACGACAACAGCGGGATCAACGATCCGTTTTTGAGCTTGCCTTCGGGCGCGACCCCGGTGGGGGGCGCTAGTTCGACGTGCACCGAACCCAGCAAGCTGGTCTGCCCGACCGTGGCGGTCGCGTTGGCCGGCAGGTCGACGTCACCGCTGATCGTCATGGTGACCAGTGCGTGCCAACCCTGAAGCTCGATGTTGCTCACCGTGCCGACGGTGACGTCATTGACCCGGACTCGAGAATTCCGTTCCAGATTTTGGACGTCGGGCATCTGCGCTTGGATCGTGTACGACCCGTGGCCACTCCCGCTGGTTCCCGGCAACGGAAACGAATTCGCGCCGCGGAACCCGCAACCCGAAAGCGCGGTCGCAACAAGCACCCCCACCAGCCCCATGGCTGCGCGAGACCAGCGCCGTGATCGACTCACTGTCCACCTCCCGAAGGCACCATCAGTCCGCGCAGGCCGTCGGCCGGATTGGTCGACACCGGTGCGACGGCCGCCGGCGGGGACGGCGGAACATCCGGCGGGCCGTTGGGCTGAGGTGGCGGAGCGCCGGGGGCGGGCACCGCCGGCTGGGGGGGAACATAGTCGGGCCGCAGCCAGTCCTCGCTGTAGGTAATTTCGTTGGGACGGGCTGTGGTTCCAACGAAGAGATTCTCGCCTAGCGGCGGGAAGTTGTATTGACGGTTCTTGAAGATCGGTGCCAGATATTGCACGCAGAGCTTCGCGGACTCTTTGGCGCCGCGGCGCGAGGCCGCCTGAATCGCGGCGCACAGGAACTGGATTGGGTTGGCGAATTGGTTCACTCCCAACGCTCCGGTCAGCGCGCCCTGCGCCGGTTGGTAGATGTTCAGGAAGTTCTGGAATGCGGTCGGGGCCACATGCAGAATTTGCTTGACATCGTCGAGGCTTGCGTTCAGCGCCTGGGACACCGAAGCCAGCCTGTCGGAGGTGGTACCCAGCGTCTCGCGGTTGTCGGCCACAAAGTTTCGGACGTCGTCGGCCACGTCGTCGAGGTCGCGAACCGCGTTTCCGACCTCGTTGGGGTCGTTGGCTAACAGGTTGGTCACCGCGGCCAGATTCTGGTTCAGTTGTCGCAACAGATCGCTGCTGTCACGCAGCGCTGAGACCAGAATCGACAGGTTCTTCAAGGTGCTGAACAGGTCGCTGCTGTGGTCACCGATCGCCGAAATCGCCTGTGACAACTTGATGAGGGTGTCTCGGATATCCGGGCCCTGACCGCGCAAATTGTCGGCGGCGGTATTGATGAATGCCCCCAGGGTGCTGGTGCCGCCCGGCTTGGTGGGCTGCAGACTCTGCGTCAGCTTCTCGAGCTGCTGGCGCAAGTCGTCGTATTCCACCGGAACCGCGGTTCGTTCCTGTGGGATCACCGCCCCGGCCGCCATCACCGCCCCGCCGGTGTAGGCGGGCGTCAACTGGATGGATCGCGGCGTCACGAGCGACGGTGACAGGATCACGGCTTTGGCGTCGGCGGGCACTCGGTATTTCGCGTCGTACCAGAAGGTGATCTTGACGCGGCTCGGCTGCGGTTCGATCTTCTCGACCTTGCCGACGCGCACACCGAGAATCACGACGTCGTCGCCGTTGTAAAGGCCGGTGCTATCCGCGAAATATCCGGTGACAGTGGTACGTCCGCTGCCACCAGCGGTCCGCACCACCGTGGCGATCCCGCCTACCAGCAGCACCGCCAGTGCGACAGCCAAGCCGATCTTGACGTTACGTGAATTCACCGTCCGCCACCTTCACCTGGCTGGTCTGGGGGCGCGATCGCGGGCGCCGGCGGCCCTGGCGGCGGGCCGCCAGGTGGCGGGGCCGGTGGTGGCTCCCTGTACGGGTAGCAGCCAGGACCGGGCAGGGCCACACCCGGCACACCGCACGGATGATCGCCGGGGTTACCGGTGATGGCGTCCGGGATGGTCATGCGCGGTTCCCCGCCCTGGCCGGTCCGCGGGAACGGTATCGGTAGCGGCGGCGTCGCCGGCTGGCCGACCTCCGGATCGGCGCGCTGCGTGGGCAGGAGCACGTTCGGATCCAGACCAAGATCGGAGAATGCCGCATCGATGAACGGCTGCACGAACTGACCGGGCAGCAGGTTGGCAACATAGGCTTCGTAGAACGGCGCGGACGACACCGTTTCACCCAGCCGCAACGAGAAGCTGTTCAGCCCGCTGAGCGCCTTCTGCACGCGTTCTTTGCGGTTGTCGACAATGCTCAATACCTCGTTGAGCTTGTCCAGCGCCGGCTTGAGGGTGTTGCGGTTCTCGGCGACGAAGCCCTTCACCTGCTGGGCGACCGCGGAGAGATTGTTGGAGATCTGGTCCAACGAGCTGCTTTGGCTTTTCAGTTGCACCAACAGCGCATTGGTCTTGGCGACCAGGTTCACGATCTCGTCGCTGCGCTCGCCCAACACCTTCGTCGCTTTATTAGCGTTACCCAACAGGTCTCGCAGCTGGCTATCCCGTTCGTCTAGTGACTTCGAGAACCGAGCCAAGCCCTGCACCGCGGCCCTGAGATCGGGCGGAGTATCCGAGAATGTGTCGGCCAGCACGGCGAGCGAGTTGGACAGCTGATCGGTCTTCAACCCGCTGATGGTGGTGGTCAGATCTCCCAGCGCGTCGGGCAATTGGTAGGCCGGCCTGGTCCGATCGAGGGGTATCGGGCCACTCAGCTGCCCGTCTCCTCGCGGGGTGACGGCAAGGAGCTTTGTGCCGAGCACTGTCTTCAGTTTGATTGCCGCCTCGGTGCGGTCACCGAGGTGGACGCCGCCGTCGACGTGGAACTTGACCAGCACCCGCGGTCCGTCCAGCTCGACACTCGAGACTTGACCGACCCGGAAACCCGACACCTGAACGGCGCTACCAGGCACCAGGCCGCCGGCCTCGGCGAAATATGCGGAGTAGGTCCGACCGGTCTGGAAGAACGGCAGCTTGTCGTAGTTCAACGCTAGCAACATGACAGCAAAGGTGATGCCGAGGCCAATGGCGCCGATGGTGAGCGGGTTGCGTTCCGAGAAGGTTTTCATCGCGGCGTGCACCTTCCGGTGGCCTGGCCGGCGACCTTGATATACACGGGTTGGCCGCCTTTGCCATTGACCTTCAGAATGGCGTCACACAGGTAGAAGCTGAACCAGTCGCCGGTCAGGCCCTGCCTGTTGAGGATTTTGAACGCGTCAGGCCAGTTGTTGAGGTAGTTGTCGAAGAATTCACGATCGGCCAACACGGTGCCGGCGGTCCGGTCCGTCTCCCCCACAACCTTTTTCAGCGGCGGGCGCGCCTGCGCCAGCAGGTCGGCGATCGACCCGGCGGCGGCGTTGGCGTATGCCACCCCGTTGCTGATGTCCTGTTTACGGGCTTCGAGGCCCGTCACGAGTTCGGATAGCGAGTCGACGGCCTTGGCGAACTGCTTGCTCTGGCCACCGAGTGAACCGAGCAGAGTGTTCAGGTTGGTGATGACCTGGCCGATCAGTTGATCGCGGTCGGCCAGCGTGTTGGTCAGGGCCGCGGCTTGGGTGAGAAACGAGCCGATCGTGCCGCCCTGACCCTGGAAAGCCGCGATCAGTTGACCGGTCAGCTTGTTGACCTGGTCGGGGTCCAAAGCGCGGAACAAGGGCCGGAACCCACCGATCAACGCATCGAGGTCGAGCGCCGGCTCGGTGCGGCTCAGCGGAATGGTCGCGCCCGGAAACAGTCTCTTTACCGCCCCGGCACCCTCTTCGAGTGCCATGTATCTGCCCCCGATGAGGTCGGCGAAGCGGATGGCGGCCCTCGCGCCTTCGGTCAGCACCACGGAGTCGGCGACAGTGAACTCGACGAGCACGGTGGAATCCGGCTGAATGGAGATGTTCTTGACCTTGCCAACCTCGACACCGGCGATGCGGACGAAGTTGCCGCCCTCTAGCCCGGACACATTCGCGAACACAGCCTTATAGGTCTTCTCCGATTCAAAGCGGAGCTGGCCGAAGACGGCGACCAACGCGAACGCGCCCAACAAGCACACGACCAAGTAGATGGCGAGACGCCACGTGGCGCCTACCAAATTCTCTCGCATATCTGCCTTCCTCTGTGGCTTCTGCTACCGGTCGCCTTCGGCCGTCAAGGCGCAGGCGCAGCCGGTGGTAGCGGTCCGCACGGCTGGTTGAGGAGTCCGCACGTTGCTTGAACCCCGGACGGCACTGAGGGCACGAACGGTTCGGAGCCTGCCGGCGCAGGGCCGGTTTCTCGTGGCCTGCCCGGCGGAGGGGCCGGCGGCAGGCCGGGATACAGCGGGGTTCCGTCCGAGGCGTAGAGCTGCGCACCGTAGGGCGGTGCCCCTGGATACGGGATAGGGCCCGGCGCCGGGTCCGACGGATGGCGGATGCTGGGCGGTTGAGGCGTCCCCCTGGTGACGGGGAAGTAGTTGGTGTAGCCGGGGAAGCCGATGCCGGGGTTGGGTCGCACATCCATTCCGGTGCCCCATCCGGAATCGGTGACCAGGTAGCGCTGCGGCCAATTCTTAGCGACGTCGGGCAGAGATCCGCATCCCGGCTCGCCGCCTGGGCCGCCCTTGATGTCGTTGACCGGTAGGTTTTGTGGGTACCGGTATGCGTCCTTGCCGAGCAGCAACCCGACGTCCAAGATCTCGGAGTATCCGTTCGAGCCCCCTGAAGAAGCTACGGCGCCGAAATCGAGGGCGTTTTTCCCACCGACCAGCGTGCAGGTCAGTTCCGGGTTGTACTTCATCAACAGGCGCGTGGTGGACTCGAGCAAGTTGATGCCGTGCACGAGGTTGTCCCTATTCGGGCCGATCAGATTGACACCGCCGCGGGCAAGGCCGCTGACGTTGAGCAGCAAAGAGTCCAGTTGTTTTGCGCTATCGGTGACCGTGACGCTCGTCGTGCTGGCGGCGTCCAGCACACGCACGATGTTTGCGGCGGCCGCGCTGTAGGTGTCGCTGAACCCTTGGAGGGCGCGGTAGTCGGCACGGATCGTCTCGCTGCGCGGATTGATAGCCAGCAGAACCTGGTTGAGGTCGGTGGTGGCCTCACCGATCGCTTCACCATTGCCGCGGAATCCTTCGGCCAGCGCGGTGAGGACCGCATTCAGTTTGGGGACGTCAACCTGATTGAGCAGCGCAACGAGGTTCTGGAACACGGTGTTCACTTCGACGCTCACATTGCGCGACTTCACCACCGCTCCCGCCGCCAGCCGTTGTGCGGTTGGGTGGGCGGGGGTAAGCAGGTCCACGTATTTGGCCCCGAAGGCAGTTGGCGCGGTGATCTCGGCGGTGACGTTAGCGGGGATGTAGTTGAGCTGCTCCGGGTACAGCTCCAGCTGCAGTTTCACCGGATCCCCTGACTGGATTGACGCGACCCTGCCGACCTGGACGCCGCGCAGCTTGACTTTGGCTCCGGGTTCCATGACCAGCCCCGCCCGGTCAGACGTCAGCGTCACCCGCGCATAGGGCCTGAAATCCCTGTTGAACGCACCCACCGTCAGCACGACCAGCGCGCAGATGGAGGTCAGAAGAATGAAGGTCCAGATCGCCGGGTGCAGACCGGCCTCGCGCCGTTTGCTCTTCATCGCCGCTACCCGGATAGGTGGAAGTCGCCGGACACACCGTAGGCAGCCAGTGCCACCGCCAACGTCACCGCGACCGCCACGATCAGTGACGTGCGCACGGCACGACCGACCGCTTCACCAACGCCGGCCGGGCCGCCGGAGGCGTTGAAGCCGTAGTACGTGTGCACCAGCATGATCGTTACGGCGGAGGCGATGACTTGCAGCAACGACCAGATGAGGTCGGTGGGCTGCAGGTAAGTATTGAAGTAGTGGTCATACACGCCGGGCGGTTGGTCGTAGACGAAGATGACAAGCCCTCGTGTAGCCATAAACCCGGCCAGCGCAGCCACGCACCACAGCGGAACGACGACGATGACGCCCGCCACTATCCGGGTCGAGACCAGGTAGGTGATCGTTTGGACACCCATCACCTCGAGCGCGTCGATCTCCTCGTTGATCCGCATGGCGCCCAGTTGCGCTGTGGCGCCGGCGCCGATTGTGGCCGCCAAGCCGATATCGGCGATCAGTGGCGAGCTGATACGCGTGTTGATGTAAGCGGAGGCGAAACCGCTCAACGCCTGCACCCCGACATCGGATAGCGATCGGTAGAGCTGGATGCCAACGAGTCCACCGGTTGACATCGTCAAGGTGGCGACGATGACCACGGTGCCCCCGATGATGGCCAACGCCCCGACGCCCAGACTCATGTTGGCGATCAGGCGCAGCGTCTCCGCTTTGTACCGGACGCAGGCCTCCCACACGAAGCCAAGGGCTTTGACGTAGAACGCGGTCTGGCTTCCGAGGCGGTTCCATCCGTCGACAAAACCGCGGACTCGATTCGTCAGCTGCGGCAGCCGGCGCGCCGCCGGGATCGCGGTCACAACGTCGCCTGGGCGGTAATCGCGGTCAGCACCACGTTGATCACGAACAACGCCATGAACGTGTACACCACGGTCTCGTTCACCGCGTTGCCGACGCCTTGCGGACCGCCGCCCACGGTGATGCCTTTGTAGCACGCAATGAGGCCCGCGATGAGACCGAACAGCATCGCCTTGGCGAAAGCGATGAGCACGTCGGTCAGCCCGACGAGCAGCGTGAGGCTGGCCGTGTACGAGCCGGGATTGATGTGCTGAAAGTAGACGGAGAATAAGTATTCGGTCACCAGGCCGACGATGGTGATGATGGCGTTCAACACCAGCCCGTTGAGCCCCAATGCCAGCACCCTGGGCACCAGAAGCCGTTGCACCGGGTTGATTCCCATCACTCGCATGGCGTCGACTTCTTCGCGGATGGTGCGAGCGCCCAGGTCGGCACACATGGCGGTCGCGCCAGTACCGGCGACTACCAACACCGCCGTGATGGGCCCGAGGTAAACCACGGCGGCTAGCGCAGAGCCGGTTCCCGAGGCGTCGGCGGCGCCGATTTCGACGAGCAGGACGTTAATGATGAAGACGGCGAGTGCGTTGAACGGGATCGCTAAGAAGACGGCCGGGGCGGCCGACACCCGAGCCACGAACCACGCCTGATGGATGAACTCACGCCAGGCAAAGGGCGGACGGACCATCTGCGCCGCGATGTCGAGCGACAGCGCGAAGAAGCTGCCGACCTCGCGCAGCGGCTTGGTTGCGGAATCAGCCCACGGGCGAGTCCCCGTGAACGCCTCGACCCACGCCGGTGCGCCACTAGCGGCCCGAATGGGCTCTGTGTCCGTCTCCACCACTAGTGCACCCGTTGGTGTCTAAACTCAGCCCGCATTAAAACGATGAATCCTCCCCGGCAACGGAAAGACAACCCGCTGCCTACTAATGTGTGGCCCACAGCACAGCGGGACGCTACACCATGACATTGTCACACGGCAACAAGGAAGCGCCTACTACTAACGACGCAACCCAATGGACGTCTGGGCAAGTATCCCGATTTGCTGTGCGGTCCGACAATTCTGGCTTCGATGTCGCAATCTCGTCGCCCTGAGCGAGCTCGCGGCCAGCCGCGGCGGACCTCGCTTGGGAACGCCTCCCACCCCAATACCGTGCACGTATCGACCGGTATCAACCTGCCGGCCAGGCAGAAAACTGCGGAGGGTCACTACTTTCCGGATCCATTTCAGTACGACTGAGGTGTCGGCAGCATGTTTGCTGGGAGCCTTAACAGTATTTCAACTATTAAACTGGCATTAATGTCGGTATTGAATAGCGCCATTGTGAGCCGATTATGTCCGACCGACGTCGGGCTAGTTTAATAACCGACGTGCAATAAGTATGTTTCGCGAAGACATTGGTCAAAATTGGGTTGTACTTGTTGCGCAGAGCGGCAGATTAAGAAATCCAGAGATCCAACGTAAATCAGACCGAATGGGTGATGACGTATGCCTACAGTGCCATCCCGACGTCCCGGTTCCGGCGGGCGGAGTCCAGCACGGACCCAGCAGCCGCTAGATCGCGCCGAAGGCGCGACGACGCGGTGAACAGCGGTTATGCGCCGGGCACAAGTCCGACTACCGGGCATCCGTCCGTCGGGCCGCAAACGCCAACCTCATACCGGGCGCTCTGGACAACTGCCGCCCCTTTACGCCCGGGCGGTTAATCCCCGCCGCGGTGAGGCAGCCGGCCGGCCTTATTGCGTCGAGCCCGGCGGTGATTCCGCGAACAGGAAAGATGCCCGCCGGTAGTTCGCCTAGTAAATTATCTATCTATATATCGGATTTGATAATTATCGTTTTGGGATGCATTGCCGCAAAATCTCCTGGGCGCTGAACCGCGGTGGGTCACCACGCGATGCTCGATGATTGCTACTGGTTAACTGGCGGATATAACGTCGCTGGTATCCACGCGACCTGCTCGTGCCAGAGCTGAGGAGCACGGAGCGGCGGCGCCTTCAACAGGCGTCAGCGTGGCGGTGCCGCGGTCGAGTCTGGGAGCCGCACCGTCCGCCACGGACTCCAACTGCCGACTGGCAGCTGGCCGTGTCAATGACACGCCAACTCCATGCCGCGAAGACCGTAGTGTGCTGTTGTGGACCCTGATGCCGGAGTAACTCGCGCGAAATCGGGGGCCGCCGACTCACCTGCGGACGAGGACGAGGCGCGCGAACGCTTGTTGACCGCGGCCGATGCCTGCTACGCCGAGAAGGGGCCGGTGCGTACCCGCATGGGTGATATCGCCCGGCGCGCGGGTGTGCACCGGTCGACGGTGTACTACCACTTCCCGAGTAAGGACGCTCTGTTGGCGGCCTCCTTTGTGCGAGTCCTGGGCGCCACGTTGCAAGCCGTCGAGCAATGCTGGCAGACTGACGAACCTTTTCTGGCTCAGCTCGTCGCAGCGTGTCTGCGGGGGATCGAAATCGCGCGCAGCTCAACGATACTGCGCTCACTAGTCGAAGACCGCCAGGCCCTTGGCGCCGCCTACCATGCCGCCGAAGGCTCGGAGTTATGGAAAGCCAGACTCGCCGACGCGCTCGTGCGGCGCCTCGAGACTGCTGCCGCCGCCGGCGAGATTCGCCGCGATCTTCGGGCCGACACCCTCGCGCGCTGGATTGTCCGTATTAGCTTCAGCCTTATCGCCGAACCCGCCACGCCTGAAGACGGTGGTGACGAGGGCGTGTTGCGCAATCTTCTCGTCGCGTCGCTACGGGTTCGCCAATAGCCACGTCGGCTACGTCGACTCACAACGGTGGCGGCCGGCCGTCAACGCCTGCCACGACCCTTGCCGTCCGACGTCACCAGGATGACGACGTTATCGTGTTGCATCACCACGCCGAAAGGCGTGATACAACAGTAAGATCCACGAAGCTTGCGCGGTCGACCGATGACCGGCATCGCCGACGTCTTAGGCGAGCACGTCCGGGATCGACCCCGACCTAACGGTGTTCTTAAGCCAATGCATTGCAATATCCGGCGACCACGGCACAAAGTTCGGGTACCGTTGATTCGACCAAGCCAAAAGCTCGCCGGGTGATACGCGCAGCGCGGGATCGGCACAGGTGGCCAAATGAGGCGAGGTGCGCTCGTGCACAAGCGGTTCCAGAACACATCCGCAGCTGTTGTTGTAGCAACAAGCATCAGCGCATGCTCGTCGTCACCAGGCGCAACTGCACCTCAGCCGGGAACGCTGCCCGCCGGAACCGCGCAGGTGATGATCAACGATCAGGCCCTTCCGATGACCCATGCGGTGACATGCATGCCGGCTGGACCGTTAACAATGATCACTACCGGTGACACCGCCGCAGGCACGAACGCCATTGTCTCCAACCAAAATTCGCTCACTGCCAAGGCAGTCAACATCACCGATCTGGGCGGATTCACCGGCAGTTACACGCACGACCTCGACGGCAAAGCCGAAGTCACCATGAATGGTTACACGTATACCATCCGTGGGAGCGCCGAAGGCTTCGACACCAAGAACCCGAGCATGCGGGCCGCCGGCACATTCACGATAAAGGTCGCGTGTTAGGACTCCCAGCTAACTCCTCAGATCTGGGCATCAACGGCGGCCGGCCCCCACGCTATTCCGGAGGGTGGGCCGGCGGTGGGTACACGCCCCTCAGGATCCAGGGCAACCAGTTGAGACCGAATTCGAGTTCGTCGCTCGCGTCATAGTCCGGGCTGGGGTCGAGCGGAATGTTCTGCCCCTCGGTGCTCGCGGGCGCTGCCCCCCCGACCCCTTGGGGCTGCCCGTAAACCGCCACCACAACAGTGCGATCCGGACTGTTTTCCGACCACACCCCCATTTGGCTGTGGGCGCAGTTGGACATGATGTTGAAATAGGCTGGGTCGTGGTACCACCGGTTGATCAAGTCGTTACCGCTGATTGCGATTGATTGATTGATCGCCACCGTTTCGGCCACCGGACCATGGAAGCCGGCCGCATCGGCACGGTCTTGTGGCGTGGACCCGTCTGAGCCGATATCACCGGCGAGCGCGCGGCTTTTCAGCAGATCCTCGGTGTGCCGCTGCGCAGCGCGTTGCAGCTGTTGACTGATCCTAACGTCGTTGGTGCAGCCCGCTTGATGCTGCACGGTGAAGACGTTGGCGACGACCCCGTCGTTGAGTCGCTTATTGTTCGGGATGAGCGTGTTGTTGTCGCCATCCGCATGCGCGACTGGACTTCCCAGGAGGACAGCGGCGGCAACCACCGAGGCAGGCACGGGCAGTGGCCGATAGTGCATGTCCGAACTCCTCCTTGTTAGCCGCGAGGTGGCAGTGCGGGGCGGCGTACTTCGTGCGAGCAGAGCACAGCCTCGGCGGGGACCGCGCACTCGGATTTGGCATCGCCAAAACGGCGGCCCGGTGCCGTCCCTACAGCCGATATCATTGCGGCGCAAGACGAGCCCAGCATGGACGTAGGCTACCCACGGCGCAGCTGTGACGTCCAGTGATTTATTAAAATAGTTAGATGTTATCTAGCGGCACCTGGCCGCGATTGACCCAGCTGCTTTGGTAGTCAAGCCGTCGGCAGCGGAGTTTCGACCGCACTGGCCAACCCCGGCTTCACACCGTCCCACACCCTGACGATTACGTCCGGGTTAGCCGAATAGCCTGCAGCGGCGAGGTTGGTGACGACCTATCTTGCGGGCATCGACGCGGTCGGCGCATCGGTCGCGATCGGCGCCAGACTGGCGGGCGCCGCGGACGACCTAACTCCGGGGTGACGTCGTCAACCGGACTCCTGGGCCTTGGCGTCCATCAGCCACGCTGGTGCGCTCCGGCAGGGGCGGCTGGCGGCCGCGGACAAGTTGGCCGGGGCGAGCTTCGTTGGGCACGTCATGCTTATGTTGGAGTGTGAAGCTGCTGGGACGTTGGCAAAGTGGTTGCCCATCAAGGGCTCGCCTATTTCATGGTCGGGATGCTGAACTCGGCACCGTCCTTGATGCCCGATGGCCAGCGCTGGGTGACGGTCTTGACCTTTGTGTAGAACTGGATCGACGCGGGCCCGTGTTGGTTGAGATCGCCGAAGCCGGACCGCTTCCAACCGCCAAAGGTGTGATAGGCCACCGGAACCGGGATCGGCACGTTGACACCGACCATGCCGAAAATATCGAACTCTCGGTGTACGAGGCTTGGGTGAAGCGAGAGGCACCCGCGTCGGACTCGCTGCGCGGCTGGGCGAGTCTCGCCCAGACCCTATGGCACTTACCGGCTTCGGGTCGTAGCGCCAAGGGGTAGTTCGGACAACCAGGATCTTCTGCTCGGCGGTGGATCGATGGGCGAGCTCGCGCCCGACGAGGCCCAGCACGGTGGTTTTCCCACTCCCCAGCTGCCAGACAGCCCGATCGCGACCGGGTCCAAGGTCACATCGAGCAGCGCGTCCGTGACGGTGTGAGCGACCGCGTCAAATGACAACAGATCATCTTCGGCAGGATCATCGGACCACAGGGATAGAGCAGCCGGGATGCTCATAACCGTGAAGGCTCCTTGCTGGTGTTGTGTCGCACCGATGCGGATTGGAGAATCGTCTGGCTACCCGCCCGAGGAGCGGGATGTGCCTCTCCTACTGTGTGGGATAAACGCTGCGGCAAATGGCTTGAAAAGCCTACGCCGCCATTCGCGTGAGGGTATGCGATTGGTCTAGACCGTCGTCGGCACCATGGGCAACGGCGAGCGTCACAGGAGTAACGGAAATGACTGGCTAGCTGCTGTGCATTCGTACTGCTGTGTCAACAAGATGGCAACCCCAGAGCGGGTCCACGAAGCGGTATCCACGGAGCTTTCACGCCGGTTGTTGCACTGGCCCACATAATTCCAGCCGAGTGCAACCCGGCGCTCGACGTTCAGGCCCAATCACCCTCACGTGCAACAGCTCTCACGACTCGCCAACGAGCGGAATCATGCGACACGTGGGCACAATCTCCAATCCGACGAGTTACGACCGACGCGTTCATGGATAACCGCTGATATCCATGAGCTGCACCGTCGTGAGATATGTCACCATGCCGTCTCCGCTCGACGGAACCATCAACGCCCTTGGTACACAAAGAACTTCACCATTCCGGCGGCTTAAGGCCGAGAGTGGTTGGGCACCGTCAAAGTGACGCTAACGCTTAGAGCCACTAACCAGATTCTCATCTTTATGGCGGATCCGCCATTTCGACGTCACGAAGATGAGAATTCCGCCATGTTGGATGAGAACCTACAATTGCGGCTGGCCGCACATTCGACGACCAGCCGATGGTTGACATATACCGCGTGATGTCGTACGAATAAGACATGACTGCGGTTATGTCTCACAATCCGCCGGTCGCGTTCCAGCTCGCGAGCGCCGACACCTGGCCGAATCCCTGGCCGATGTACGGCGCGCTGCGCGACCACGACCCGGTGCATCACGTGGTGCCCCCGAAGCATCCCGAGCAGGACTACTACGTGTTGTCCCGGCACGCCGACGTCTGGTCGGCAGCCCGCGACCACGAGACGTTCTCCTCTGCGCAGGGCCTGACCGTCAACTACGACGACCTGGAACTGATTGGCCTGAAAGACAATCCGCCGTTTGTGATGCAGGATCCCCCGCTGCACACCGAATTTCGCAAACTGGTGGCACGCGGCTTCACCCCGCGGCAGGTCGAGGCGGTGGAGCCGAAGGTCCGCGAGTTCGTCGTCGAGCGCATCGAGAAGCTGCGCGAAAGTGGCGGCGGCGATATCGTGACCGAGCTGTTCAAACCGCTGCCGTCAATGGTGGTCGCGCACTATCTCGGTGTGCCCGAGGAAGATTGGGCACAGTTCGATGGCTGGACCCAGGCCATCGTCGCCGCCAACACCGCCGCTGGCGGCATCTCCGAAGCACTGGGAACCGTCGGTGACGCGGTCGGGTCGATGATGGCGTACTTCACCGGACTGGTCGAGCGACGGCGGACCGAGCCCGAGGATGACACCATTTCTCACCTGGTCGCCGCCGGGGTCGGTGCCGACGGTGACATCACCGGGACACTGTCGATCCTGGCGTTCACCTTCACGATGGTCACCGGCGGCAACGACACCGTGACGGGGATGCTCGGTGGCTCAATGCCATTACTGCACGAACATCCCGATCAGCGTCGGCTGCTGATCGACAACCCGGATCGCATCCCCGACGCGGTCGAGGAGCTGCTGCGGTTGACCTCACCCGCACAGGGCCTGGCGCGCACCGTCACCCGCGACGTCACCATTGGCGACACCACCATCCCGGCCGGTCGCAGGGTGCTGCTGCTGTATGGGTCGGCCAACCGCGACGAACGCCAATACGGCCCGGACGCCGGTGAACTCGACGTCGCCCGCTGCCCGCGCAACATCCTGACGTTCAGCCACGGTGCCCACCACTGCCTTGGTGCGGCCGCGGCGCGGATGCAGTCCCGGGTGGCGCTGCGCGAGCTGCTGGCCCGCTGCCCGGATTTCGAGGTCGACGAGTCCGCCATCGTATGGGCCGGCGGCAGTTACGTCCGGCGTCCGTTGTCGGTGCCGATCACGTTGGGGTCGTGATGGCCGGCTCCACGCCAGGCAATGACTGGCTTGCCTTGCGCCGCAACGAAGTAGCGGCCGACCGGATACTCGATGCGGCTGAGGAGCTCTACACTGAGCGCGACCAGGATTCCATCGGCATGAACGAAATAGCCAGGGCCGCGGGCTGTTCGCGCGCAACGTTGTACCGGTACTTCGAGAATCGCGAAGCGCTGCGGACCGCCTACGTGCACCGGGAGACACGCCGGCTCGGCCGAGAGATCAACGCGCAGATCGGTGGCATCGACGATCCGCGCGAACGGCTGATCGCCGGTATCACCGCCACATTGCGAATGGTGCGCGAAAGCCGGGCATTGGCATCCTGGTTCGCCATCACCCGCCCACCGCTCGGGGGCGAGCTGGCCGGGCAATCCGAAGTAATTACCGCCCTGGCAACGGCATTCGTCAACTCCCTTGGTCCCGAAGACCCCGACGCCGTGCAACGCCGGGCTCGTTGGATGGTGCGAGTGCTCACGTCATTGTTGATGTACCCGGGCGACGACGAAGCCGACGAGAAGACCATGATCGAGGAATTCGTCGTGCCTATTGTCAGCCCGGTCAGCACACGCGGCTAGGACCGGTCAGGCCGCGCCCGGGGAAGTCAGCTGGGCACGCGGGTGAATCGGTGCAGCAGCCAGGCCAGCGGGATCGTCACCACCAGCGTCGCGACGAACAGGTACAGCATCGGCCCGGTGTAGACGTGGGCCCGGACGATGTAGACCATGGTGAATTCCATTGTGACCAGGTGAATCAGGAAGATCTCGTAGGAAATCTCACCGAGCCACACCATCGGCCGGCTGGCGAGTAAGCGCGAGTACAGTCCCTCGTCGCCCAGGGCCAGCGGTGCCACTGCGAGCGCGGCGATCACCGCGTAGAAGACGGTCTTGACCACCGCCTCCCACGCCGACGCCGGCGAGGTGGTGGGCGCACCCCCGATCGGCGTGGCCACGATGAAGTAGCAGATGACCGCCAGCGGTATCGCGGCGAACGCGAAGCACCGCACCCCCATCGCCTGCAACACCGTCAGCAACATGCCGCCCAGAAACCAGGCCAGGTAGGTGGGCAGCCAGAGCCGGGCGCCGTCGGGAAACCAGTGATCGACGTGTACCAGGGCCACCCAGGCCGGGCTGAGCGACGCCATCGCCAGCAAGGAGCCCACGAGCAGCCGCGGGCGCCAGGTTCGCCGGCAGATGACCACCAGCAGCAGGTACGCCAAGAACGGCAGCAGGACGTAGAAGGACGCCTCCACCGCCAGGCTCCACATTTGGGTCAGGCCCTGATGCAGGTACTTACCGAGGTAGCCGTCGGTGTAGATCTGCGTCAACGTCAGGTTGCGGACCAATCCGAGCCAGGAATGCCCGGGGTTCGGTCCGGCTTCGCGAAAGTGGTATAGCACATAGGCGATCAGCACCGTGACGACGTAGGCCGGCATGATGCGCCGAACCCGGTGCCGCGCATACCGACTCACCGAGGGTGGCGGCCCGCCGCTGACAGCCGACTTCACCCAGGGACGGAACAGCAGAAAGCCGGACAGCACGAAGAAGATCGGCACGCCGATCTCCATCCGGGCACCGACCAGTCCCCAATAGCCGTGCGTGTACTTGCCGGTGGTGTAGGCGGCGTGGGTGCCGACGACCAGGATCGCGGCGACCGCGCGGATACCGGTCAGGGAGGCGACCCGGTCGACGCGTGAGACCTGCTCGAGTCCGCCTTGGGTGTCCCGTTCGTCGGACAGGGTCATCCAGCGTCTTTTCTGCGCGGCTTGGGCCCACCGCGCCGGGGCTTGTCCGAGGACTTGCCGGACGAGCGGTCCGGCTTCAGGTCGATCAGCACACCCGAGATGCGGGTTTTTTCAAGCTTTTTCAACGTCGCATGGGAAAGCTTTGGCGGCAGCTCCACCAGCGAGAAGTCCGGTCCGATCGCGATGTGGCCGAAATCGCTGCGGTTCAGTCCGCCCTCGTTGGCGATAGCGCCGACGATGGCCCCCGGCCCGATCTTGTGACGCTTGCCCACGGCAATTCGATAGGTCGCGAAATCCCTTGTCTGCCTTGGCTTGTCCGTGCGATCCCGATGCTCGGTGTTGCGTTCGGGCCGCTCACGTCGCTGCGGCGGCGGTTCGGGCGACATCAGGAACGCCTCACCATCGCGCGACTGCAGGGCCAGCGCCGCGGCGATGTCGGCCATCGGGACGTCGTGCTCGCGCTCATAGTCCTCGACCAGCCTGCGGAACAACTCGATTCCCGAACCGCCGAGCGTATCGGTAATGGAATCGGCGAATTTCGCCACCCGCTGCGCGTTGACATCCTCGACGCTGGGCAATTCGACCTCGGTTAACGTTTGCCTGGTCGCCTTTTCGATCGCCTTGAGCATGTGGCGCTCGCGCGGGGAGACGAACAGCAGCGCGTTTCCCGAACGTCCGGCTCGGCCGGTGCGTCCGATCCGGTGGACGTAGGACTCGGTGTCGTGCGGGATGTCGTAGTTGAGCACATGAGAGATGCGCTCGACGTCGAGCCCGCGCGCGGCCACATCGGTGGCCACCAGAATGTCGATTCTTCCATCCTTGAGCGCGGCGATCGTCCGCTCGCGCTGCGCCTGAGCGATGTCGCCGTTGATGGCGGCCGCGGAAAACCCTCGGGCACGCAGCTTTTCGGCGACCTCCTCGGTGGCCTGCTTGGTGCGCACGAAGACGATCATCGCCTCGAACGGCTCGACTTCCAGCACTCGGGTCAGCGCGTCCATCTTGCGCGGTCCGGCCACCTGGATGTAGCGCTGCGAAATGTTTTCCGCGGTAGTGGTTTTCGATTTGGTCGTTACTTCCAGCGGATCGTGCAGGTACTTGCTGGTGAGCTTGCGGATGGCCGGCGGCATGGTCGCCGAAAACAGCGCCACCTGTTTGTATTCCGGAGTTTCGGAGAGGATGCGGTCGACCTCTTCGGCGAAGCCCATGGTGAGCATCTCGTCGGCCTCGTCGAGCACCAGGTAGTCCACGTGCGACAGGTCGAGCGTCCCACGCTCGAGGTGGTCGATGACCCGGCCCGGGGTGCCGACCACCACCTGTGCACCGCGTCTCAGACCGGACAGTTGCACGGTGTAGGACGACCCCCCGTAGATCGGCAGCACGTTGATCTGCTTCAAGTGGGCCCCGTACCGGCTGAATGCCTCGGCGACCTGCAACGCCAGCTCGCGAGTGGGCGCCAGCACCAGGGCCTGAGTCGCCTTGTTGTTGACGTCGATCTTGGACAGGATCGGGATCGCGAACGCCGCCGTCTTGCCGGTGCCGGTCTGCGCCAGCCCGACGACGTCGGAGCCCGCCAGCAGGGCCGGGATCGTCGCCGCCTGAATCGCGGTCGGCGATTCGTAACCGACGTCGGCGATGGCCCGCATGACCGAGGGGTGAATCTGCAGGTCGGCAAAGGTAGTAGCGGCCGGTTCAGGCGAGCCGTCGGGGACTGTCATCGTGCAAGAAGTTTAGTGGTCGAAGCGAAACAGAGCGCGACTGGCGTGGCGGTGTTCATCGAGCGACCGCGGCATGCCTGTCACACCGGGGTACGCGGTGCCGGTACGGTTGCGCGATGTGTGGTGCCTACCGTGCCGTGTCCAGCCACTGACCATCGGCGTCCTGCTCGCCGCGATGTTGACCGGCTGCGGTTCTGGAGATTCGACAGTCGCCAAGACACCGCAAGCCACCACGGCGACCGCGTCCATCACCGCACCCGCCACGCCCAAACCGACCGAAATCGTGTCGCCCGGTTCTAGCGCGCCGGCCGACCCGTGCGCGGTCAATCTGGCCTCGCCCACGATCGCGAAAGTGGTCTCCGACTTGCCCCGCGATCCACGCAGCCAACAGGCCTGGAACCCGGAGCCATTGGCCGGTAACTACAACCAGTGCGCCCAGCTTTCCGCGGTGATCATCAAGGCCAATACCAACGCCGTCAATGCGACGACCCGGGCGGTGCTGTTTCACCTCGGCCAGTTCATCCCGCAGGGAGTGCCGGACACCTACGGGTTCAACGGCATCGACGCGGCGCAAACCACCGGCGACACGGTGGCATTGACCTACCCCAGCGGTATCAGCGGCCTGAACACCAACGTTCGATTCCATTGGAACGGCAACACCGTCGAGCTGATCGGCAACGTCCCCGCGCACTGACCCGGCACACCTTCGCAGAACCGCCGCGCTGTCGGCCGCCTCACCTACAGTGGCTGCTGTGTTCGTCACCGACGACAGCATCGTGTACAGCGCCTCAGACCTGGCCGCGGCCGCCCGATGCGAGTACGCGCTGCTCCGGAATTTCGACGCGAAGCTGGGCTGGGGTCCCCCTGTCGACGTCGAGGACGAACTGCTGGCTCGCACCGCGGCCCTCGGTGACGACCACGAGCGACGCGAACTCGACCGGCTGCGCACGGAGTTCGCGGACGGCGTCGCGGTCATCGGCCGTCCGGCCCACACGCTGGCCGGTCTGACCGCCGCCGCCGAGGCGACCCGGCGCGCGATCGCCAACCACGCTCCGGTGGTGTACCAGGCCGCGATGTTCGACGGCCGCTTCGTAGGGTTCGCCGACTTCCTGGTTGCCGACGCTGCGCAGTATCGGCTCATCGACACCAAGCTGGCTCGCTCACCCAAGGTCACCGCGTTGCTCCAGCTGGCGGCCTACGCCGACGCGCTGACCGGGATGGGCGTGTCGGTCGCGGACGAGGCCGAGCTGCGGCTGGGCGACGGCTCGGTCGTGCGGTATCGAGTCTGCGATCTGATCCCCGTCTTTCGATCCCAGCGCGCACTGTTGCAGCGATTGCTCGACGAGCACCACACCGCCGGAGCCCCGGTGCGCTGGGAAGACGAGGGCGTGCGGGCATGTTTTCGCTGTCCGATGTGCGCCGAGCAGGTGCAAGCACGCGACGATCTGCTGCTGGTGGCGGGCATGCGAGTCAGCCAACGGGACAAGCTGATTGACGCCGGCATCAACACGGTCGCCGACTTGGCCCAACACCGCGGTCCGGTGCCCGACCTGTCGCCCAGCGCGGTGACCAAGCTGACCACCCAGGCAAAACTGCAAGTACGGCAACGCGATACCGGCGTTGCGCAGTTCGACGTCGTCGATCCGAAGCCGCTGACGCTGTTGCCGGAGCCCGACCCCGGCGATCTGTTCTTCGACTTCGAGGGCGATCCGCTGTGGACCGCCGACGGCCACGACTGGGGCCTGGAGTACCTGTTCGGTGTCTTGGACGCCGCGGGGAAATTCAGTCCGCTGTGGGCGCATAACCGGCTCGAGGAGCGCAAGGCCCTGGTCGATTTTCTGGCGATGGTGAAAAAACGCCGCAAGCGCCGCCCCAACATGCACATCTACCACTACGCGCCGTACGAGAAGACCGCCTTGTTGCGGCTTGCCGGACGCTACGGCGTCGGCGAGGACGAGGTCGACGACCTGTTGCGCAGCGGGACGTTGGTCGACCTTTATCCGTTGGTGCGCAAGAGTATTCAGTCCGGTGCCGAGTCGTTCAGCCTCAAAGCCCTGGAGCCCTTGTACATGGGGACACAGCTGCGCTCGGGGGAGGTCACCACGGCCGCCGATTCGATCACCTCCTACGCCAAGTCCTGCGAACTGCGCGACAACGGCCGCGCCGACGAAGCCGAAACCGTGCTCAAAGAGATCGAGGACTACAACCACTACGACTGCCGGTCGACGCAGGAACTGCGCAACTGGCTGTTGGTGCGCGCTTGGGAATCCGGCGTCACACCGGTTGGCGCCCAACCGGTTTCCGGTGGCGACACCGTCGACGACCATGATCAGCTGGCGACCGCATTGTCGGCGTTCACCGGGGACGCCGCCGTCGGCGACCGCACCCCGGAGCAGATCGCCGTCGCGTTGGTGAGCGCGGCGCGCGGCTACCACCGCCGTGAGGACAAACCGTTCTGGTGGGCGCATTTCGACCGGCTGAACTTCCCGGTCGACGAATGGGCGGACAATACCGACGTGTTCGTCGCCGACGAGGCGTCCGTCAGTGTGGACTGGCACACGCCGCCGCGGGCCCGCAAGCCGCAGCGACGGGTGGCGCTGCGCGGTGAACTCGCCCGCGGTGACCTGATGAGGGACGTCTTCGCGCTCTACGAGGCGCCGGCGCCGCCGAGCATGAGCGACAATCCGGACCGGCGGGCGGCCGGACGGGCCACCGTCGTCGAGGTCGACGATCCGGCGGTACCCACCGAAGTCGTCATCCTGGAACGAATAGGCAGTGACGGCACCGCCTTTCAGCAACTCCCCTTTGCGCTGACGCCCGGGCCGCCGCTTCCCACGACGGCGCTGCGCGAGTCGATCGAAGCCACCGCCGTCGCGATAGCCGCCGGGCTGCCGCAACTACCCGGCACCGCGATGATCGATGTGCTGTTGCGCCGCGCACCCCGCACGAGAAGCGGCGCCGCGCTGCCGCGCAGCACCGACACCATCGCCGACATCACCGCGGCAGCGCTGGATCTCGAGTCGTCGTACCTGGCGGTTCATGGCCCACCGGGGACCGGAAAGACCTACACCGGCGCCCAGGTGATCGCCCGCTTGGTCACCGAACACGGCTGGCGCGTCGGTGTGGTCGCACAATCGCACGCCACGGTGGAGAACCTGCTCGACGCCGTGATCGATGCCGGGCTGGAGCCGAGCCGGGTCGCGAAGAAAAAGTACGACCACCACTCGCCGCGCTGGCAGCAGATCGACGGCAGCGAGTACGCCGCATTCATCTCGGCCAGCACCGGATGCGTGATCGGCGGTACGGCTTGGGATTTCGCCAACGCGAATCGGGTGTTGCCGGGCAGCCTGGATCTGCTCGTCATCGACGAGGCGGGCCAGTTCTGCCTGGCCAACACGATCGCCGTGGCGCCGGCGGCGAGCAACCTGCTGCTGCTCGGGGACCCGCAGCAGCTGCCGCAGGTCAGTCAGGGCACTCATCCCGAACCCGTCGACACCTCGGCCCTCGATTGGCTCGTCGACGGTCACCGCACGTTGCCAGACGAGCGCGGCTACTTCCTGGACCTCTCCTACCGGATGCATCCGGCGGTCTGCGCCGCGGTCTCCGAGCTGTCGTATGAAGGCAGACTGCATTCGGTCACCGAGCGCACCGCCGCCCGCAGCCTCGACGGCTGTCAGCCCGGCGTACGCGTGCTTTCCGTTCGCCACCAAGGTAATTCAATCGAAAGCCCCGAGGAAGCCGACACGATCGTCGCTGAGATCCGGCGGCTGCTCGGATCGCCGTGGACCGACGAGCACGGCACCCGGGGATTGGCCGCCTCGGATGTGCTGGTGCTGGCGCCCTACAACGCTCAGGTGTCACTGGTGCGCCAGCGGTTGACGTCCGCGGGTCTGGACGCGGTGCGGGTCGGAACCGTCGACAAGTTCCAGGGCGGGCAGGCGCCGGTGGTCTTCATCTCGATGACGGCATCGTCGGTCGACGAAGTTCCACGCGGAATCTCGTTCCTGCTCAACAGGAATCGGCTCAATGTCGCGGTCAGCCGCGCGCAGTACACGGCGGTGATCGTGCGTTCTGAGCTGCTGACCGAGTACCTGCCCACCACTCCGGCCGGCCTGCTGGAGTTGGGCGGCTTCTTGGCGCTGACGGCGAACGCCTGAGGACGCCCGGTCGGGCCTACCCGCCCGGGGAAGGCCGGCCGCGGCCGGTGGGGTCGTCGTCCGGGCCGTAGCGCTGGCCTCGCGCCGCCCGCGTGGAGCCGTTCACCCGGCGACCCGGCGACGGCGCGCTGCGATCGCTGCGGGTGGCCGGACCGTGCCAGTGCGGCGGCAGCTCGACGATAGGCCGAAAACGCTTTTCGCGGTCAGCACGAGAGCCGTTGTGCGCGAAACCAATCGGTTCTGGTCGCGACGGCGGGTCGTCACGACGTCGGCGGCGCGATTCGACCGGGTCACTGTGCCGTTCCCCGGCCGGTGCGATCGCCGCGCCGGGCGCAGGCGCGCTGGGCGTCGGCTCTTCGCTCTGCTCGCGGCGCAGGATGACTTCGACATAGTCGTCATCGTCATCGTCATCGCGACCGTCATCGTCGGACGGCGCACCACCGATGCCCGCGCGGGACATCATCGAGGACGCGAAGCCGACCAGGAACAGCGCCGCGCAGATCCCGAACAGCGAGATGAACGCGGGCAAAAGCACCGACTGCGACATCGCGGCCGAGAACGGCTCGCGCACGAACTCGGGCAATTGCAGCGGAATAGCACCGGCCCCCGCGTCTTGATCGGACACGTCGGGCGGCATCTCGGCATCGATCCGCCATGTCATGAACGCGGCCATCGCGGCGCTGCCAAGCACCGCCCCGAGCTGGCGGACGGAGTTGTACACAGCGGATCCGGTGCCGGCCAGCTCCGGCGCCAGATTGCGGGTGGCGGTGGCCGTCAGCGGCGACCACACAAACGCCATCCCGACACCAACTGCGGTGAACGGCAACGCCAGCCGCCAGATCGGCGTGTCCGGGGCCATCTCGAACGACAGCCAGGTCAGCGCGATCGCCAGCACCGAAAAGCCGAAACCGAGCACGGGCCGCGGGTGGTATCGATCGACGATCCGGCCGACGAACGGCGCGAGCACACCGTTGGCGATCGCCATCGGCGCGATCAGCAGGGCCGAACGCGTCGGCGACAACCCGCACACCGTCTGCGAATAGAAGGTCACCGGCAACATCAACGCCGTCGCGGCGAACGAGGTGATGCCCACCCCGACGCTGCACAGGCTGAAATCACGGTCGGCGAACACGTCCAGCGGGATCAGCGGCTCCCGGGTGTTCACCGACTGCCAGTAGACGAACGCCGACACGAACCCGACGCCGGCCACGATCGTCGCCCAGATCCACGGCTGCCAATGGGCGGACTGGCCCTGTTGCAGACCGAACACGATCAGGAACATGCCCACCCCGGACAAGCCGACGCCGACCAGGTCGAACCGGTGCGCCTGGGTGGGCAGATCCGGAACCAGCCATACCGCCAGCGCCACCCCCGCGATGCCGATCGGGACGTTGACGAAGAAGATCCAAGCCCAGCCCAGCCCGTCCACCAGCACACCACCGGCCAACGGACCGACCAGGCTGGCGACGCCGGCGGTGGCGCCCCAGACGCTGACCGCCACCCCGCGCCGCTGCGGCGGGAAGATCCGGGTGATCGTCGACAAGGTCTGCGGGGTGAGCACCCCGGCGCCGATCCCCTGCACGACCCGCGCGGCGATCAGCATGCCGGCGCTGCCGGCCAGCCCGCACCACATCGAGGCGGCGGTGAACACCACCAGACCGATCAGGTACAGGTTCTTCGTACCAAACCGGTCACCAAGGCGACCGGCCACCAGCAACACCACCGCATACCCGAGCAGGTAGGCGCTCGTCACCCAGACCACGGCGTCGTACCCGATGTGCAAGTCGGCCATGATGGTCGGGTTGGCGATCGCGACGATGGTCGAGTCGACCATGATCATGAAGAACCCGATCATCATCGCCCAGAGTGCGTGCCACGGGTTTCCGCTCCTCAGCGGGCCCGATGGGGGCAGGAACTTCCGGTCGGTGGCCATATCGGCACGACTCGGCCCCGCGCGCCGGGTTTCCCCGGACGACCCGGACGTGGCCGTAGTCATGCACTCACCTCGCTTCAGCGCCCGACGGCCGGCTTACCGCCGTGAGCAGGTGTGATACCGCCCGCACGCAACGATTCCCCCAGCCGCAGCCGGCAAACGGCTCGAGCTGTGTCCAGCCTGCATTATTCCGCGACGGGCGACCGGCCGCCGTCCGCGGTCGGATTGACGCGCACGCAATGCGGCTGGCCCCGCGTTCAGCAAACTCGCGTTAGCCTGAAGGGACGCCATTGGCAGGAGAGGCACTATGAGCGCGCGACGCAATAGGTCAGGGCTTTGGTCCCTGAAACGGTCCGAGGAACCACCTGAGAACGTGCCGTCCGGACGGTCCGGTCGCCCTAGGGCTTCTACGCGCGCATTGGCGCAGGTCATCGAGCGTAGTTCGCGGATCCAGGGCCCGGCCGCGGAGGCCCTGGTGGCCCGGCTGCGACGGGCACACCCCGGCGCGAGCCCCGCCGAGATCGTCACCAAGCTGGAGAACCGCTACCTGGCCGCCTTGATGGCCAGCGGCGCGGCGGTCGGTTCGGCGGCGACCTTTCCCGGGATCGGGACGTTGGCGGCGCTGTCGGCGGGTGCCGGCGAAACCGTTTTCTTCCTCGAAGCGACCGCGATCTTCGTGCTGTCGACCGCACAGGTCTACGGCATCCCCGCCGATCACTACGAGCGGCGTCGCGCGCTGGTGCTGGCCGTCCTGGCCGGCGACGACAGCAAGCGCGCCATCGGCGAGCTGATCGGTCCGGCGCGCACCAACGGCGGGTGGCTGGCCGAGGGCATGGCCTCGCTGCCGCTGTCGAGTTTGGGGCGGCTCAACGCTCGAATGCTCAAATACTTCGTGAAGCGGTACGCGCTGCGACGCGGCGCCTTGATGTTCGGAAAGATGCTGCCCGTCGGCATCGGCGCCGCGATCGGTGGCGCCGGCAATCGGATCGTGGGCAAGAAGATCGTCAGCAATGCCCGCCAGGCGTTCGGCGCCCCGCCGGCCCGCTGGCCGAATCCCTTGCACGTATTGCCGACGGCGCGCGAGGTGAGCCAGTAGCCGTCCGGGCCCCGGTTCGGTGGTCTCGCTGGCGAATCACCGGCGAAGGGTTAGCCTTTATGGGGCGGAAACATAGTAGTCCGCCGCGGGTGTGAGGTACCTCGTCAACCAAAGGTGCGCAGAATCGCAGGCGCCGGGCAATAGCGCTTAGTGAGCCTGCAAGACATAAGAATTGAGGCGAACAGCGGCCGTGAGCAACAGCAGTTCACCATTCGGGCAAAACGAATGGCTGGTCGAGGAGATGTACCGCAAGTTCCGCGACGACCCCTCTTCAGTGGATCCAAGCTGGCACGAGTTCCTGGTGGACTACAACCCGGAGTCCCCCGCCGCAGCCGCCCAGGACGCGCCGAGCCCCGCTGACGCGCAGCCCGCCGCGACACCCAAGCCGGTTGCCGTTGCCGAGCCGCCGGCCGCCGCCGCTCAGCCCGCCGCCACCGCGGCTCAACCCGCCGCGACCGCTGCTCAGCCCGCCGCCACCGCTTCGACCGGCAACGGCGCCGCGACCCCGGCGCCCGCCCCGCCTGCTCCCAGGCCCGCCCCGCCCCCGCCGGCCGAGGGCGACGAGGTGCAGGTGCTGCGCGGCGCCGCCGCGGCCGTCGTCAAGAACATGTCCGCATCGCTGGACGTGCCCACGGCGACCAGCGTCCGCGCCGTCCCGGCGAAGCTGATGATCGACAACCGGATCGTCATCAACAACCAACTCAAGCGCACTCGCGGCGGCAAGATCTCCTTCACCCACCTGCTGGGCTACGCGCTGGTGCAGGCCGTCAAGAAGTTCCCCAATATGAACCGGCACTACGCCGAGGTCGACGGTAAGCCCAACGCGGTCACCCCCGCGCACACCAACCTCGGTCTGGCCATCGACCTGCAGGGCAAGGACGGCAAGCGTTCGCTCGTGGTGGCCGGCATCAGGGGCTGCGAAACCATGCGCTTCGCAGAGTTCGTCTCCGCCTACGAAGACATCGTGCGTCGCGCCCGCGACGGCAAGCTGACCGCCGAAGATTTTGCCGGAGTGACGATTTCGCTGACCAACCCGGGCACCATCGGCACCGTGCACTCGGTGCCGCGACTGATGGCGGGCCAGGGCGCGATCATCGGTGTGGGCGCGATGGAATACCCCGCCGAATTCCAGGGCGCCAGCGAGGAGCGCATCGCCGAACTCGGTATCGGCAAGCTGATCACCCTCACCTCAACCTACGACCACCGCATCATCCAGGGTGCGGAATCGGGTGACTTCCTGCGCACCATCCACGAGATGCTGCTCTCAGATGTGTTCTGGGACGACATCTTCCGTGAGCTGGGCAACCCGTACCTACCGGTGCGATGGAGCACCGACAACCCGGATTCGATCGTCGACAAGAACGCCCGGGTGATGGAATTGATTGCGGCCTACCGCAATCGCGGGCATCTGATGGCCGACATCGACCCACTGCGGTTGGACACCGGCCGATTCCGCAGCCACCCCGATCTGGAGATCCTCAATCACGGCCTGACACTGTGGGATCTCGACCGGGTGTTCAAGGTCAACGGCTTCGCCGGTTGCGAGTACAAGAAGCTGCGCGACGTGCTGGGCCTGCTGCGCGATGCCTACTGCCGCCACATCGGCGTGGAATACACCCACATCCTCGAGCCCGAGCAGCAGAAGTGGCTGGAAGAGCGGATCGAGACCAAGCACGTCAAACCGACGGTGGCCGAACAGAAATACATTCTCAGTAAGCTCAACGCCGCCGAGGCGTTCGAGACCTTTCTGCAGACCAAATACGTTGGGCAGAAACGGTTCTCGCTGGAAGGCGCCGAGAGCCAGATCCCGCTGATGGACGCGGTGCTCGACCAGTGCGCCGAGCACGGCCTGGACGAAGTGGCCATCGCGATGCCCCACCGCGGCCGCCTCAACGTGCTGGCCAATATCGTGGGCAAGCCCTACTCGCAGATCTTTTCCGAGTTCGAGGGTAACTTGAACCCGTCGCAGGCGCACGGATCCGGCGACGTCAAGTACCACCTCGGCGCCACCGGCGTCTACCTACAGATGTTCGGCGACAACGACATTCAGGTATCGCTGACGGCTAACCCGTCACACCTGGAAGCCGTCGACCCGGTGCTGGAGGGATTGGTCCGGGCCAAGCAGGACCTGCTGGACAAGGGTGACAGCGAGGACGGTTTCTCGGTGATGCCGCTGATGCTGCACGGAGACGCCGCGTTCGCCGGCCAGGGCGTGGTCGCCGAGACGCTGAACCTGGCACTGCTGCCCGGCTACCGGGTCGGCGGCACCATCCACGTGATCGTCAACAACCAGATCGGCTTCACCACCGCGCCGGAGTTCTCCAGGTCCAGCGAGTACTGCACCGACGTGGCGAAAATGATTGGCGCGCCGATCTTCCACGTCAACGGCGACGACCCGGAAGCGTGCGTGTGGGTGGCGCGGCTGGCCGTCGACTTCCGCCAGAAGTTCCGCAAGGACGTCGTCATCGACATGCTGTGCTACCGCCGCCGCGGGCACAACGAGGGCGATGACCCGTCGATGACCAACCCGTACATGTACGACGTCGTCGACACCAAGCGCGGGGCCCGCAAGAGCTACACCGAAGCCCTGATCGGCCGCGGCGATATCTCGATGAAGGAAGCCGAGGACGCCCTGCGCGACTACCAGGGCCAGCTGGAGCAGGTCTTCAACGAGGTCCGCGAGGTGGAAAAGACCGGCGTGCAACCGAGCGAATCGGTGGAGGCCGACCAGCTGGTGCCCGCCGGCCTGGCCACCGCGGTGGACAAATCGCTGCTGGCCCGCATCGGTGACGCGTTTTTGGCCGTGCCGGAGGGATTCACCGTGCACCCGCGCGTGCGACCGGTGCTGGAGAAGCGCCGCGAGATGGCCTACGAGGGCAAGATCGACTGGGCCTTCGGCGAGCTACTTGCGCTGGGATCCCTTGTCGCCGAGGGCAAGCTGATCCGGCTGTCCGGTCAGGACACCCGTCGCGGCACCTTCTCCCAGCGGCATTCGGTGATCATCGATCGACACAACTGCGCGGAGTTCACCCCGCTGCAACTGCTGGCGACCAATAAGGATGGCACCCCGACCGGCGGCAAGTTCCTGGTCTACGACTCCCCGCTGTCCGAGTACGCCGCGGTGGGTTTCGAATACGGCTACACCGTGGGCAACCCGGACGCGCTGGTGTTGTGGGAGGGGCAGTTCGGCGACTTCGTCAACGGCGCGCAGTCGATCATCGACGAGTTCATCAGTTCCGGTGAGGCCAAGTGGGGCCAGTTGTCCAACGTGGTGTTGCTGCTGCCGCACGGCCATGAGGGGCAAGGCCCCGACCACACCTCCGGCCGCATCGAGCGCTTCCTGCAGCTGTGGGCCGAGGGTTCGATGACGATCGCGATGCCGTCGACGCCGTCGAACTACTTCCACCTGCTGCGCCGGCACGCACTGGACGGAATTCAGCGCCCGCTGATCGTCTTCACCCCGAAGTCGATGCTGCGCAACAAGGCGGCCGTCAGCGACATCCGGGACTTCACCGAGATCAAGTTCCGCTCGGTGCTCGAGGAACCCACCTACGAAGAGGGGATCGGCGATCGCAGCAAGGTCCGTCGGATCCTGCTGACCAGCGGCAAGCTCTACTACGAGCTGGCGGCACGCAAGGCCAAGGACAACCGCGACGACATCGCGATAGTGCGGATCGAGCAGCTCGCGCCGCTTCCGAAGCGGCGGCTGGGCCACACGCTGGACCGCTACCCCGACGCCAGCGAGTACTTCTGGGTGCAGGAAGAGCCGGCCAACCAGGGTGCATGGCCGCGGTTCGGCCTGGAGCTGCCCGAGCTACTGCCGGACAAACTCACCGGGATCAAGCGCATCTCGCGCCGGGCGATGTCGGCGCCGTCCTCGGGATCGTCCAAGGTGCACGCGGTCGAGCAACAGGAGATACTCGACACCGCTTTCGGCTGAGAATCCTCAGTCTCCGACTGCACCTGCGCAGACACCGGTTAACCTGACGCATGGGGCGGACTTGGGAAAGGGTGTACATGCAGAAGTTCGCCGGCAAGGTCGCCGTCGTGACCGGGGCGGGTTCGGGCATCGGTCAGGCGCTGGCCGTCGAGCTCGGCCGCGCGGGTGCGAGCCTTGCGATCAGTGACGTCAACACCGACGGACTGGCGCAGACCGAAGAACAGCTGAAGGCGATCGGCGCGCCGGTCAAGGCCGACCGGCTCGACGTCACCGAGCGTGAGGCCTTCCTGGCCTACGCCGACGAGGTCAAGGACCACTTCGGCAAGGTCAACCAGATCTACAACAACGCCGGGCTCACCCACATCGGCACCCTCGAGGTCACCGACTTCAAGGACATCGAACGGGTGATGGACGTCGACTTCTGGGGTGTCGTCAACGGCACCAAAGCCTTTCTCCCCCATGTGATCGCGTCCGGGGACGGCCACGTCATCAACATCTCCAGCGTGCTCGGGGTGATGGCGCTGCCCGGTCAGGTCGCCTACGTCTCGGCCAAGTTCGCCGTGCGCGGCTTCACCGAGGCGCTGCGCCAGGAGATGGCGGTGGCCGGCCACCCGGTCGGGGTGACCGTGGTACACCCGGGCGGCGTCAAGACCTCGTTCGGCACCAACGCCGTCGTCGCCGAGGGCATGGGCATCGACCACGACGAGATGCTGGAAAACTTCGATCAGCAGGTGGCCAAGACCACGCCGCAGCAGGCCGCTCAAGCCATCATGGCCGCGGTGGGCAAGAACAAGGCCCGGGTGCTGATCGGCACCGATGCGAAATCCGCGGACCTGCTGGTGCGCGTGGCCGGTACGCGATACCACGAACTGCTGTTCGGTGGGCCTGGCCCGCTGGGCCGGCTGACTACCTTCGGGCGCCGGCTGCTGGCGCGCAAGAGCTGACAATCAACGACCCGTTGTTACCCGGGACCGCTGGTACCGGTAATCTCGGGGCAATTGTGGACACGAGGGAGGGTGCACATGCAGGGCTTCGCCGGCAAGGTCGCGGTGGTCACGGGCGCGGGATCGGGTATCGGTCAGGCGCTGGCCGTCGAGCTCGCCCGCTCGGGCGCCAGCCTGGCGATCAGTGACGTCAACACCGAAGGACTGGCGCAGACCGAAGAACAGCTGAAGGCGATCGGCGCCCCGGTCAAGACCGACCGGCTCGACGTGACCGAACGCGAGGCCTTCCTGGCCTACGCCGACGCGATCAACGAACACTTCGGCAAGGTCAACCAGATCTACAACAACGCCGGCATCGCTTTCACCGGCGACATCGAGGTCAGCCAGTTCAAGGACATCGAACGGGTGATGGACGTCGACTTCTGGGGAGTTGTCAACGGCACCAAGGCTTTTCTGCCTCACCTGATCGCGTCCGGGGACGGCCACGTGGTCAACATCTCCAGCGTGTTCGGGCTGTTCTCGGTGCCCAGCCAGGCCGCCTACAACGCGGCTAAGTTCGCGGTGCGGGGCTTCACCGAGGCGCTGCGCCAGGAGATGTGGGTGGCCGGGCATCCGGTGAAGGTGACCACGGTGCACCCGGGCGGCATCAAGACCGGGATCGCGCGCAACGCCACCGCCGCCGAAGGAATCGACGCGGCCGCCCTGGCCAAGGTATTCGACAAGCGGATGGCCAGCACCAGCCCGGAGCAAGCCGCGAAGATCATCCTGGAGGGCGTTCGCAAGAACAAGCCCCGGGTACTGGTCGGCACGGACGCCAAGGTGCTCGATGCCCTGGTGCGGCTGACCGGCCCCGGATATCAGCGGCTGTTCGGGCCCGTCACGCACCGGTTCCTGCCGAGCGGCAAGCGGTAGATCCTCAGCGCCCCAACGGGTGTTCGGCGAGCCAGCCGCCGGCGACCGCCAACGCATCGGCACCGCCGGCGACTTGGCGGCGCATGTCGGCCAGCGCCGCGGTGTCGAGCACGCCCGCCACTTCGTTGATCGCCAGCACCTGCCGATCGGTCAGCGCATTGCGGCGGTACAACGGCACCACGTTCTCCGCCCGGATCAGCGCCGGTTTGCCGTCGGCCAGTGGCACCAAATCGCCCGGAATGGCGGGGTCGGCGGTGGTGGACCACCCCGCGGTCAGCTGCCCGGCCAGGATCGCCGCGAACATCGTTGTGCCATCCGGAAATTCACGAGGAGCGGGCAGCCGGCAGCTGCCGATCGCCGACGGCGCCTGATGGCCGGCCACGATCCCGATAACCAGCCCGTCGCAGTGCTTGAGCAGCGCGG
This sequence comes from Mycobacterium sp. 050128, assembly GCF_036409155.1. Classification (NCBI taxonomy): domain Bacteria; kingdom Bacillati; phylum Actinomycetota; class Actinomycetes; order Mycobacteriales; family Mycobacteriaceae; genus Mycobacterium; species Mycobacterium sp. 050128. The sequence goes on along the minus strand of NZ_JAZGLW010000001.1, from coordinate 2,964,835 downwards.
AAAGATCCGCGCTGCGGTCCTGCCCACCCCAGGCCTTGGCGGTCGGTTGGGTCACCAGCAGCACGGGTTTGTCCTCGGCGGCGGTGGTGTAGTCGCCCGCGGCGATGCCCTCGGGCAGCGCCGACACCATTGCGCGGTAGACCTGCGCGTCGGAGGTCGCGATGGCCCCGGGCTGCAGGATCTGCAGCGTCTGACCGGTGAAGACGGGCGTGACGGTGAAGGCGCCGGAGTCCAGTCGCGCCATCGGATCGTCGGCGGTCTGGACTTCCGCGGCGAAACCGTAGGACCGCAGTGCCGCGAGGTAAACGCCGGCCAGCAGCCTCGACGTCGGATCGTTGCGGGAACCGACCACCAGAGCGGACGCATCGCGGTGATCGCCGGGACCAGCCGAACAGCCGGCGCAGAGCGAGGCGGCCAGCACGGCGGCCATCAGCAGCGCCGCGAGCTTGCCGATTCTCACGCCTAGGAGTCTGCCGCCCGCGCCACGGCTTGCGCCACCGCCTCGCCGACACCCGGGTCCAGCGGGCTCGGCACGATCCGGTCGGGCGAGAGGTCGTCGCTCACGACGGAGAAGATCGCCTCGGCCGCGGCCACCATCATCTTTTCGGTGATCCGCCGCGCCCCGGCGTCCAGCGCGCCGCGGAAAACCCCGGGGAACGCCAGCACGTTGTTGATCTGGTTCGGAAAGTCGCTGCGGCCGGTGGCCACCACGGCGGCGTACTTGGCTGCGATGTCGGGATGGATCTCCGGGTCGGGATTCGACAGCGCGAACACGACGCAATCGGACGCCATCGTGGCGATGAGCTCCTCGGGCACCACACCGGCCGACACCCCCAGAAACACGTCGGCTTCCTTGAGCGCTTCCACCATCCCGCCGGCCAGACCGCGGGGATTACTGCTGCGCGCCAGGTCGGTCTTCACGACGTTCATGTCGTCGCGGCCGGTGTGCAGGATGCCGCGCGAGTCGAGCACGGTGATGTCCGAAACGCCCATGGCCAGAAGGAGTTTCGAGCAGGCGATGCCCGCTGCCCCGGCACCCGAGACCACCACCCGCATCGAGCCCATGTCGCGGCCGAGCGACTTGGCGGCGCCCATCAGCGCGGCCAGCACGACGATCGCGGTGCCGTGCTGGTCGTCGTGCATGACCGGACAGTCCAGCGCCTCGATGGCCCGTCGTTCGATCTCGAAGCAGCGCGGCGCCGAGATGTCCTCGAGGTTGACCGCACCGAACGTCGGCCGCAGCCGCACCAGGGTTTCGACGATCTCGTCGGGATCCTTGGTGTCCAGCACGATCGGGATCGCGTCCAGACCGGCGAACTGCTTGAACAGCGCGCTCTTGCCCTCCATCACGGGCAGCGCCGCCGCCGGTCCGATGTCGCCGAGACCGAGAACCGCGCTGCCGTCGCTGACGACGGCCACCAGCCGGTTCGCCCACGTGTAGCGATCGGCCAGGGTGTGGTCGGCGGCGATGGCCCTACTCACCTGGGCGACGCCCGGCGTGTAGGCGATCGACAGGGCGCGCTGCGTGTCCAGCGGGGCCTTCATCTCGACCGAAAGCTTGCCACCTACGTGGGCGTCGAAGATCTCGTCGTCCCCGATGGCGATCTGTGACGGCACGATTTCGGACACGCGCTCAGGGTACTGACTACCCATTAGTAGCCCTAATCGAATGGGTAGTCAGATCAGCTTCAGCTCGGTGACCGCCGCGCGCTCGTCGACCAGCTCGGCGGTGGTCTTGTCGATGCGGCCGCGGGAGAACTCGTCGATCTCCAGCCCCTGCACGATGGACCAGTTGCCGTCCTTGGTGGTTACCGGGAACGACGACACGATGCCCTCGGGCACGCCGTAGGAGCCGTCGGAGAAGACCGCCATCGACACCCAGTCACCGTCCGGGCTGCCCAGCAGCCAGGAGCGGGCGGCGTCCACGGTGGCCGAGGCGGCCGACGCGGCCGAGGAGGCGCCGCGCGCGTCGATGATCGCCGCACCACGCTTGGCGACCGTCGGGATGAAGTCGTTCTCGATCCAGTTCTGGTCGCCGACGACCTCGGCGGCGTTCTTCCCGCCGACCTCGGCGTGGAAGATGTCCGGGTACTGGGTGGCCGAGTGGTTGCCCCAGATGGTCACCTTCTTGATGTCGGTGACCGCGGCACCGGTCTTCTTGGCCAGCTGCGAGATCGCCCGGTTGTGGTCGAGGCGGGTCAGCGCGGAGAACCGCTCCTTGGGAATGTCGGGGGCGTTGCTGAGCGCGATCAGCGCGTTGGTATTGGCCGGGTTACCGGTCACGCCGATGCGGATGTCGTCGGCGGCAACCGAGTTCAGCGCCTTGCCCTGCGCGGTGAAGATCGCGCCGTTGGCTTCCAGCAGGTCGCTGCGCTCCATGCCCGGGCCGCGCGGCCGCGCGCCGACCAGCAGCGCCAGGTTCACGCCGTCGAAGATCTTGTTGGCGTCCGCGCCGATCTCGACGCCGGACAGCAACGGGAACGCGCAGTCGTCGAGTTCCATCACGACGCCCTCGAGTGCCTTGAGCGCGGGCTCGATCTCGAGCAGCCGCAGTTCGATCGGGCGGTCGGGCCCCAGCAGGGAGCCGCTGGCCAGGCGGAACAACAGGCTGTAGCCGATCTGGCCGGCGGCACCGGTGACGGCGACCTTCAGAGGAGTTGCGCTCACGTCGTTGGCTCCTTATGGAGAAAGTTCGGTCGTTTGGCTTCGGGTCGAAACTAGCGCACCCTTGCTTGCCGGAAATCTCCGGTCCGACGCCACGGAGAATTCGCCGCGGCCCGTCGGGCAACCGATCCCGCGGCGTGCCTTGTCATTCGGTGTTTTACCAGGACGCGTAGCATGGAGCACCGCTCTGCCAGACCTGTGCTGCGTTAGGAGGTTGAGGTGTTCGAGGGTTTCGACGCATTGCCGGAAGCGCTTCGCACGATCGCGCACGAGCCGCGTCCGGAACCCGAGGCTCCACCTAGCCCGGCGCGCGATGCCCTGGTCGACTGCGCGGTCTACGTCGGAGGGCACCGGCTGCCCGGCAAGTTCACCTACACGGCCGCCTGCAGCAAGGTGCACCAGATCGAGATGCTGGGACATGAGGCATTCGTCTGGGTTGGCTTGTACGAGCCGGACGAGACCCAGATGAAGGAAGTGGCCGACGTTTTCGGGTTGCACGCTCTGGCCGTCGAAGACGCGGTCTGCGCCCACCAGCGGCCCAAGCTGGAACGCTACGACGACACACTGGTGCTGGTGCTCAAGACGGTCCAGTACGTTCCGCACGAGTCGGTGGCGCTGGCACGCGAGATCGTGCAAAGCGGCGAGGTGATGGTCTTCGTCGGCAAGGATTTCGTGGTCACGGTCCGCCACGGCGAACACAGCGGACTGGCCGACGTGCGCAAGGCAATGGAAGCCGACGGCGAACAGCTGCGGCTGGGCCCGTTCGCGGTGATGCACGCGATCGCCGACCACGTCGTGGATCACTATCTCGAGGTGACCCGATTGATGGAAGGCGACATCGACAGCATCGAGGAGGTGGCGTTCGCCCCCGGCCGCAAGCTCGACATCGAACCGATCTACATGCTCAAGCGTGAGGTCGTCGAGCTTCGCCGTTGCGTCAACCCACTGTCCGCGGCGTTCCACCGAATCCAGGTGGAGAACAAGGACCTGATCTCCAAAGAGGTGCGGCGCTATCTGCGCGACGTCGGTGATCACCACTCCGAGGCCGCCGACCAGATCGCCAGCTACGACGACATGCTCAACTCGCTGGTGCAGGCCGCGCTGGCCCGGGTCGGCATGCAGCAGAACAACGACATGCGCAAGATGGCGGCCTGGGCCGGTATTTTGGCGGTGCCCACCATGGTCGCCGCCATCTACGGCATGAACTTCCACTTCATGCCCGAGCTCGACTGGACGTATGGCTACCCGGGGATCATGGCGTTGATGACGTTGGCCTGCCTGGTCCTGTACTTCCAATTCCGGCGTAACAACTGGCTTTAGCTCAATTTGGTTGTGCCGCACGCCGATTCGGATCCAGCACGTCGACACCGTCGCTCTGCCACGCCTGCCGCATGGCCTCGGCGCCCTTGAGCCGCACCCACGCCGCCTCGGTCGCGGTGATCGGCGTCGCCGCGAGAAACGTCACCGGGTCGCGCGGCGGCTCCAGCGGTAGATCCGCAATGTCGCTGCGGCCCAACAGAACAGCCGTGAAGGGAACCCGCCGCGACGGCAACGCCCACAGCGGCGAACCGAGATCGATCAGCGCATCGGCGACGAGCACCACGCCGTCGACGGCCGGCGAGGCCGCCAGTAACGCCAGGCTGCGGGCAATTCCAGTGGCCGGCCCCGGATCTCGCAGACAGAGCACGATCTCGGCGCGCGGGCCGCGCTGCGGGTCGACAACGATTTCGGTGGGATCGCCCATCGGGTGACGCGAGCATCCCAGCGACACGTACTGCACCAAGCCGTCTTTCGCGCGGAACCGCAGCACTTCGGTCGGCTCGGCACCCAGAAACGTCACGCTCGCCGAATCGGGCTCACCCCACTGCCCCGCCTTGGCGAAGTGGTCGCGCAGGTGAGCCCGTACCTGGTCCAGGATCTGGGTCACGTGCTGGGCACGGTCAGGTTCGCACCGGAATCGGCGTCGAACACGGCGAGTTTCGCGGTGTCGAAGGCCAATTCGATCGACTGGCCGATGACGGCCTTAGACTCGGCGGGAACCCTTGCCACGAACTGGTTTTCGACGACCTTGGACTCGGCGGCCAGCTCGTCGAGCTGCACCGAATGCACGTCGCATCCGGTGGTGGTGAAGTACACGTACTTGTCGGCCCCCAGCGATTCGACCAGATCGACCTTCACCTCGAAGGTCATCGCCGTGATGCGCTGGTAGCCGTCGATCAACGCGGCGTCCAGCAGGTGCTCGGGCCGCACCCCGACGATGACGCCGCCAGGTTTGGGGTCCGGTTTCGGGTGCCGGGCAATCACATCCTGGACTTCCGGAGCCAGCATCACGTCACCGAAGGGCAGGGTCAGCCCGGACGACGTCAGCGTGGCGGGGAAGAAGTTCATCGGCGGCGAGCCGATGAAGCCCGCGACGAACAGATTCGCGGGGCGCTCGTAGAGCTCCCCGGGCGTGCCGACCTGCTGGGCGACCCCGCCGTGCATCACCACCACGCGATCTCCCAACGTCATCGCCTCGGTCTGGTCGTGGGTGACGTAGACGGTGGTGGTGCCCAGCCGGCGCTGCAGCCGGGCGATCTCGCCGCGCATCTGCACCCGCAGCTTGGCGTCGAGGTTGGACAACGGCTCGTCCATCAAGAAGGCCTTCGGCTGGCGCACGATGGCTCGGCCCATCGCGACGCGCTGCCGTTGCCCACCCGACAACTGGGAGGGCTTGCGATCCAGAAGTTCGCTCAGGTCAAGGGTTTTCGCTGTTTCCTCGACCTTCTGCGCGATGTCGGCCTTCTTCATCTTCGCCAGGGTCAGCGGGAAGGCGATGTTTTGGCGAACCGTCATGTGCGGATACAGCGCATAGGACTGGAACACCATCGCGATGTCGCGGTCCTTCGGCGCCTTCTCGTTGACGCGTTCGCCGCCGATGCGCAGCTCGCCCGACGAGATATCCTCAAGACCGGCAATCATATTCAACGTGGTGGTTTTTCCACAGCCCGACGGCCCGACCAGGATCAGGAACTCGCCGTCGGCGATGGTGAGGTTCAGGTCGACCACCGCGGTGTGCCCATCGGGGTAACTCTTGTTGACGTGCTCCAGCACAATCTCGGCCATCGCGTTATCCCTTCACGGCGCCTGAGGTCAACCCGGCGACAATCCGTCGTTGGAAGATTAGAACAAACACGATGATCGGCACCGTAATCACGATGGCACCGGCCGCGATTGATCCGGTTGGTTCCTCGAATTGGGAGCTGCCGGGAAAGTTCGCGATCGCCACCGGCGCGGTGATCGCCGCCTTGGTGGCGGTCAGCGACAGCGCCAGCAGCAGGTCGTTCCAGGCGAAGATGAACACCAGAATCGCGGCGGTGACCAGCCCGGGCGCGGCCAGCGGGACGATGATCTTGCGGAAGGTCTGCCCCGGCGTGGCACCGTCCATCTTGGCCGCCTTCTCCAGATCCCAGGGGATCTCGCGGAAGAAGGCCGACAAGGTGTAGATGGAAAGCGGTAACGCGAAGGTGATGTAGGGCAGAATCAGCCCGGGCCAGGTGTCGAAAAGCCCCGTCCAGCGTTCGATTTCGAACAGCGGCGTGACCAACGAGATGGCCGGGAACATCGTGATCAGCAAGGTGGAGCCGACCAGCAGCCGCTTGCCGGGAAAGTTCAGCCGGGCGATCGCGTAGGCCGCCATCGCACCCAGCAGTACCGCGATCGCGGTCGCGATCAACGCGATTCCGATCGAGTTGATCAGCGCCGAGATGAAGACGTCGCCGCGAAAGATTCCGCGATAGTTTTCCAGCGTCACCGACGACGGGATCAGCTTGCCGTCCCGCACAGTTGACGTCGGCTTCAGGGACAGGCTGAGAATCCAGAGCACCGGCACCAGCGCGTACACCACGACCACCGTATTGATCACGACCCACATCGCGGTGCGCCGCGCTCGCGCCGACTCAGCGCCCATCGACCTCACCACCCGGGGCTGATGCGAGTTGGTGGGCGCCGAACACCTTGATGAAGATCAGCGCGATGACGCCCACACAGAAGAAGATCAGCACGCTGATCGCCGAGCCGAGGCCGACGTCGAAACCCTCAAACAGGTTGTCGTAGCCCAGGATCGACACCGAACCGGTGTTGTTGTTGCCCTCGGTCAGCACATAGATGTTGTCGAAAATACGAAAGGCGTCCAGGGTCCGGAACAGCAGCGCGACCACCACCGCCGGCTTGATGATCGGCAGCATGATCCTGGTCAGCCGCAGCCAGGCGCCGGCGCCGTCGACCTGCCCGGCCTTCACCAAATCCTCTGGCACCAGCGCCAGCCCGGCCAGCAGCAGCAGCGACATGAACGGCGTCGTCTTCCAGACCTCGGCGATCACGACGATGCCCAGCGACGGGATCTGCTGGGTCAGCGGCGCGCTGCCATGCGGCAGCAGGTCGGCCAGATAGCCGGTGCCCGGCGTCCAGGCGTAGTACCAGCTGTAGGCCGCGACCACGGTCACGATGCCGTACGGCACCAGCACCGCGGTGCGAACCACACCCCTGCCGATCAGGGTGTGATGCATCACCAAGGCAAGCGCCAGGCCGAGCACGAACTCGAGCGACACCGACACCACCGTGATGGCCAGCGTCACCGCCAGCGCCGTCCACCAATACCGGTCGGTCAGGATCGTCTGGTAATTGCCCAATCCGATGAACCTGGTGTCGTTCGGGGTGGCCAGATTGTTGTGCTGCAGGCTCAGCCAGACCGCGTAACCGATCGGATAGGCCGTCACCGCCAGCATCAGCGTCGCCGCGGGCGCAACGAGGATGAAGGCCAATCGCTGCTCGGGCGGGCGATTCCAGAGTCGGGGCACACCTTTCACGGCAACAGCCCCTTACCGTCGATCGCCTTGCGTACCTGGATGGCGAGCTCGTCGGCGGTGCGCTCCGGGTCGATCTCGGTGATCGGGCTCAGCGCCGCCGCCAGCCGAATGGACACCGCTTGGTAGGCCGGCGTCGCGGGTCGCACCGCGGCGTCGGTCAACTGCTGGCGAATGATTGTGTACATCGGGTATTTGGCCTGGAATTGCGGGTCGGTGTACACCGATGTCCGCACCGCCGGCAGGCCGCCGCCGATCGAGATGTACTTCTGGTTCTGCAGGTTGCGCAGGCACCGGATGGCCTCGAAGGCCTCGGCCTTGTGCCGGGTGGTGCTGGCCACCGCCAGGTTCAGCCCGCCGATCGTCACCTTGGCCGGCCGGCCCGGCGCCACGCCGGGGTAGGGCGCGAAGCCGAACACCTTTTGGCTGGCCCGATACGCGATCTGGAATTGCTCATCGTTGGGCACGAAAGTGCCGAACTGGTTGATGCTGCCGGCCAGCGCGGGATCCCGGTTGAGCGGAAGGAAGTTCACGCCACCCTTGACCGCGTTCTCCAGCATCGACGCCATGACGTAGGGCCAGTTGACTTCCAGCGCGGTGTTGCCCTGTTCGAGCGCCAGCCGCGCCGTGCTTGAGTCGGTGCGGTTGATCGACGGGTCGGCTCCCGGCGCGGTGCTCACCGCCTTGAGGATGCGCAGGGCGCCGACGGTGGCGGCCCGGTGTTCCGCAGTGTCGGTCAGGGTGACGTGCCGGCCGTCGTCGGAGAGTACCTGACCGCCGCCGCTGACCAGCAGCGTGTTGAACCACACCACCAGGCCCTCGTCCTGGTGGGCCTGCACGGCGATCCAGCTGGGCAACCCGGCGGCGTGCAATCGGGTCGCCTCGGCGACCATGCCGTTCCAATCCTGCGGTGGTTGATGCACCAAATCTGTTCTGTACCACAATAATTGGGTGTTCGTCGTGATGGGCGCGGCGTACAGCTTGTGTTTCCAGCCAGCCGTCGCGAGCGGGCCCGGCAACGTGTCTTCGGTCGCGTCGGCCTCGGCCCGACCGGCCGGGTCGTCGGACAGCGGCAGCACCCAGCCCGCTTCGGCGAACTCCGCGGTCCAAATCACGTCCAGCGACATCACGTCCATCGTGCGGTCATGACCGGCCAGCCGACGGGCGTATTGCAACCGTTGCGCGCCAGGGGCTCTGGGGAGACTGATGTGCGAGACGGTGTACCGGCCGCCGGCCTCCTGGCTGCAGCGCCGCGCGACTTCGTCAAACGTCGCGCCGTCGGCGGCCGGGGTGTAGAAGGTGACCACCAGGCCGCCGTGGCCGGACCCGCAGGCGGGCAGCACCGACACGGTCAGTATCGCCAGCACGATTGCGCTTAATCGGCGCACCCGCCCGTGGCGACTCACCCGCAAGTTATCCGACCGTCAAATCGCCAGTCGCGCAAGCAAATCCCGGGCCCGCTCGGCATTCTGCGGATCGCAGAGTACGTCGTAGCGGCCGGCAACCAATTGCATCGTCGAGCTGAAATCCCGCGTGCCACGGGCCATTGAGTACGGAACAGCGGAAGTGATCAAACCGAAGAACACCCCGGCAACCAAGCCGGTCGCCAGCGCGCCCCACGGGTTGGGGCTGAAGAAGCCGAGCACCAACCCGATGAACAGCCCGAGCCAGGCCCCGCTGAGCACACCACCACCGAGCACCTTGGGCCACGAAAGGCGGCCGGTGACCCGCTCGACCTGCATCAGGTCGACGCCGACGATGGTCACCTGCTGCACCGGGAACTGCTGCTCGGACAGGTAGTCGACGGCGCGCTGCGCTTCGGCATAGGTGGGATAGGAGCCCACCGGCCAGCCCTTGGGCGGAGTCGGCAACTGCGGCACACTGCGCCGGCCCGCGGCCGCGCCAGTGGGCGTTGCACCAGGGACTTGGCCAGGCTGGAAAGGACTAGTCATTGCAGCTCATTCTCCTACGCCGGGGCCGTAGTTTCACCTCGGCCCTCACACCCTATCGAGGCAGCCTGCAAGCTAGGTTGAACACCATGACAGCTCCCGGGGGTGCCAGCGGAGAAGATGCCGCCCATCCGCACGCGGCGGGCGGGCAGCGTCCTGACCAACCGGGATGGGCAGCCCCCTGGAATCCCCCGGGCGCACCTCCACCAGCGGACTATCCGGCCCCGCCCTATCCCCCGCTCGAATACCCGCACTTCACCCCGCCGTTCGGCTACCAGCAGCCGCCCGGCGCACCGTCCTACCCACCGGGACCTGCGCAATTCGGCGGCCCGCCACCCGGGTACGGTCCCGCGCCGTATCCCGGCGGTTATTACCCGGCACCGGATTATCCGGGCGATTACTGGTCGCACGAGGCCATCCCGTCCGGTACGAACGGGATGGCGATCGCGGCGCTGATCACATCGTTCACCGGCTTGTTCTGCTGCGTCGGCGGGATCGTGGCGATCGTGCTGGGCACCATCGCGATCGACCAGATCAAGCGGACCCGCCAAGACGGTTACGGCATGGCCGTCGCCGGCATCGTGATCGGCATCGCGACCCTGGTCGTGGCTCTGATCGTGATGATTTTTGCGGTGCATTCCCATTAACAGGGCTCGCCAGAGCCGGTTCGCTGCCATCGCGCGACTGGCTGCCTAGGCTCTCTCCCATGGCATCGGTCAACAGGGTGTATGTGGCGCGGCTGGCGCGGATGTTGGTGTTGGGGCCGATGGGCGAAAACTTCGGCCGCATCCGCGATGTCGTGATCAGCATCAGCATCGTCCGCCAGCAACCGCGCGTGCTCGGCCTGGTCGTGGATCTGGCCACCCGCCGCAGCATCTTCATCCCGATGCTGCGCGTCGCCGCGATCGAACCCCACGCCGTGACCCTGAACACCGGCAGCGTGTCCCTGCGCCACTTCGAGCAGCGTCCGGGCGAGGTGCTGGCGATCGGTCAGATCCTCGACACCCCCGTCACGGTCAACGACCCCGAACTGCCGGAATTGGTCGGGCGCGACGTCGTGATCACCGATTTGGGCATTGAGCAGTCCCGGACCCGCGACTGGCTGGTGACCAGAATCGCGGTGCGAAGCCAGCGTCGGCTCGGTCGGCGTGGACCGGCACACGTCGTCGACTGGCAAAGCGTGCACGGCTTGACACCGTCGGCGTTGGCGATGCCGGGTCAGGCGGTGGCGCAGCTGCTCAACCAGTTCGAGGGACGCCGCGCGGTCGACGTGGCCGACGCCATCCGCGGGCTGCCGGCCAAACGGCGCACCGAGGTGTTCAAGGCCCTCACCGACGAGCGGTTGGCCGACATCCTGCAGGAGTTGCCCGAGTCGGAGCAGGCCGACGCGCTGTCGCACCTGGGCACCGAACGCGCGGCCGACGTCCTCGAGGAGATGGACCCCGACGACGCCGCCGACCTGCTCGGCGAGCTGAATCCGACGGATGCCGAGCTGCTGCTGGCCCGGATGGACCCCGACGAATCCGCCCCGGTGCGAAGGCTTTTGAAACACTCGCCCGACACCGCCGGTGGGTTGATGACGTCTGATCCGGTGGTGCTGACCGCCGACACGACGGTGGCCGAGGCGCTGGCCCTAGTCCGCGATCCCGACCTCACCCCCGCGCTGTCGTCGATGGTGTTCGTGACGCGCCCACCGACCGCCACGCCCACCGGGAAGTACCTGGGCTGCGTCCCGCTGCAGAAGCTGCTTCGCGAACCGCCGAGCGACCTGGTCGGCGGAATCGTCGACAGTGATCTGCTCACCCTGGCTCCGGAGACCACACTGGCGTCCGTCACCCGCTACCTCGCCGCCTACAACCTGGTGTGCGGGCCCGTGGTCGACGACCAGAGCCACCTGCTGGGCGCGGTCACCGTCGACGACCTGCTCGATCACCTGCTGCCGCACGATTGGCGCGCGCAAGCCCAAGAGCTGACCGCGGCCGTCCGCGGCGCCGAAGCAACCGAGGGGGCCTCGTGAGCAAGTCGGCGCCGGTACGGCGGCTCTACACCCCGCGGACGTCGCGCGGCCTGTCCCTGCGCTTGGATCCCGAGGCGGTGGGGCAGAGCACCGAGGCCATCGCGCGCTTCTTCGGCACCGGCCGCTACCTGCTGATCCAGACCGTCATCGTGATCGTGTGGATCGCGATCAACCTGGTCGCGGTGAGTTGGCGCTTCGACCCGTACCCGTTCATCCTGCTGAACCTGGCCTTCTCCACCCAGGCCGCCTACGCCGCACCGCTGATCCTGCTGGCCCAGAACCGTCAGGAGAACCGGGACCGGGTCACCCTCGACGAGGATCGTCGCCGCGCCGCCCAGACCAAAGCCGACACCGAATATTTGTCGCGCGAGCTGGCCGCCCTGCGGCTGGCGATCGGGGAGGTTGTGACCCGCGAATTCCTGCGTGACGAGCTGGAGGAACTACGCGCCCTGCTGACCAGACCGGACGTGCAGATCCCGGCCGAGGAGCCCCCGACCCGCCGGTGATCACCTGGTCCGGGCCAGGTACGGACCACTAAGAGATCCCCCTGAATACCGAATCCACCATTGCGCCACTCCCGTCACAAGAGTTATGTATGGTGATCTAGTTCACGAGGCTAAGAACAGGTTTCCGGCAGCTCACAAGGTCTCCGGCGACCCACATACTTAGGACGGTGGAGTGCGCATAGGGGGTCGCTTGGGTGCCCACCCGGCCGTCGCGGCGGTGCGGAAGTCGAGGCTTCCGGTTACCCGGGCACAGGCCTTCAGCGTGGCGGTGATCAGCCCGTTGGTGTTCGCGGGTGCCGTCGGCGCCACGCCTGAGCCGTTTCACGGACACGCGAAGAGCCCCATCCCGTCGGTGCATGCCGTCATCGCCCCGGTCGCCGCGGTCTCCCCGACCGTCCCCGATCTGTCCGGACCGGTTCTCATCGCCATCGACCGCGCGCCGACGGCCTTCCACGTCGCGGCGGGCGCCTCCTCGGCACCGCCGCCGCCCAGAGTGGTGAATGCGCCTGGTGCGCTGGGCATTCCGATGATGGCGCTGACCGCATACCGCAACGCCGAACAGAAGATGTCGGTGTCCGACCCGGCCTGCGGCGTCAGCTGGAATCTGCTGGCCGGCATCGGACGCATCGAATCCGGGCATGCCGGCGGCGGCGCCGTCGACGCCCGCGGCACCGCGGTCACCCCGATCTACGGCCCCTCGCTGGACGGCACGCTGCCCGGCAACGAGGTGATCGTCTCCAGCAACGTCGGCAACCGCGTCACCTACGCCCGCGCGATGGGACCCATGCAGTTCCTGCCCGGCACCTGGGCACGATATGCCGCCGACGGCGACGGCGACGGCATCGCCGACCCGCAGAACCTGTTCGACTCGACGCTGACGGCCGCGCACTACCTGTGCAGTGGCGGGCTGAACCTGCGCGACCCGGCCCAGGTGATGGCCGCGATTCTGCGCTACAACAACTCGACGGCCTACGCCCAGAACGTGCTGGGCTGGGCCGCGGCATACGCCACCGGCGTCGTCCCGGTCGACCTGCCGCCGATCACCGGGCCGCCGCCCCCGCTCGGCAACGCGCACGACGAGCACCCCGAGGGCCTCGGGCCCGGCCTTCCGATCAACATGATCGGCCTGCCGCAGGACGACCCGATGGCGCGGATGCCGCTGATCGACCTGACCGGCCAGCAGCAGCAGGTCACGCCGTCGTCGCCGATGTTCCCCTGGATGACGCCGCCGCCCAATACGTCGCCGATTCAGGGGCACATGCCCGGGTGCACGGTGATCTGCATCAGCTCGCAAACCCCGCCGCCGGGCGGCCCGCAGTTGGGACCGCAGCCGTTTGCACCGCTGGCCCCGCCGCCGCCACCGAACGCCGCCCCGCCGTGGGCGCCGCAGGCCCCGCCGGCGCCGCAGCCGTTCGCACCGGCAGCGCCGGCGCCCGCCCCGGCCGCCCCGGCTCCGGCCGCGGCCGTTCCGGCCGGCTGACGCCTGCCAGCCGGTCAAGAGCCGAGCCCGCCTACACTCGGCGGTGATGTCCCGTCATGACTCCCCTGGTACCCAAGCCGACCTGACCGCGGCTATCCGCACCGCGCTGGGCAAGGTGATCGACCCCGAATTGCGGCGTCCCATCACCGAACTCGGGATGGTCAAGAGCATCGACGTCCAGTCCGACGGCGGCGTGCATGTCGAGATCTACCTGACCACCGCCGCCTGCCCGAAGAAGACCGAGATCAGCGATCGCGTCGGCCAGGCCGTCGCCGACGTCCCGGGCACCGGGGCGGTGAAAGTCAGCCTCGACGTGATGAACGACGAGCAGCGCACCGAGCTGCGCAAGCAGTTGCGCGGTGACGCCCGCGAGCCCGTCATCCCCTTCGCCCAGCCCAGCTCGCTGACCCGGGTCTATGCGGTCGCCTCCGGCAAGGGCGGGGTCGGGAAGTCAAGCGTGACGGTCAACCTGGCCGCCGCGATGGCCGCCCGCGGCCTGTCGGTCGGCGTGCTGGACGCCGACATCCACGGCCACTCCATCCCCCGGATGATGGGCACTACCGACCGGCCCACCCAGGTCGAGTCGATGATCCTGCCGCCGATCGCCCACGAGGTGAAGGTCATCTCGATCGCCCAGTTCACCGAGGGCAACACACCGGTGGTGTGGCGCGGGCCGATGCTGCACCGGGCCTTGCAGCAGTTCCTGGCCGACGTCTATTGGGGCGACCTGGACGTGCTGCTGCTCGACCTGCCGCCCGGCACCGGCGACATCGCCATCTCGGTGGCTCAGCTGATCCCCAACGCGGAAATCCTGGTCGTCACCACGCCGCAGCTGGCCGCGGCCGAAGTCGCCGAGCGGGCCGGCAGCATCGCGCTGCAGACCCGCCAGCGCATCGTCGGCGTGGTGGAGAACATGTCGGGGCTGGTGCTGCCGGACGGCTCCACCATGCAGGTGTTCGGCGAGGGCGGCGGCGAGCAGGTGGCCGAGCGGCTGTCCCGCGCGGTGGGCGCCGACGTGCCGCTGCTGGGTCAGATCCCGCTGGACCCCGCGCTGGTCGCCGCCGGCGATTCCGGTGTGCCGATCGTGCTGAGCGCGCCCGATTCGCCGGTGGGCAAGGAGCTGCGCGGCGTCGCCGACAAGCTGTCGTCGCGCAAGCGCGGCCTGGCAGGCGTGTCGCTGGGGCTAGACCCGACGCGGCGTTAGGTCGCGTCGGTGTCGAACGGCGCCGGGCCGTGCTGCCCGACGCCGAACGTCGGACTGCCGTTTGCCCCCGCCGCGGGCCCCTCGGCCGACTGCTGCGGCGACGTGCCGTTGACGGGCCGCTCGAAATTGCCGGTGAACAACGAATCGTCGCCGTCCAGCAGGTGTTTGGTCAGCGCCGCGCGCGGCGTCATGCCGCGCAGCTTCTGTAGCTCGCTCAGCGGGCCGCGCAGGTCGTCGAACTCGGGCCCGATGTCCTCACGCAGCTGACTGGTGACGCCGGACAGGTAGTCGCGGGCCTGACGCAACGCGGTCGACGCCCAGCGAATCGCGCCCGGAAGCCGTTCCGGGCCAAGGATTACCAGCCCGACCACGACGAGGACGAGCATCTCCCCCCAGCCGACGTTGGCGAACATCAGCCGCTGTCGGCGTCGGGTTTGACGGTCAGGGTGACGTTGCGGCCATCGCGGACCACCTCGACCGGGGAGTCTTGCCCGATGGTCAGCTGGCGCACGGCGACCACGAACTCGTCGGCGTCGGCGACTTTGCGGCTACCGACCTTAACGATCACGTCGTTTTCCAGGATGCCGCCCTTTTGCGCGGGGCTGCCCGCCTTGACGTTGGCGACCTGGGCACCCGCGGCGATCGAGTTGCTCACCGACCGGGTGCTGACGCCCAGCGTCGGGTGCACGATTTTTCCGTCTTTGATCAGCGTCTGCGCCACCGACTTGACCTCGTTGACCGGGATCGCGAAGCCGAGGCCACTTGCGCTGTCGGACAACGACTTTCCGGCAGTGTCGATACCGATCACTTGAGAGTCCATGTCGATCAACGGACCACCGGAGTTGCCGTGGTTGATCGACGCGTCCGTCTGCAGGGCGTCGATGACGGTGTCGGTGTCAGATCCCTCGCCCGACAGCGGGACGGGGCGGTGCAGGGCGCTGATGATGCCGTGCGTCACGGTGCTGCGCAGGCCGAGCGGTGCACCGGCGGCCAGGACCTCGTCGCCGACGCGCACCTTGTCGGAGTCGCCGAGCCGCGCCACGCTCAGATTGTCGACGTTGTCGACCTTGAGCACGGCGAGGTCGGTCTTGGGGTCGCGACCGACCAGGTTGGCCGGCACTTCCTTACCGTCGTTGAACACCACGGTCGTCTTGAACTGGCTGGGGTTGTTGGCGGCCTCGGAGATCACGTGGTTGTTCGTGACGATGTAGCCGCGGCCGTCGATGACGACGCCGGAGCCCTGCATGCCTTCTTGTTCGCTCTTCGACTCGATGGTCACCACCGAGTTGGCGGTCGCGGCCGCTACTTTGGCGAAGCGGCCCGCCGGTTCTTCGGTGTTGTTGTTGGTCGACAGCGTCACCTTGGAGGTGGTGAAGGCCTCGACGACCTCGGCCGTCTTGTTGCCGATCAGGCCGCCGACAGCGCCGATCGCCAGCGCGATGACGAACAGAATGGCCAGGGCAAGGTAGGACACCTTCTTGCCGAACAGGACGTCGCGCACGCCCAGCTTGCCGGCGTATCCCGACGGCGTGTCCGCCGTGGTCTGGGCGACGGCCGGGGTCCCCAACGCCGCCGCGGCGCCCGGGTCCCGCCACGGATCGTCCGCCTCGTCCTCGCCGAAACCGTTCTGCTCGGCGGCCAGCGCGCTGGCGTCGATCGGGTGGCGCTGCAATGTCTCGGAGCCGCCGACGGGCTTGCTGAACGCTTCCTCCAGCACCGGGTCGCGGCGTTGATCGTGCGGGCTGAACTCGCCCTGGTCCCGGTACTTCGACGGGCGCACGCGCTCCGCGACGAAGGATCCCTGTAGACCATCCGGGCGACCGAAGGCCTGACGCGCCGCAGGGTCGACCGGTGGCCGGGAAATGGGGCGCGGCGCCAGGCGGTTGGCTCCGTTGTCGCCGCCGTCTTGCCCCTGATGGGAGCCTTGGTCGGAGGTCATGAATCCTCTACTTGAATGCTCGAAACGGGCCTCGCACGCCGGCCCCTTCCAGGGCGAGCACCAGGCACAGAATTGTCCGTGTCCACCCTAGTATCCCCGGTTGCTGAACGGTCGGCATGAACCCACGAGCTGGGACAACCCTGGTGCTACCGGCGCTTACGCTGGTCGCGCACATTGCGATCGGCGAAACGGTCGGTCGCCTGGGCTGGCGTGTCGTCGGGCGGGTAATGCGGAATCTCCGAGAGCATTCCCAGCAGGGTGCTCGGGATGCGGATCGGGTGTGAATCGCGCAGCGCAGCACGCGCCCGGCTCTGATCGTCGACGTCGGACGCGCATTGCGGGCACAGCGAAAGGTGATGGGCCGCCCGCAGGTGCGCGTTCATCCGCAGCTCGCCGTCGACAAACGCGGCGATCGCTTCGACAGACAGATGCTCGGTGGAGCCGAATTGCCGTGGCGCGCCGACCGGCGCGTCGCTCTGGGAGGCGAACTGTGCGGGGAGCCAGGCGAACGCGCGGCGGAACACATGTCCCCGGTCGGCCATCACCAGCTCCTTTCGCTGCCACGTACCCCTCGAATGTAGCGCGACAAGGTGGCCTGCACCGCTATGCATCTTGCGAAATCGCATGACTATCGGCCCGCGGACCGTGTTTGTGAACCGGTCCCAGCCATTTCTAGGCTGATTGGGCGTGGGTTTCCGGCTCGGAATGCGCGGCTAGGTAGTCGCGCAAAGCCTGACGTCCGCGGTGAATCCGGCTGCGGACGGTACCCAGCTTGACGCCCAGGGTGGCGCCGATCTCCTCGTAGGACAGGCCTTCGATGTCGCACAGCACCACCGCGGCGCGAAACTCCGGCGGCAGCGAGTCCAGCGCGGCCTGCAGGTCGGGTCCCAGGCGCGCGTCGTGGTAGATCTGCTCCGGGTTCGGCTCGTCGGCCGGGACCCGGTCGTAGTCCTCCGGCAACGCTTCCATCCGGATGCGGGCGCGTCGGCGCACCATGTCAAGGAACAAGTTCGTGGTGATGCGGTGCAGCCAGCCCTCGAAGGTTCCGGGCTGATAGTTCTGCACCGACCGGAACACCCGGATGAATGTCTCCTGGGTCAGGTCCTCGGCATCTTGCTGGTTGCCCGAAAGCCGGTAAGCCAGCCGGTACACCCGGTCGGCGTGCTGACGCACCAACTCGTCCCACGACGGCATCGTCGTCTTGTCCCCGGTCGCGTCGAACACTGCGGTGCCCTGCAAGCCGTCCGCCGGTGCGACCCATTCGTCGTCCGGGAGTTCCTGGGCGTGCGACATGGTGTTCGGGCTTAAGAGAGTGGTGTTGATCGAATCCTCCGAATAAGTTGCCCTGCCGACAAGCGGCAGTTCGTCATCGGCGGCAACACGTAGTTGCCAATCTGTATTCCCCGCCCAACGTCCTCCACGTTCCATACCGTCACCGTCGCCTACCGGCGTATGCGCGGCATAGGAGCAATCTGAGGTTTGGCTGAGAAACCTGATCGTTACCTGCCATACGCAGGGCATACCCGAAGCCAAGTGACTTACGCCGCCCCGGCATCGCCGGGCGTGTCGGAAACGGTTCGACTCGCCGCGCGCCTGACGGACTGCACGACCACATGGAATACGCTGCGGGCATGGACGGCACCGACGAAGAAACCCCCGGCCAGGCGGCTCCGAGTCGGGCCGAATCGCTCTCCGCGCACGCGGAAGCGTCGATATCCGAGGACGCGATCCTGGCCGCCGCCCGCGAACGCTCCGTCGACATCGGCGCCGGGGCGGTGACGCCCGCGGTGGGCGCGCTGCTGAGCCTGCTGACCAAGCTCAGTGGCGGCAAAGCCGTCGCTGAGGTGGGCACCGGCGCCGGGGTCAGCGGGCTCTGGTTGCTGTCGGGGATGAGCGACGACGGCGTGCTGACCACGATCGATATCGAGCCCGAGTATTCGCGGCTGGCCAAGCAGGCCTTTTCCGAAGCCGGCATCGGCCCGTCGCGCACCAGGCTGATCAGCGGTCGCGCCCAAGAGGTGCTCACCCGGCTCGCCGACGAGTCCTATGACCTGGTGTTCGTCGACGCCGACCCGATCGATCAGCCCGATTACGTCGTCGAAGGCGTGCGGCTGCTGCGATCCGGCGGGATCATCGTCGTGCACGGCTCGGCGCTGGGCGGGCGGGCCGGTGATCCCGCGGCGCGCGACGCCGAAGTGGTCGCGGTCCGGGAGGCGGCCCGTCTGATCGCCGAGGACGAGCGGCTGACGCCCGCGCTGGTGCCGCTAGGTGACGGCGTGCTGGCCGCGGTCCGCGACTGACGCGCTACCTCCTTCGCCTGTCGCCCTTCGCCCTTCGCCCGTCGCCCTTCGGACGTCGCCCTTCGCCCTTCGTCCGCCCTTCGGACGTCGCCCGTCGCCCTTCGGACCAATAGGCGACCTTCACGAGCGATATCGCCGGCGATATCGCATATCCGGATCGGGTGGTGGCCTCCACCGCGATGCTGGTGTGGCCCATGTGACCGCACACGAGCCGGCGTCGGGGCTGATTTCTTTTACGCATCCCTTACGGGGCGCCCCCTTGACCGTCGACTGAACACGCGTTTAGTGTACTGAACATGCGTTCAGTCGACCTGACCGCCGCCGCCCGGATTCGCGATGCGGCGATCGAGCAATTCGGCCAACACGGCTTCGGTGTCGGGCTGCGCAGCATCGCCGAGGCCGCGGGGGTGAGCGCTGCACTGGTCATTCATCACTTCGGCTCGAAGGAAGGTCTACGCAAGGCCTGCGAGGACTACATCGCCGAAGAGATCTACAACAGCAAGTCAGAGGCGCTGCGATCCAACGACCCGGCAACCTGGTTCGCGCAGATGGCCGAGATCGAGGCCTACGCACCGCTGATGGCTTACCTGGTGCGCAGCATGCAAACCGGTGGCGAGCTGGCGAACATGCTGTGGCGCAGGATGATCGACAACACATACGACTACATGGAAGAGGGTGTGCGCGCCGGCACGATCAAACCCAGCCGCGATCCCCACGCCAGGGCCCGATATCTCGGCATCACCGGCGGCGGTGGGTTTCTGCTCTACCTCCAAATGCACGAGACCCCAACAGATCTGCGGGCCGTCCTGCGTGACTACGCCCGAGAGATGGTGCTGCCCGCCCTGGAGATTTACACCGAAGGCCTGATGACGGACCGCACTATGTATGACGCATTTCTGGCCGCCGATGATCAAGGAGAATCCCATGGCAGTTGATAGCGTCGCGCCCATCGAAATCCGCGACCTCACCAAGAACTTCGGTGCGGTACGGGCACTGGACGGCCTCGACCTGACGGTGCGCCAAGGTGAAGTACACGGTTTTCTCGGCCCCAACGGCGCCGGCAAGTCCACCACCATCCGCATCCTGCTGGGACTGGTGAAGGCCGACGGCGGAACCGTGCGACTGCTCGGCGGCGACCCGTGGACCGATGCCGTCGAACTACATCGTCAAATCGCTTATGTGCCAGGTGACGTCACGCTCTGGCCATCGCTGACCGGCGGCGAAACCATCGATCTGCTGGCCCGCATGCGCGGCGGCATCGACGACGCCCGACGCTGGGAGCTGATCGAGCGCTTCGACCTCGACCCGACCAAGAAGTCGCGCACCTACTCCAAGGGCAACCGCCAGAAGGTCTCCCTGATATCGGCCTTCTCGTCGCGGGCCAGCCTGCTGCTGTTGGACGAGCCCAGCAGCGGCCTGGACCCGTTGATGGAGAACATCTTTCAACGGTGCGTCGCCGAGGCGCGCGACCGTGGCGTAACGGTCTTGCTGTCCAGCCACATCCTGGCCGAAACCGAAGCGCTGTGTCAGACGGTGACCATCATCCGGGCCGGCCGGACCATCGAGAGCGGTTCGCTGGACTCGATGCGGCATCTCAGCCGTACCTCCATCAAGGCCGAAATGATCGGTAGCCCTGGCGATCTCAGCCGAATAAAGGGCGTTGAGGATGTCAGCTTCGAGGGGAACACGTTGCGCGCACAGGTCGACAGCGAAAGCCTCGGGGAACTCATCCGGGTGCTTGGCGACGCCGGTGTGCGCAGCCTGGTCAGCCAGCCACCGACGCTCGAGGAGCTCTTCCTGCGCCACTACAACACCGGACGCAGCGAAAAGAAGGTCTCGGCATAATGAGCACTGTAGCACTACAGCGTCCGGAACACGCTGCCCCGCAACGTGGTTCAGAATTCACCGGCACACTGGGCATGCTACGCCTGTATCTGCGCCGCGACCGGATCTCGCTGCCCCTGTGGATGCTGCTGCTGTCGTTGCCGTTGGCAACGGTCTACATCGGAAGCATCGAGAAGGTCTATCCCAGCCAAGCCGCCCGCGCCGGGTTCGCGGCGACCGTCATGGCCAGCCCGGCACAGCGCGCCCTCTACGGGCAGGTCTACAACGACAGCCTTGGCGCTGTGGGCATTTGGAAAGCCGGGATGTTCCATGTGCTGATCGCGGTCGCGGTCATTCTGACGGTGATCCGGCACACCCGGGCGGACGAGGAAAGCGGCCGCACCGAGCTGGTGGACTCGACCGGGGTGGGACGATACGCCAGCCTGACCGCGGCGCTGATCCTGTCGTTCGGCGCCTCGATCGCCACCGGCGCGATCGGCGCGGCGGGATTGCTGTCCACCAACGTCCCGCCCGGCGGATCGCTGGCATTCGGCGCAGCGCTGGCCGGCTCCGGCGTGGTGTTCACGGCGGTGGCCGCGGTGACGGCGCAGCTGTCGGCGAGTGCGCGATTCGCCCGCGGTGCCGCCTTTGCGGTGCTGGGAGCCGCATTCACGCTGCGCGCCATCGGCGACGCCGGCTCCGGCACGTTGTCCTGGTTTTCACCGCTGGGCTGGTCGTTACAGGTGCGGCCGTACGCGGGCGATCACGGGTGGGTGTTGCTGCTGCATCTGGTCACCGCGATCGTGCTGACCGCCGTGGCGTATCGCCTGCTGGCCGGGCGCGACGTCGGCGCGGGACTCATCGCCGAACGAGCCGGCCCGGCCACCGCCGCACCATGGCTGAGCAACGTCTTCGGGCTGACCTGGCGGCTGGACCGCGGCGCGCTGCTGCTGTGGACGGTGGGCCTGTGTCTGTTCGGCCTGGTGATGGGCAGCGTCGCGCACGGCATCGGCGATGAGATCGGCGGCGGCGTGGCACGCGACATCGTCGCGAGGATGGGCGGCACCTCCGCGCTGGAGCAGGCTTTCATCGCGGTGGCGTTCAACATGATGGGCATGGTGGCCTCCGCCTTCGCCGTCTCGCTCACTTTGCGACCGCACCAGGAAGAGGCCGGCCTGCGCGCCGAGACGACGCTGGCCGGTGCGGTGTCCCGAGCTCGTTGGCTGGCAAGCCATTTAGTGGCAGCCCTGCTGGGGTCAGCGGCGGCGATGCTGGTCGCCGGCGCGGCGGGCGGACTGCTTTACGGCGTCGCGGCCGGCGACATCGGCGCCAAGATGGCCGTCGTGATCGGCACCGCGGCCGTGCAGTTGCCGGCCGTTTGGCTGGCGTCGGCCGTGGCCATCGTAATCTTCGGTGTGGCACCACGATTCACGCCGGTGGCGTGGGGCGTATTGATCGCGTTCATCGCCCTGTACCTGATCGGCTCGCTGGCCGGCTTCCCGCAGTGGGTCCTTGATCTCGAGCCCTTCGCACACGTGCCACGGGTCGGCAGCGACTTCACCGCCGTGGCGCTACTGTGGCTGCTGGTCATCGACGCGACGCTGATCACGTTGGGAGTCATGGCCTTTCGCCGACGAGATTTACGCAGTTAGGCGTCATGAAAACCGGGATTCGCCTGGCGGCATCGTCGGTGCTGGGAACAGCCGCTTTGGGGGCGATCCTGTTCGCGCCCGCCGGAACACTGGACTATTGGCAGGCTTGGGTATTCATCGCTGTGTTCACGACTGCCACGCTAGTCCCCAGCATCTATTTGGCCCGAACCAATCCGGCTGCCCTGCAGCGACGCATGCACGCCGGGCCACGCGCGGAGACCAGACCGGCCCAGAAAATCATCATCGTCGCATCGTTTCTCACCCTCTTCGCGACGATGGCGTTCAGCGCGCTCGACCATCGGTTCGCCTGGTCGCCGGTGCCCGCATGGCTCTGCGTACTCGGCGATGTGCTGGTGGTGGCCGGGCTGGGGGTCGCCCAGCTGGTGATCGTCCAAAACAGTTATGCCGCAGCTACTATCACCGTTGAAGCGGGACAGACATTGACCACCGACGGCCTCTATGGATTCGTGCGGCATCCGATGTATGCCGGGGACACGGTCATGATGATCGGTATGCCCCTGGCGCTCGGCTCCTATTGGGGGCTGTTGTTCGTCGTCCTGGGCGCCGCGACGCTGGTGCTGCGCATTCGGGACGAGGAAAGAATGCTCACCGGGGAAATGCCCGGATACCCCGAATATGCGCAACGGGTGCGCTATCGACTGCTGCCGTACGTGTGGTAGCGGCCGGCAAGCTCTAGGGTGTCGGTGTGGCGCGAAATTCGGCACCGGCGCTCGACCGACCGTGGCGACGGCCCGGAGCCCTCCGTTATGCACTGGTACGGCTCCGTAGCATCGTCAAACCCCCGATCACCGTTACCGATCCTCCGAGTGACCTCGTCGTCGAACGCGACGTCGAGGTGCCGACCCGCGACGGGACGGTGTTGCGGATCAACGTGCACCGAAGCGGGGGCGAAGCCCGGCCGGTCATCCTGAGCATCCACCCGTACGGCAAGGACAACCTCCCGCGGCGGCGGTTCGGGAGGTGGACGTTCTCGGTGCAATACCGCGTGTTGCGCCAGCCACGACCGGTGACCTTCTCAGCGCTGACCGGTTGGGAGGCGCCGGACCCCGCCTGGTGGGTTCCGCACGGTTTCGTGGTGGTCAACGCCGACTCGCGCGGCTGCGGCCACTCCGATGGCACCGGCAAGCTGCTGTCGCGCCAAGAGGCCGAAGACACCTACGACCTGGTGCAGTGGCTGGCCGGCCAGCCGTGGTGCGACGGGCGCGTTGTCATGCTCGGGGTGTCGTACCTGGCCATCAGCCAATACGCGGTGGCCGCCCTGCGGCCCCCGGCGCTGCGGGCGATCTGCCCGTGGGAGGGCTTCACCGACGCGTACCGCGACCTGATGTTCCCCGGCGGCGTGCGCGAATTGGGGTTCATCAAGATGTGGTCGCGCAACTTGCGTCGCGACACGCGACAGGCCTACGACATGGAGCAGATGCAGGACGATCACCCGCTGCGCGACGACACGTGGCGCGCGGTGGTGCCGGACCTGTCGGCGATCGAGGTCCCCATGCTGGTCTGCGGCAGCTTCTCGGACAACAACCTGCATAGCCGCGGTTCGATCCGGGCGTTCACGCGCGGCGGGTCCGCTCACGCCCGCCTCTACACACACCGGGGCGGCAAGTGGGCGACGTTCTACTCCGAGGCGGCGCGGGCCGAACAACTCGACTTCTTCCGGGACGTGCTCGACGGCGCGGTCGGCACCCGCAGTGTCCGCCTCGAGGTGCACGAGGACCGCGACACCGTCGCCGCGGTGCGCGAGGAGGCGGACTGGCCGCTGCCCCGAACTCGTTGGCGGCCTCTATATTTGGGTGGGCATCTGGGCGGGCCGGGTCTGCTGATGCCCGACCGGCCGGCAGCCCAAGGGTGCGTCGAATTCGAAACACTTTCCCGTGCAGCGGCATTCAGCTGGACGATCCCCGCCGATATCGAGCTGACCGGTCCGATGGCCGCTCGCCTGTGGGTGGAGCTGGACGGCTGCGACGACGCCAACCTTTTCGTCGGCGTGGAGAAGTGGCGCGGCGGCCGGTTCGTCGCGTTCGAGGGGTCCTACGGCTACGGCCGCGACCGGGTGACCACCGGGTGGCAGCGGGTCTCGCTGCGGGCGCTGGACCCCCAACTTTCGCGTCCGTGGGAGCCCGTCGCGACCTGCGCGGAGCCACAGCCCGTTGCCGCCGGCGAGGTAGTCGCCGTCGATGTCGCGCTGGGCCCGTCGGCGACGCAGTTTCGCGCCGGCGAGGAGCTTCGGCTGGTCGTCGCCGGGCGGTGGCTGTGCCCGACCAACCCGCTGGTCGGTCAGATGCCCGCCGCCTACGCGAACTCGCCGCGGGGTCGCATCACGGTGCACTGGGGTCCGGACCGTGACGCCCACCTGTTGGTTCCGGAGATCCCCAGAGAGCGGGAAGGCTAGACCCAGACGCCCTTGCCGACCGCGACCACGCCGCCGGCGCTGATCGCGAAGCGCTCCCGGTCCTTCTCCAGATCCACCCCGACCATTTCGCCGGGCCC
This sequence comes from Mycobacterium sp. 050128, assembly GCF_036409155.1. Taxonomy (NCBI): domain Bacteria; kingdom Bacillati; phylum Actinomycetota; class Actinomycetes; order Mycobacteriales; family Mycobacteriaceae; genus Mycobacterium; species Mycobacterium sp. 050128. Next base: position 2,939,945 of record NZ_JAZGLW010000001.1, on the reverse strand, counting down.
GATCACGACGTTCTTGTCCAGGATCGCGTGGCGCACCACCGCGCCACGACCCACCCGGGCGCCCGGCATGATCACGCTGCCCTCGACGATCGCGCCGTCGTCGACCACCACGTTCGACGACAACACCGAGTTGCGCACCGAGGCCGCCGAGATGATGCTGCCCGCACCGACGACCGACTCCTGGGCGGAGCCGCCGTTGACGAACTTCGCCGGCGCCAGGTTCTCCGTGGCGCCGCGAATCGGCCAGCGCCGGTTGTACAGATTGAACACGGGGTGCACCGACACCAGATCCATGTGCGCGTCGTAGAACGCGTCCAGCGTCCCGACGTCACGCCAGTAGGCCCGGTCCCGGTCGGTGGCGCCGGGGACCTCGTTGTCGTTGAAGTCGTAGACCGCGGCCATCCCGTCGTCCACCAGGCGGGGAATGATGTTGCCACCCATGTCGTGATCGGATTGGTCGTCGTCGGCGTCGGCGCGAATCGCGTCGACGAGCACCTTGGTGGTGAAGATGTAGTTGCCCATCGAGGCGAACGTCGTCTCCGGGTCATCGTGGGTGCCCGGCGGTTCCAGCGGCTTCTCGACGAAACTGCGGATCCGGCCAGAGTCGTCGGAGTCGATGCAACCGAAGGCCGAGGCCTCGGTGCGCGGCACCCGGATGCCGGCGACGGTCGCGCCGGCCCCGCTGTTGATGTGGAAGTGGACCATCTGCTCGGGGTCCATCCGGTACACGTGGTCGGCGCCGAAAACCACTATGTAGTCCGGGTCTTCGTCATAGATCAGGTTCAGGGATTGGTAGATCGCGTCGGCGGAGCCGGTGTACCAGCGCGGGCCCAGGCGCTGCTGGGCCGGCACCGGGGTGATGTACTCCCCGGCCAGACCGGACAACCGCCAGTTCTGCGAAATGTGACGGTCAAGTGAATGCGACTTGTATTGCGTGAGAACGCAGATCCGCAAGTATCGCGCATTGACGAGGTTGGACAGCACGAAGTCGATCAGACGATAAGCGCCGCCGAAGGGAACTGCGGGCTTGGCCCGGTCTGCGGTCAGCGGATACAGCCGCTTGCCCTCACCGCCGGCCAGGACGATGCCCAGCACGTGTGGTGCTTCCCTCATGACTCCAAACCTATCGGCCGTCGCGAACCGCTGCCAGGGGTAATCCCGCTGGCCGCCGTTGCGACGGGCTGTCCGTCAAGGCATTTGGCAAACTTGACCGCCGCTCACCGTAATCGATTGTGCCGCCCGGCGCGCGGCGGCGGCGCCGGGGGAATTCACCAGCCGGTTTTCCGTCCGACTCGCGAGCGGCGTGACAGGCGAACTACGGTGCGGTGTATGCGGGTGGCAATGATGACGCGGGAGTACCCACCAGACGTCTACGGGGGAGCCGGCGTACACGTCACCGAGCTCGTCGCCCAACTGCGCCGACTGTGCACGGTCGACGTGCACTGCATGGGCGCACCGCGCCCCGGCGCCGTCGCGCACGAGCCCGATCGGCGCTTGCGCGGGGCCAACGCCGCGCTGTCCACGCTGTCGACGGATCTGGTGATGGCAAACGCCGCAGCCGAGGCCACGGTGGTGCATTCGCATACCTGGTACACCGGCATGGCCGGGCACCTCACCGCGATGCTCTACGACATCCCCCACATCCTGACGGCGCACTCGCTGGAACCGCTGCGGCCGTGGAAGGCCGAACAGCTCGGCGGCGGCTACCGGATCTCGTCGTGGGTGGAGCGCACCGCGGTGCTGGCGGCCGATGCCGTGATCGCGGTGAGTTCCGGCATGCGCGAGGACGTGCTGCGGGTCTACCCGGCGCTGGATCCCAGCCAGGTGCACGTGGTCCGCAATGGCGTCGACAGCGACGTGTGGCATCCGGCCGGACCGGCGGAAACCGGGTCGGTGCTGGCCGAGCTCGGCGTCGATCCGAACCGGCCGATGGTGGCGTTCGTCGGGCGGATCACCCGGCAGAAGGGCGTCGGCCATTTGGTCGCTGCCGCGCACCAATTCAGCCCGGACGTGCAACTGGTGCTGTGCGCCGGCGCTCCCGACACCCCGGAGATCGCGGACGAAGTACGCACCGCGGTAGACGAGCTCGCCCGCGTCCGCACGGGCGTGTTCTGGATCCAGGAAATGCTTCCCGTCGCGGAGTTACGCGAAATACTCTCGGCGGCGACAGTTTTCGTGTGCTCATCGGTGTACGAGCCGTTGGGCATCGTCAATCTGGAGGCGATGGCCTGTGCGACCGCGGTGGTGGCCTCCGACGTCGGCGGAATTCCGGAGGTGGTCGTCGACGGAGTCACCGGTTCGCTGGTGCATTACGACGCCGACGATGCAAGCGGTTACCGGACGGGATTGGCAAAAGCGGTCAATGAACTCGTCGCGGACCCGGCGAAGGCCGAGCGCTACGGACGCGCCGGACGCCGGCGATGCATCGAGGAATTCTCCTGGGCACACGTCGCAGAGCAGACGCTAGAGATCTACCGAAAGGTGTGTTCTTAGCTGCCCCGACGCCCGGGGGACTTAGCTGGTGACGCCTTTGAGTTCGTCGCCCAGGGCAGCGGCCTCGTCGGGCGTCAACTCGACGACGAGACGGCCACCACCTTCAAGTGGTACCCGCATTACGATGCCGCGCCCCTCCTTAGTCGCTTCCAGAGGACCGTCTCCGGTCCGGGGCTTCATCGCCGCCATCGAGTGCTCCCTCCAGATTCGAGTGGACCCGTCCTCGCGAGCCTGGTCGGCGGCGAGCTAGTCCCGCCAGCGGATTTCCAGCCATACCCGACTTTGAACTGCCAAATCACCCCCCCATTGTTCCCTATTCCGGTCACTAAATGCACAAGACCCGTCGGTAGGGCCGTCCGCGGGGTCTCGAGCGTGGTTTGCCGGGCCTATCGCCCGAGCCCTCATCGTGGTGCGGGAACCCAGCAATTACGGACGTGGTCGTCGACCATCCCGGTCGCCTGCATCAGCGCGTACGCGGTGGTGGGGCCCACGAACCGGAATCCACGGCGTTTGAGTTCCTTCGCCATGGCCTTGGATTCGTCGGTAGCGGAAGGGATCTCGGATTCGGAGGCGGGACGCGGCCGCGACGGCGGCGCGAACGACCACAGCAGGTCGGACAGGTCTTCCCCCGATCCCAATTCGGCCACCGCGCGCGCGTTGGCAATCGTCGCATCGATCTTGGCCCGGTTGCGGACGATGCCGGCGTCGGCCATCAACCGCTGCACATCGGCCTCGGTAAAGCACGCCACCTTTTCGATCTCGAACCCGGCGAAGGCACGGCGGAAATTCTCCCGTTTGCGCAGGATCGTCAACCAGGACAGGCCGCTCTGAAAGGCCTCCAGGCTCATCCGCTCGAACAGAGCCACCCGGCCGCGCAGCGGGCGGCCCCACTCCTCGTCGTGGTAGTCGCGGTACATGTCGAAGTCGGGCCCGGGCCGGCCCACCGCCCAGCTGCAGCGAATCCGCCCGTCATCGGTCACGCCGGATCCTGCCCGGGGGTGTCCTCGCCGTTGGCCGCGTCGACGGCCTCGTTGCCCGCCGCTGTCCCGGCCGTGCTGACCGCCGCCAGCTGACCCCGCAGCGCCTCGAGCTCGCGGGCCAGCCGATCCAGCACCCAGTCGACCTCGCTGGTCTTGTATCCCCGCAGCACCTGGGTGAACTTGACCGCGTCGACGTCGGTGCCGGTGACTCCGTACGCGGGCAACACCGTCGCCGTCGTCCCCCGCGGCAGGGGCGGCAACTGCTCACCACGCCCGAACAGCAGGCTAGCCGCGCCGAACAGCACGATCGCCACCAGCAACAACACCACGATGTAGAGCAAGACCAACGCCACGGAATCGATAGTGCCCTATGCCGCCGACAGGATGGCGAGCGTGGGCCCTATTGAGGCCTGACCCCGTTCATCGGCGGCCGGTCGGCCAGCGATACCGGCCGGGTGTGCTGGGTGTAGCCCTCGCCGTCGGCGAAGAACTGCGTCAGCCCGACCCCGGAGTCGGGGATGCCGCAGCGCGACAGCAGGGTCGCGATGACCTGACGGCTCATCGCGCCCAGCTCGGCCAGCGGCCGGTTGCGGTGGGCCCGCACACCCAGATTGACCTGGGCGATCGCGTCCAGGCCCAACCGGTCGAAGGTGTCGACCAGCAGGCCGATCTCCACGCCGTAGCCCGGGGCGAACGGCAGCGAGGTCAGCAGTTCACGGCTGGCCGCGTATTCGCCGCCGAGGGGCTGCAGCACGCAGCCCAGCTCCGGTCGCAGCGCCGCCAGCAGGGGCCGGGCCACCAGCTCGGTGACCCGCCCGCCGCCGGTGGCCGCGTCGCCGCCGGTACCACCCGCCTCGCTGACGCTCAGCGGTCGCCGGTAGAAGCTTTTGACCAGATGAATGCCGTCGCCGATCAGCAAGGGTCCCAGCAGCCACGGCACGAACATGGGGTGCGGGTTGATCAGGTCGGAGTCGACGAACACCACGATGTCGCCGCTGGTCGCGGCCAGCGAGCGCCACAACGCCTCACCCTTGCCCGGCCGGGTCGCGACCTCCGGCAAGGCCTGTTCGCGGCTGACGACGCGGGCGCCGGCCGCAATGGCGCGGATCTCCGTCTCGTCGGTGGAGCCGGAGTCCAGCACGATCAGCTCGTCGACCAGCCCTCCATCATCTCGGACCAGCGGCGAGATGCTGCCGACGACCGAGGCGATGGTTTGTTCCTCGTCGAGGGCCGGCAGCACCACCGAGACGGTTCGCCCGCCCTTGGCCTCTTCCAGCTGCTTGATCGTCCAGGTGGGACGGCTCCAGCTGCGATGCGACAGCCACCGCCGCGCCGCGGCGGCCCCACTGCCGGTCAGCTCCCCGGCGACCAGGTCGGATGCCGTCATGCCAGTCCTCTCACGGTGCGCGCCGGCGGCCGGATGCCCTGGATGGAGGCGACCATTTCCAGCACCCGTCGCGTCTCGGCGACCTGATGCACCCGAAATACGCGTACGCCGGCGGCCGCTGCCAGCGCGGTAGCTGCCAGTGTCCCCTCAAGCCGTTCGGTCAGTTCCACACCCAGAGTCTCCCCGACAAAGTCCTTGTTGCTCAAAGCCATGAGCACGGGCCATCCGGTATTAACAAGTTCGCTCACGTGGCGCAACAGGACCAACCCGTGGAAGGTGTTCTTGCCCATGTCGTGCGTCGGGTCGATCAGTACCCGGTCGGGTGCCACTCCGGCGGCGACCGCGCGCTCGGCGGCGCCGGTGACCTGACGGATCACGTCGTCGACCACGCCGCGCGTGGTGGTGCCGAAGCTCACCCGGAACGGACGGGTGCGCGGCCGGGCGCCGCCCGTGTGCGAACACACCAGGCCCACGCCGAGCTCCGCGGCGACCTCCGGCAGGGCCGGGTCGACGCCGGCCCAGGTGTCGTTGATCAGGTCCGCGCCGGCCGCGCAGGCCAGTCGGGCGACCTCGGAACGCCAGGTGTCGACGCTGATCAGCTGGTCCGGGTAGGCGCCCCGCAACCATTCGATGAACGGCACCAGCCGGGCGATCTCCATGTCCGCGTCGACGTTCTCGCCCGGGCCCGCCTTGACCCCGCCCACGTCGATGAGGTCGGCGCCGTCGACGACGGCCCGGTGGACGGCGGCCCGGGCCGCTTCGTCGCTGAAGGTCGCACCCTTGTCGAAGAACGAGTCCGGTGTGCGGTTGATGATCGCCATGACCAGCGCGCGATCTCCGGCAACGGGTCGACCGCACAGAGTTGACTGCACACGTCCATAGTGCCTGGTCCGTCGGCGGCAGGCCGCCCCGGATCGGACGTCACACCAGGCACACCGGAATCGGCGCGACCAGGCCTAGCAGGCAACCCTCCCGAGACTGCACCCAGGGCTATCCGACGTCGCCGAAACACGCGCTGTGCGCAGACTCGACGCCGTCGACGCAGACGTGACGACGGTGCGGCCCCCCAAGGCCTTAGCCTTGCGGTCGCTTACCGGCTCGAACTGATTGGCCGGTGCGCTCCCCCAAGGGCCTTAGCCTTGCGGTCGCTTACCGGCTCGAACTGATTGGCCGGTGCGCTCCCCCAAGGGCCTTAGCCTTGCGGTCGCTTACCGGCCGCGACCTCGTCCGGGTATTCGTCGTAGAACGGCACATAGCCCTCGTCGCGGCCGGCCAGCACATAGAGCGGATCCGCCACGTCTGGCCCGTAGGCCTGCTCGCGCAACTCCACCTTGCGGCTCTTGAACGTCGTGGTGTGCTCGAGCGTCTTGACCACCCGGACGAACAGCGGCAGCGCGTAGGGCGGCAGCTGCCCGTACACCGCACTGGCCAGCGCCTTGCCGTCGAACTCCGCGCCCTCGCGCAACTGGACCGCGGCCATTCCGGCACGTCCCCCGGTGTTCGGCACTTCGACGCCGAAGACGGTGCACTCCTCGACGGCCTTGTCCGACGCCACCGCCGCTTCGACCTGCGTGGTGGCGACGTTCTCGCCCTTCCAGCGGAAGGTGTCGCCGAGCCGGTCGACGAACGCGGCGTGCCGCATGCCCTGCGGGCTCATCACGTCGCCGGAGTTGAAGTAGCAGTCGCCGTCGCGGAAAGCGTTGCGCACCAACTTCTTTTCGCTCGACGCCTTGTCGGTGTAGCCGTCGAACGGCTGCAGCCGGTTGATCGGGCTGAGCAGTAGACCGGGTTGACCGGCCGGCACCCTGCGTACCCGGCCGTTCTCGTCGCGCAACGGGTCCCCGGTGTCGGGGTCGTATTCGACATACACCAGCGGCATCGGCGCGATGCCCGTGGAACCGGGCACGTTGAAGATGTTGATGAACGCCGTATTGCCTTCGCTGGAAGCGTAGAACTCACACACCCGCGAGATGCCGAACCGTTGGGTGAAATCCTTCCAGATCTCCGGGCGCAATCCGTTGCCGGCGATCAGGCGCACCTTGTGTTTGCGGTCGGTGTCCTTCGGCGGCTGATTGAGCAGATAACGGCAGATCTCACCGATGTAGATGAACGCGGTGGCCTCACACGCGATGGCCTCGTCCCAGAACCGGGAGGCCGAGAACGACTTCCCCAGCGCCAGCGTCGCCCCGGAGTTGATCGCCGACGACAGCGCCACCGTCAGCGCGTTGTTGTGGTACAAGGGCAGGCAGCTGTACAGGGTGTCGGAGCCCTTCAGCCGCAACCCCAGTCCGCCGAACGCCGCCAGGGCCTTGAGCCAGCGCAGATGCGTCATCACGCTGGCCTTGGGGAACCCGGTGGTGCCCGACGTGAAGATGTAGAAGGCGGTGTCGCGAGCCTGCACGGCCCCCACCGAATCCGGGTTGGTGGCCGCCGCGCCGACCGCAAAGCGCTCCAGGTCTTCGATCGTCAGCGTGTTGGCGGTGCCCGCGGAACCGGACTCGGCGACGGCGCTGACCAGGTCGGTCTCCGCGATCAGCACCTTGGCGTCGAGCAATCCAAGGCTGTGCGCGAGCACCTCACCACGCTGGTGGTAGTTGAGCATTCCGGCGACGGCCCCGCACTTGACGGTGGCCAGCATCGCCAGCACCGTATTGGGCGAATTGCGCAGCATGATCCCGACGACGTCGCCGTGGCCGACCCCGCGCGCGGCCAGCACCGCGGCATACCGATTGGCGGCCGCGTTGGCCTCGCGGTAGGTCAGCTGCTGGTCACCGAAGCGCAGGAAGACCTTGTCGCCGTAGCGGGCGGCACGGTCCTGGAACACGCTACCGATCGACCGGTGCGAGCCCGGCTGGGCCAACAGCCCGGTCGCCGCGCCGCGAGCGACCACCCGCATATCGGCCAGTACGCCCGGTAGTCCCGACGCGATGTCGGTCAGGCCGATCCGGCTGCGTGCTCCCCCGGCGTGATCGGACACGTGCTCCCTCGATTCCCCTTGACGCAGCCGACCTCAGACAGGGGCGCACGCCTCGATTGCGTCATTCACCTTATCGACCAGCACCAGCGTGTCCATCGCTGCCTGCGAGATGTACCCGCGGTCGACCAAGCCGTTCAGCCAGACCCATAAGCCCTCGTAGTGTCCCCAGGTGTCCAGCAGCACCACGGGTTTGTCGTGCATACCCAAAGAGCCCGTCGTCCACGCCTCGAACAGCTCGTCGAGCGTGCCGATACCGCCGGGAAGCGCGATGAACGCGTTGGCGCGGTCCTCCATGATCCGCTTCCGGTCGCGCATGTTGTCGGTGATGATCAGCTCGCCGGCGTTCGCGTCGGCAAGTTCGCGGCGCACCAGCTCGCGCGGGATGATGCCGACCGTGTTGCCGCCGCGGGCGCGCGCCGCACTGGCCACCGCGCCCATCGCCGAAACGTTGCCGCCGCCCCACACCAGGGTCCAGCCGCGGTCGGCGATCGCTTCGCCGAGTTCGCTGGCCAGATCAAGCAATTCGCGGTGTGTGGGGCCGGATGCGCAGTAGACGCAGACTGCCCATTCGCTCGAGGATTCGCCGTCGGGGCGCATAGTCGCCAAGGTAGACCAAAGCCCTTCGAGCCGTGCGCATACGGGGCTTTCGCGCTGGCTAGTCACCGGCTGGACACCGCGCCGCAATAAAATCCGGCGATGCCGATTCGATGGAACGTCCCGCAGCACGCGTCCACGTTGGAACGACTGAACTCCGCTCTGGGTGACGGGGCGCGGCGCGGTGCGGTGGTGCTCGGTCCCGACGGTGTCGGCAAGTCGACCCTGGCGCGGTTGGCCGCCGAGAACTTCGCCAGCGGCAACCCGAGCACTTTCATCCGCTGGGTCACCGGCACCCCGACCGAGCGCGTGGTCCCGTTCGGCGCCTTCGGCCATATCGTGGACTTCTCCAGTTTCGGGGCCGACATCGGGAAGCCGGCCGCGTTGCTGCGGGCGGCCCGGGCATCGTTGAGCCGCGACCGGCACGGCGATCTGCTGCTGATCGTCGACGACGCTCACAACCTGGACATCCTGTCGGCCACCCTCGTCTACCAGTTGGCGCTGGGCGGCACCGGCCGGATGATCGTCACCGCCCGCGCGGACGCCGCACCGGAGGTGATCGCCGCGCTGTGGACCGACGGCCTGCTGGAGCGCATCGATGTCGACGCGCCCGGAGAGGCCACCAGCACGGCCGAGGTCGACACCTTCATCGCCGAGTTGCCCGCGGCCGCGCGGGCGGTGCTCGACTATCTCGCCGTCGAGGAGCCGCTGTCGCTGGCCGATCTCACCGCGCTGGCCGGCGACGGCGCGGTCACCGTGGCGCAGGAGTGGGGCGCGGCCGAAACCCGGGTGCGCGACGAGCACGCCGTGGAGGCACCTCCCGCTCGCGGGGGAGATCCGGTCGTCTACACCGCCCACCCCCTGTTCTCCGAACGGGTGCGGGCCGCGTTGGGCGCCGATGGTGCCCGGCGGCGGCGCACCCAGTTGGTCGAGCTGCAGTCCCTGCATCCGTCGGATCACCTCAGCGACCGGCTGCGGCTGGCGTCCCTGGCGCTGGACAGCGATGCCCCGCAGCCGGTGGCCGAGGTCGTCGACGCCGCACAGCAGGCGCTGCGGCTCGGCGATCTGACGCTGGGCGAGCGATTCGCCCGCGCCGCGCTGGCGCGCTGCGAGGATGGCCAGGCACTGGCCGCGCGGCTGCCGCTGGCGAATTCGCTGGCGTTTCAGGGCCGGGGCCGAGAGGCAGAGGAACTGCTGGCCGCCGTCGACTCCGCCGCGTTGTCAGAAGACGAACTGATGGCCTGGACCCTGCTGCGGGCGGCCAACCAGTTCTTCATGCTCAGCGAGCCGGAGCGGGCCACCGCGTTCCTGCTGACCATCCGCAATCGGGTCGACGACGTCGCTGGACGCCTCACCCTCGACGCGCTCAGCGCCACCTTCGCGATGAATGCGGGCAACGTCGAGGGTGCCGTCGAGATCGCGCACCGGGTGCTGGACTCACCGGCCGCCGACGACCAGGCGGTGGCCTGGGCGGCCAGCGCGGCCACGCTGTGTTCGGCGCGCCAAGGCCGGTTCGCCGACGTCGAGCCGCTGGCGCAGCGGGCGCGCAACGCCGAGCACCCCGGACTGCTGCGGTTCACGGTCGGCCTGGGCGAGACGACAACCCTGCTGATGGCGGGCCGGGTCGAAACGGCGACCGAACTGGCGCAGCAATTCACCGATTTCGCCGAATTGCAGCAGCCCGGCCGCGCGATCGGCGAGGTGCTGCTCGCGCACATGCTGATCGCCGCCGGCCGATTCGCCGATGCCGCCGCGCTGTTGGGCCCGGCGGCCGCGGCCCTGGAACGCACCGGCTACTCGTGGGGGCCGCTGTCGCTGATGCTGCTGGCCACCGCGCTGGCCCAACAGGGCGACATCGCTGCCGCGGCAAAAGCCTTGAGCAGAGCGGAATCTCGGCATGGCACCAAGTCGGCTCTGTTCAGCCCCGAGCTGGGCGTGGCCCGGGCCTGGCGGCTGGCCGCCGCGCGCGACTCGCACGGGGCGATTTCGGCGGCCCGCGACGCGGCCCGGATGGCCGAACGGCGCGGGCAGTCGGCGGTGGCGCTTCGCGTCTGGCACGAGGCCGTCCGCCTCGGCGACATCCGCGCGGTGGATCCGCTGGCCCGGCTGTGCGACGAGGTCGACTGCGTGGCGGGACAGCTCGCGCTGGCGCATGCCAAGGCGCTGGCGACCAACGACGGCGACGCGCTGCGCGCGGTGGCCGGGGAGCTGACGGCGGTCGGTCTGCACGCCGCGGCCGCCAATGCGGCCGCGCAGGCCCAGCAGTGCGCTTAGCCGCCCAGGTATCCCCGCAGCATGTCCACGGCGGCGGTGATCGCGGCGACGGGTACCCGCTCGTCGCGGGTGTGCGCCAGGTTGGGGTCGCCGGGCCCGAAGTTGACCGCCGGGATGCCCAGGGCGGCGAATCGGGACACGTCCGTCCAGCCGTACTTGGCGCGCACCTGCCCACCGGCGGCCTCGACCAGCGCCTTGGCGGCCGGCCGCGACAACCCGGGTAGCGCTCCCGCCGCGCCGTCGGTCTGCTCGATCCGCACGTCGATTCCGTCCAGCACGTCGTGCACGTGTTGCAGCGCCTCGGTGAGCGACCGGTCGGGGGCGAAGCGGTAATTGACGGTGACCGAGGCGGCGTCGGGAATCACGTTGCCGGCGACGCCGCCGTCGACCCGCACCGCCGAGAGGCCTTCGCGGTATTGGCAGCCGTCGATGTCGACCGTCCGAGCCTGGTACGAGGCCAACCGGTCCAGCACCGTACCGAGTTTGTGAATTGCGTTGTCGCCCAACCATGACCGCGCCGAGTGCGCGCGAGTTCCGGTGGCGCTGACCACAACTCGCAGCGTCCCCTGGCAGCCGGCCTCGATGTAGCCGCCGGTGGGCTCGCCCAGGATCGCGACGTCGGCGGCCAACCAGTCCGGCAGCTCGCGCTCGATGCGGCCCAAACCGTTTGCAGCCGCGTCGATTTCCTCGCAGTCGTAGAGCACCAGCGTCAGATCGTGTGCCGGTTCGGCCACCGTGGCGGCCAGATGCAGAAAGACGGCGTCGCCGGATTTCATGTCCGAAGTGCCACAGCCGTGCAGCACATCGCCTTCGGCGCCGGTGCAGCGATGGCTGGGCAGGTTGTCGGCAACCGGGACGGTGTCGAGATGGCCGGCCAGCAGCACCCGCGACGGCAGGTTTCGCTGGGTGCGCGCCAGCACCGCGTTGCCGCTGCGGACGATCTCGAAGCCGGTGGTCTGGGCGCGCAGCGCGGCCTCCACCTCGTCGGCGATGCGTGCTTCGTCTCGCGACTCGCTGGGGATGTCGACCAGCGCCGCGGTCAACTCGATCGGATCGGAATGCAAGTCCAGCACGCAACCAGGCTATCCGTCTGCTCGGCGCGGCAAGTAACCTGACCGCCGTGACTGGAGCTGCAGGTATCGGGCTGGCGACGCTGGCTTCCGACGGATCGATCCTCGACACGTGGTTTCCCGCACCGGAACTGACGGAGTCGGACACCAGCGGCACGTCGCGCCTCGCGCTGTCCGATGTTCCGCCGGAGCTGGCCGCACTGGTCGGACGCGACGACGACCGCAACACCGAAACCGTGGCCGTGCGCACGGTTATCGGCTCACTCGACGAGGTGGCCGCCGACGCCTACGACGCCTACCTGCGGCTGCATCTGCTGTCGCACCGCCTGGTCGCGCCGCATGGGCTGAACGCCGGCGGCTTGTTCGGGGTGTTGACCAATGTGGTGTGGACTAACCACGGACCCTGCGCGATCGAGGGTTTCGAGACGGTCCGCGCGCGGCTGCGCCGCAAGGGGCAGGTGACCGTCTACGGCGTCGACAAGTTCCCGAGGATGGTCGACTACGTGATGCCCACCGGGGTCCGCATCGCCGACGCCGACCGGGTGCGCCTGGGCGCGCACCTCGCATCCGGCACCACGGTGATGCACGAAGGTTTCGTCAACTACAACGCCGGCACGCTGGGCACGTCGATGGTCGAAGGCCGCATCTCGGCCGGCGTGGTGGTGGGCGACGGCTCCGACATCGGCGGCGGCGCCTCGATCATGGGCACACTGTCCGGCGGTGGCACCGAAGTCATTTCGATCGGCAAGAGGTGTCTGCTCGGCGCCAACGCGGGCCTGGGCATCTCGCTGGGCGACGACTGCGTCATCGAAGCCGGCCTGTATGTCACGGCCGGCACCAAAGTCATTACGCCCGAGGCCAAAACGATGAAGGCACTCGAGCTGTCGGGCGGCAACAACCTGTTGTTCCGCCGCAATTCGGTCAGCGGTGCCGTGGAAGTGGTGGCCCGCGGCGGTCAGGGCATTGCGCTGAACGAGGACCTGCACGCCAACTGAGCTACAGCGACGTCCCGTGCATTTCGGGCAGCAGATAGGCCGAGACCAGGCTGGTCAACGCGAGGGCAGCCAGCATCACCCCGATCGACCAGCCGCCGTAGGTCGCCAGCAGCGTCCCGGCGATCAGCGGCGGAAGCGCTCCACCGAAGACGCCGGCCAGGTTGATCGCCAGTGCCGAGCCGCTATAGCGGTAACGGGTCGCGAAGAGTTCGGGGATAAAGGCTCCGATGGGTCCGCTGCCGATCCCGGAGATCGCGAAGGTGCCGACAATCGCAACCGCATACAAGGCCTTATCGCCGGTGTCGATCAGGGGGATCACCACGAACGCCCACGGCACACAGGCCGCCCAGCCCACCAACATGATCCGGCGCCGGCCGAATCGATCGCTCAGAATCGCCGACGCGATTACCGACGCGATGCTCACCAGACCGCTCAGCACGCCGATCGACCAGATGAAGCCGCGCGTGTAACCCAGGTGCGTGTGCGCATACATCGTGAAATACGTGTTGCCCATGTAGCAGAACGCCATCGTGCACAGCACGCTGCCGGCGGCCAACACGATCTCCCGGCCCTGCAGGCGAAACACCTCGGCCAGCGGCGCTTTCGGCACCAGGTCGCGTGACTTTTCCTCGGCGAACACCGGAGTCTCGTCGATGTTGAGCCGCACGTACAACGCCAGTGCGATCAACACCGAGCTGATCAGGAACGGTATCCGCCATCCCCACTGCAGAAACTCGGGGCTGTATTCGCCGATCGTGACGTTCACGCCGAGGAAGGTCAGGCTGCTCAGCACTCCGGCGACACCGCCGCCCAGCAGGGTGAACATGCCGTACAAACCACGTCGACCGCCCGGGGCGTATTCGGCGCTCAACAACGCCGACCCGGCCCATTCGCCGCCCACCGCAAAACCCTGCAGCAGCCGCAGCCCCATCAGGATCAACGGCGCCGCCATCCCGATGGACGCGGTGCTGGGAACCAGGCCGACACTCACGGTGGCCACGGCCATGATCAGCAACGTGGAGATCAGCGTCTTCTTGCGGCCCAGCCGGTCGCCGAAGTACCCGAAGACGGCCGCGCCGATGGGTCGCGACAAAAATGCCGTGGCGAACGTTCCCATCGAGGCGATCATCGCCATGCCGGGTGTGAGGTTCGGAAAGAACACGGCGGGAAACACCAGCGCCGCCGCGGTGCCGTAGATCAGGAAGTCGTAGAACTCGATTGCCGAGCCGACCAGACACGAGATCGCGACCCGCGCCATCGGGGTGGCGCGCGGCTGGTCCGCGATCGTCGTCGCAGCACCCGCCGCGCGGATCGACTCACCCATGGCCCGTCCTCACCTGTCCCTTTGGTGTGTTTGCCTGCATACCAGAACCGGCTCTACGTCTCATCCCTCGGACAGCAACTGCTTCTTGACGACCTTGCCCATCGCGTTGCGCGGCAACGCGTCCACGAACCGCACCTCGCGCGGGCGTTTGTGTATCGAAAGGTCTTGGGCGACAAAGTTAATCAGTTCGTCGGCGTTGAGATCGGAAGCGCCGACCACGAACGCGACGATGCGCTGGCCCAGGTCGTCGTCGGGCATTCCGACAACGGCCGCCTCCTGCACGCCGGGGTGCCCCAATAGCGATGTCTCGATTTCGCCTGCGCCAATGCGATATCCCCCCGATTTGATCAGGTCAACCGATTCGCGGCCGACGATGCGGTGCATTCCCTCGCCGTCGATGACCGCGACATCGCCGGTGGAGTACCAACCGTCGGCATCGAAAACCTCCGCGGTGGCCTCCGGCCGATTCAGGTACCCGTCGAACAGGGTCGGGCCCCGAACCGCAAGCTTGCCAACCGTTTCCCCGTCGTGCGGGACGGGGTCGCCGGCGTCGTCGAGCAGTCTGGTCTCGACGCCACTCAGCGGCAGCCCGACCCAGCCCGGGCGGCGTTCACCGTCGGCGCGCGTCGACACCGTGATCAACGACTCCGAGGCGCCGTAGCGTTCGATGGGCCGGTGCCCGGTCAGCTGTTCCAGCCGGTCGAACACCGGTATCGGAAGCGCCGCGCTACCGGACACCAGCAGCCGTGCCGATCGCAATGTCTCGGCCGCCGTCTGATCGGCCGCCACCCGCGACCACACCGTCGGCACCGCGAAGTACAGGGTGCCACCGGACTCCGTGTGGGCCTTCGCATAGCCGGCCGGTGTCGGTTTTCCGGTGTGTACGAAGCGATTTCCCATCCGCAGCGACCCGAGCAGACCCAGCACCAAGCCGTGGATGTGAAACAGCGGCAAGCCGTGCACCAGTACATCGTCGGGAGTCCACTGCCAGGCCTGCGCCAGCGCATCCAGGTCGGCGGCGATGGCGCGGCGGCTCACCACGACGCCCTTGGGCGCTCCCGTGGTGCCGGAGGTGTAGATGACCATTGCGGTGGCCTCGGGCGCCGGCTCGGGATAGCGATGCCAGGAGCGCGCGTGCAGTCGTACCGGGATGTGCGGCAGCCCTTCGGGCTCGTCAGGCTCGGGTCCCAACCAGGCCTGCGCGCCGGAGTCGGTCAGCATGTGCTTGCGTTCGGCCGCGCCGACATCGGAGGGCACCGGGACGAACGGGACGCCGGCGATCAGGCAGCCGGTGACCGCCAGCACGGTCGACACGCTCGGGGTGGCCAGGACCGCGACCCGGTCCGCCCCGGCGACGCGTTCGGCCACCGACGTGGCACCGCCGACCAGGTCGCTGCGACTCAATACGGCGCCGTCGATCTTGACCGCGTCGGGGATGTCGGTGGCGGTCACGGCAGCGGGATTCAGCGAGGCGAGCAGCACCTCAGCAGGCTACCGAGACTTGTCGGCTATGCGCCGTCAGGCCTGCTCGTCCCATATTTTCATCAGCGTGGCCAGGATCTCTTCGCCGCGGCCCAGCCCGGCCAGATGACTTTCGCCGGGCAGCACGAACAATTCGCAGTCCGCCAGCTTGGACGCCACGTGCTGGCCGTGGGCAAAGGGCACGATGTGGTCGCTGTCGCCGTGCCACCACCGGACCGGGACCTTGACCTCGTCGAGCCGGAACCCCCAGTCCCGGACGAACAGGATGACGTCGTTGAACGGGGCCGCGAGCTGTTTGCGGCTGCCGTTGAGCAAATCGTCCAGGAACATGGCGCCGAACTCGGGCCGGGTGAGCAGCCGCCGGTCGGCTTCCGGCGATATCGCGGCATACAGATACAGCGCGGTGTTCGCGACCGGACGGATGGCCCGGACCATCAGGCTGGCGCCGATCCGCAGCGGGTCGCCGCCCAGCCGCAACAACGGCGCCACCCGCTTGCCCAGGTTCATCAGACCGCTGCTGATCCCTTCGTCGCCGACGAACGGCGCGACGCCCCCGAGCACCCCGGCCGCCACGACGCGATCGGGCAGCACCGCGGCACAGGCGAGTGCGTACGGGCCCCCGCCGGACAGGCCGATGACGGCCATCTTGTCGATACCGAGGGTGTCGGCGATCGTGCCCAGGTCATCGGCGAACGCCCGGATGTTCTCGTAGCGGTGCGGCGTCGACGAGCCGATCCCCGGCCGATCCAGCCCGATCAGCCGGATGCCGTGTTCTTCGGCGTAGACGCGGGCCTCGGTCGGAATTTGCCGGCGGGCACCCGGGGTGCCGTGCAGCCAGAACACCGCCCGGCCCAGGGGGTCACCGAATTCGGCGAACCCGATTTGGCGGTCGTCGCCGACGGCGACGTTTCCTTCGAGCTTCGGACGGGCGATCTCGATGACCATGTCAGCAGCTTGGCATGTGACAAGCCGTTTACGAAAGGCTCACGCCGGTGTCGCATCGCCTTCGGTAGGGTGCTGCTCGACCGGGTCAGGGAGGCTTTGCCATGCAGAGTTCGTTTCCGTTGCACTCCCCCGACTTCTACGCGGGCGATCCCTACCCCTGCTACCAAGAGCTACGCGCGACGGCACCGGTGTGCTGGAACGACGTCGCCAAGTTCTGGGCGCTGCTGCGCTACGACGACATCCGCTTCGTGTCGACGAACCCGGCGCTGTTCACCTCCACCCACGGCATCAACATTCCCGCGCCGGGCATGCCGAATCCCGTGCAGGAAAGCAGCCTCATCTTCACCGACCCGCCGCGGCACCGGCAGCTGCGCAAGCTGATCAACGCCGGATTCACCCGCCGCCAAGGCGCGCTGCTGGAACCGGCGATCCGCGAGATCGTGGGCGGGTTGCTGGACGGCATCGAGCCGGGCTCGGTACACGACTTCGTCGATACCATTGCCGCTCCCCTGCCGGCGCGCGTGATCGCCGAACTACTCGGTGTTCCGCGCGAGGACCGCGAGCAATTCCGGGCCTGGACGGATACGGTGATCGCCACCGCCGGCGCCAACCACGATCTCGACGCCTTCGAGACCGCGGGCCGGCTCTATCACTGCATCCGCCAGCTGGTCGCGGCCAGCCGCACCGCCGGTGGCGACGACGTGTTGGCGGTGCTGGCCGGCGCGCGGGCCGACGGGCTTGGGCTCAGTGACGAAGAGCTGCTTGACTTTTCGTTCCTGCTGCTGGCCTCCGGAATCGAAACCACCCGCAGCCTGCTCGCGCTCGGCACGCTGGCGCTGATCGCGCACCCCGACCAACGCCGGCTACTCGTCGACGATCCGACGTTGGTCCCCGGGGGCGTCGAGGAGATGTTGCGCTGGACCAGCCCCGTGACGCACATGGCCCGCACCGCCACGGCCGACGCCGAGATTCGCGGTCAGCGGATCGCCGAGGGTGAATTAGTGGTGATGCTGTACGGGTCGGCCAACCGTGACGAGGACGTATTCGGTTCCGACGCCGAAGAATTCAAGGTGACCCGGAGTCCGAACCCGCACATCGCCTTCGGCTCCGGTGAACATGCTTGTGTCGGTGCGCAATTGGCCCGTCTCACGGCGACGGTGTTTTTCGGCGAGCTGCTGGGCCGCTTTCCCGATCTGGAGCTGGGCGGCGAGGTGGACCGGATGCCGGCCACCATGTTGCCGTTGGTGACCCGCATGCCGGTGCGGTTCGGCGGCTAGGCGCCGCGCACCCGCTCGCCGATCACCCGCTGATCGCGCAGCGCGGCCACCTCGTCGTCGGACAGACCGAGACCACGCAGGATCTCGTTGTTGTGCTGCCCCAGTGTCGGCGGCGCGCCGCGGTGGTGGCGGTCTGGGCCGGGACTGATGCGAAACGGCCAGCCGGGATAGCGGTGCGGGCCGGTGATCGGATGTTCGAACTCTTCGTAGAAGCCACGCGCGTCGAGCTGGGCGCCGATGAACTCGGGGTCATACATCTGCTCGCCGGTGATCACCTGCTCAACCGGAATGCCCTGCTTTACAAGACTTTTGATGATGTCAGCGGGCTGTTGCGCGCGGGTCCAGGCGGCAACCAGCTCGTCGAAGACGTCGTGGTCGATCGTCTCGTCGCCGGGCAGCGATATCGCAACCCACGCACCGTCGGCGGCGGTCGGATAGACGCCCTGCAGGTAGCCGCGCTGACGGTTGCCTTGCCGGGACGAGACGACCCCGTTCATCGAGTACTCGATCACCGGCTCGGCGGTCACGGCCGCGGCGACCTCGATTTGGGCGACTTCGATCAGCTGCCCTGCGCCGGTCCGGCTGCGGTGTTCGAGCGCGGCGAGCAGCGCGACTGCTGCGTGCACCCCGACGATCGGGTCGGCCGGGCCCTGCGGATTGCAGGGCGGCCCGTCGGGATAGCCGGTGATCGCCGACATGCCGGCGGTCTGCTCGAAGTTCAGGGCCCAGCCGACGTAGTCGCGCCACGGGCCGGCCAATCCGTAGCCGGGCATCCGTATCATGATCACGTCGGGGTTCAGCGCGGTCAGCGCGTCGTAATCCAGTCCGAAGTTCTCCACCACGCGCGGCGAGAAATTCTCCACCACGACATCGGCCGCAGCGGCGAGCCGGCGGGCGATCTCGAGGCCACGCCGCGAAGTCAGGTCTAGCGTCAGGTCGCGCTTGTTGAGGTTGGTGCCCTGCCAGATGGGACTGCGCTCGTACCAATCGTCGCCCTCGTAGGCGAACGCCCCCGAGTAGCGGTGGCCGTCGGGCCGCTGGATCGATTCGACCTTGACGACGTCGGCGCCGAACGCGCCGAGGTAGCAGGTCAGATACGCGCCCGCCCAAAACGTGGTCAGATCCAGCACCCGCAATCCGGCGAACGGCACCTCGCCTGCTGCCGGCGACAGCGGTTGGCCCGCGGTGGACCACGGGGCGGGCCTTGCCCCCAGGCGTGGCGGCGGGCCTGGTTGCGGCACAGGCGTTTTCGAGAACCGGTAGGGCGGCCCGGGGCGTCGATGCGAACCGGATTCGACGAAGAATCCGCGCTTGGCGTACTGCGGGCACTCCAGTACGCTGGCGCCGTCGTTGACCGGGGCGGCCGGAATCCGCAGCGCCTGGCCCAGTTCGACGATCTCGGCTACCGTCTGCGCAGCAAGCATCGGCTCGGCCTTGGCGAAGAATTCGTCGCGTTCGGGACCGCCCAGCATGATCGCGATCTGCTGCTCGCCGTACTCGGGCAGCCCGAGCATCGCGCACACGTCGAGCCAGTGCTGGCCCGTCAGGCAGTTGATGCCCACCCAGCCGTCGGCGGCCCGCACCACTCCCAGCATCGGTGCCGAGCGCATATTCGCCGGCAGCCCAAGTCGTTTCATCCGCTGCGCCATCAGCATCGGATAGGGCAGCGTCGACAGCAACGCCTCGACCTGCGACACGTCCACCTCGCGGATCCGGCCGACGGACCGCATGCGCAGCGCGGTCAGCGCTCCCAGTGCCCCGTAGGACCCCGCGACATATTCGGAGATCCGGCCACCGACCTGCACCGGTGGGCGGTCGGGATCCCGGCTACTGATCCAGCCCGATGCCGCCTGCAAGGTCAGCGGCGTCATCGGCCGGTCCCGCATCGGTCCCGACTGGCCGCAGTGAGAAATACGCAGCACCACCAGGTTCGGGTTGAGCTGTTGCAGGGTATCGATGCCGAGGCCCCAGCCGTCCAGCGTTGCGGGTGCGAAGTTCTCCACCAGCAGATGCGCGCCGGCGATCAGTTCGCGGGCGGCCGCAACGCTTTTCGGCTCATCGAGATCAAGGGTGGCACCGCTCTTGCCCGCATTGAGGTATCCGAACAAGCCGCCGCATGCCGAGTCGGCATCTCCGAACGGGCCCCAGCGGCGCAGCGGATCCCCGGCGGGCGGCTCGATCTTGGTGACCTCGGCGCCGAGGTCTACGAAAAGCTTTGCGGCGTAAGGACCTGCGATCTGGTTGGCGATTTCGACGACGTGGAGCCCGGTGAGGGGTCCCGTCACGCGGGAACCCCGATGGCCATCTGTTCCATGTATTGATGGACGCCGATGAGGCCACCGCCCTCGCGGCCCAGTCCGCTCAGTTTGAAGCCGCCGAACGGCGCGCCACCCGGGCTGCAGCCGTTGACGGCGACCTGCCCGGTCCGGATGCGACGCGCGACGCGGGCAGCGCGATCCACGTCGGCACCCCACACCGCGCCGGAGAGCCCGTACTGCGAGTTGTTCGCGATCGCGATCGCATCCTCCTCGTCGCGGTAGCGCAGCACCGTCATCACCGGACCGAACACTTCCTCTTGCGCGATAGTCGAATTCGGCTCGACACCGGTCAGGATCGTGGGCTCGAAGTAGAAACCGGAGTGCAGGCCGGGCGGACGACGCCCGCCGGTCACCACTTTGGCCCCCTCGCTGCGCGCGCCGGCCACGTGCGCCTCGACCCGATCCCGTTGCGCGGCGCTGATCAGCGGACCCATCTGCACGTCGGGATCGGTGGGGTCGCCGACCTTGACCGCCCCCGCCAATGCGGCCAGCCGATCGACCACCTCGTCGTGCAGCGAATCGGGAAGCAGCAGCCGGCTGTGCAGGATGCAGGCCTGCCCGGCGTGCAGCGAGCAGCCGTCGAACAGCATCTGCTGCAGCATCTCGTCGGTGATCTCGGTGTCGTCGAGAACGATGCTCGCCGACTTGCCACCGAGCTCGAGCAGAAGCCTCTTCATCGTGTCCCCGGCGGCGGACATCACCTGGCGGCCGACGACCGAACTGCCGGTGAAGCTGACCATGTCGATTCGCGGATCGGTGGTCAGCAGCTTGGCGGCCTCGACGCCCGACGGCGTGACCACGTTGACGACACCCGGTGGTATGTCGGTGTATTCGTCGATGATCCGCGCGAGGGCAAGTCCGGCCAAGGGCGTCAGCGGTGACGGCTTGAGCACGACCGTGTTTCCCGCGGCAAGGGCATGGTTGAGCTTCATCACGTTGAGGCAGTGCGGGAAGTTCCACGGCGTCAGCACGGAGACCACGCCCAGCGGCTGATGGCGCAGCACCGTGGTTCCCGCGCCCATCCCGCTGACCTCTTGGTCGGTCAGCTGGGTGGCGAGCTGGGCGGCGTACATGGACATGAACCCGGCGCCGTCGATCTGCATCATCCGCTCGTTGGCGATGCAGCCCCACTCCACTTGCGAGAGCGCGAAGAAGTCGTCGGCGTGTTTCATCAGCGCATCGCCGAGCTGACTGAGACACCCGGCGCGCTGCTCGGCGCTCATCGTGCCCCACGGTCCGCTGTCGAAGGCACGCCGCGCGGCCGCGATCGCGTCGCCGACCTGTGCGACGCTCGCGTCGGGTGCGTTCGCGATCACCTGCTCACTGGCCGGGGAGATGTCCTCGTAGCGACCGTCGGCCGGCTCGACCCAGTTACCGTCGATATACAGCTGGTAGGTGTCGACAAGCGTTTTCGGAGTTTGTAGCTCGGTCATCTGCGTCCTCACCCGACGGTCGGTCATCTAAACACCTGGTGTACACCCATGCACCTGTGACGTCAATCACCAATTGCGTGAATTCCGGGGTATTACACCGCGTTGCGCACGTATTGACAGCGTCGGGCAGGCCAGAGTAGACACAACGTCGCAGGACACATTGCGACAATCTGTCGGATAGTGATCCCGCTGGTTCTAGGAGGCCCGGCCGTGCAGACCACTGTCCCACTGCATTCACCCGACTTCTACGCGGGCGATCCCTATCCGGCGTACCGGGAGCTGCGCGCGACGGCACCGGTGTGCTGGAACGACGTCACCAACTTCTGGGCGCTGCTGAAATACGAGGACATCCGCTTTGTGTCGAGCAACCCGGCCCTGTTCACCTCCACCAAAGGCATCAGCATCCCCGACCCGCAGATTCCCGACCCGGTGCAGCTGGGCGGCCTCATCTTCACCGACCCGCCGCGCCACCGGCAGATGCGCAAGTTGATCAACTCGGGATTCAGCCGGCGCCGGGTTTCGGTGCTCGAGGGAAAGATCCGTGAGATCGTGGCGGGCATCCTCGACGGCGTTGAGCCGGGTTCGGTCCACGAGTTCGCCGAACAGATTGCCGCACCGCTGCCCACCCGGATGATCGCCGAGCTCATCGGCGCCCCGCCCGACGACTGGGAGCAGTTCCGGGCCTGGTCGGATGCGGCCACCGGCACGGCCGATCCGGAGATCGAGCTCGACCCGATGGTGGCGGCCGGGCAACTCTACGAGTACTTCCAGCAGCTGATCGCCGCCAGGCGCATACAACCGCGCGACGACTTGCTGTCGGTGTTGGCCGGCGCCGAGATCGACGAGCAACGGCTCACCGACGAAGACCTGCTCAACTTCGCGTTCCTGCTACTGGTGGCCGGAAACGAGACCACCCGGAATTTGATCGCGCTGGGCACGCTGGCGCTGATCACGCATCCCGACCAGCACCGCCTGCTGGTCGAGGACCGGACGCTGATCCCGCTGGCCGTCGAAGAGATGTTGCGGTGGAACAGCCCGGTGGTCCATATGGCCCGCACCGCCACGGCCGACGTCGAGATTCGCGGTCAGCAGATCCGCGCCGGCGAGGTGGTGGTGATGCTGTACGGCTCGGCGAACCGGGACGAGGACATATTCGGTTCCGACTCAGAGGAATTCAAAGTGACCCGGCATCCGAACCCGCACATCGCGTTCGGGTGCGGTGAGCATTCCTGCATCGGCGCGCAATTGGCGCGCCTGGAGGCAACCGTGATGTTCGACGAGCTGCTGCGGCGCTTCCCTACGATCGAGCTGGCGGGTGAGGTCGATCGAATGCGGGCCACGATGGTGCCCGGGGTGAAGCGCATGCCGGTGCGACTCGGGATGAGCGGCTGAGCAATGCACCTCGAGTACACACCGGAGCAGGAAAAGCTGCGCGCCGAGTTCCGCGCCACACTGGAAGAGGTGATGACGCCCGAGCGCACCGACGCGATCAAGGACCGCGTCGAGGGCGGTCCGGAGGTGCGGGAGTGCGTGCGCGCCCTGGCCGAGGCGAACCTGCTCGGCGTGGGCTGGCCCAAAGAGTATGGCGGACGCGGCTTCTCGGCGATCGAGCAATTCATCTTCTCCGAGGAGGCGCGCCGGGTCGACGCTCCGATCCCGCTGGTGACGCTTAACACGGTCGGACCGACCCTGATGCAGTGCGGTACCGAGGAACAGAAACAGAAGTTCCTGCCGTCAATTCTCGACGGCAGCGTCGAATTCGCGATCGGCTATTCCGAGCCGGGAGCCGGCAGCGACCTGGCGTCGGTATGCACGACCGCGGTGCGCGACGGTGACGAGTACGTGATCAACGGACAGAAGATGTTCACCAGCGGCGCCGCGTACGCCGACTACATCTGGCTGGCGGCGCGCACCGATCCGAATGCCAAGAAACACAAAGGGATTTCCATCCTCATCGTGCCCACCTCGTCACCCGGATTCTCCTGGCAGCCGCTGCCGACCATGCCCGGTGTCTCCACCTTCTACACGTTCTACGACAACGTGCGGGTCCCGGCGAGCGCGCTGGTCGGCGGCGAGAACCAGGGCTGGCAACTGATCACCACGCAGCTGAATTTCGAACGCGCGGCCCTGGGTAACCTCGGCGCACTCGAGCCGCTCTTCGAGAAGACCCTGGACTGGGCCCGCACCACGCAGCTCGACGACGGGCAGGTGATCGACCAGCCGTGGGTTCGGCAGACACTGGCCCGGGTCGAGGCGCAGGTTGCCGCGTACAAACTGGTGAACGTGCGGGTGAACGCGGCGATGACGAAGGGCGTGCTCAACATGGGCGAGGCCTCGGCTGCCAAGGTGTTCGGCACCGAACTCACCCAGCAGGTCGCCCGCCAACTGCTGGAGGTGCTCGACCACAACGGAGTACGCACGGGCAACGACGCGCCACTACGCGGGGCGCTGGAGTCCGCGTACCGGTTCGCGGTCATCAACACGTTCGGCGGCGGGGCCAACGAAATTCAGCGTGACATCATCGCCATGGCGGGATTGGGCATGCCTCGAGCACCACGTGACCTGCGGGCGCCCCAACCTGCTCAGGAACAGTCAGGAGGATCCAGCAAGTGACCAACCACGATCCCGAGTTCCTCGCCAAGTTGCGGGGGCTCGTGAACAAGCCGACCGGGGGGAGCGGAAAGCCCACGGTGGCACCGGATCCGGTGAATCAGCCGATGATCCGGCATTGGGCGTACGCGCTGGACGACATGAACCCGGTGTACCTCGATCCGGAGTTCGCGGCAGCCTCGCGGTTCGGCGGCATCGTGTCGCCGCCGGTCATGCTGCAGACCTGGACGATGCCGTCGCCCAAGCTGGAGGGGATCGGCGAGCGCGGCGGGGCACCGATGGAGATCACGAACAACCCCACGGCGTTCCTGGACGAAGCCGGATACAGCAGCACGGTCGCGACCAACTCGGAATTCGAGATCGAACGCTATCCCCGGCTGGGCGACGTGATCAGCGCGACGTCGGTGTTCGAGGAAGTCTCCGACGAGAAGAAGACCGCGAAAGGGTCCGGCTTCTTCCTGACCTGGGTGATCACGTATTCCGATCAAAACGGCGAAGTGCTGGGCCGGCAACGATTCCGGGTACTGCGTTTCAAGCCGGAGAACTCATGAGCACCCGCCTGGCACCGGCGATCAGTCCGGACACCGAGTTCTTCTGGAACGGGCTGCGCGAGCACAAGCTGCTGATCCAGCGCTGCAAGGGATGCGCAACGCTGCGCAATCCGGCACGGCCCATGTGCCCCCACTGCCGTTCGCTGGAGTGGGAGGCCATCGAATCGTCGGGCCGCGGCACCGTCTACAGCTACGTGATGCCGCACGAACCCAAGTTTCCCTTCTTCGAGTACCCCTACATCGTGGTGCTGGTGGAGCTCGCCGAGGGCGTGCGGCTGGTATCGAATCTCTGTGACATCGACCCGGCGGACGTCACCGTCGGAATGCCGGTCGAGGTCTTCTACCGGTCCTTCGACGGTCCCGGTTCGGAAGGTCTTGTGCTGCACCAGTTCCGGCCGAGCAGCTAGGTAACGCCCGATGGATTTCACCTTCACCGAAGAACAAGAGACCGTCCGCAAGGTGGCCCGCGACCTGTTTGTCCGCCGCGCCACCCCGGAGCGACTGACCGAGCTCGAAGCCGGCGAGACCCGCTTCGACCCCTTGCTCTGGCAAGAACTCGCGGCCGTCGACCTGCTGGGCACCGCGTTGCCGGAGTCGTTGGGAGGTAACGGCGGCGGCTTCGTGGAACTCGGCGTGTTGCTGGCCGAGGTCGGGTGGAGCGTGGCCCCGGTGCCGGCCTACGCGACCCTGGTGCTGGGCGCGGACCCGATCGCCCGCCACGGTAGTCGCGAGCAACAACAGCGGTTCCTGCCCGGCGTCATCGCCGGAACTCGCATCCTCACCGCCGGGCTGGCCGAACCCGGCCGTTCCGACCCGCTCAGGCCTGTCACCAAAGCCGTTCGCGACGGCCAGAACTGGCGCCTGGACGGGGCCAAGGAACTGGTGCCGGCGGCCCAGCTTGCCGACACCGTGTTGGTGCCCGCCACCACCGACGACGGGCGGGTGAGCCTGTTCCTGCTGCCCAGCGACGCCCCGGGCGTCGAGATTCGACCGGTAGCCACCACCAGCCGAGAACCGCATGCAGACGTATTCCTCTGCGGTGCGACAGTTTCCGATGCTGACCGGCTGGAGGGCACAATCGAATCGCTGCACACCCGGGCGCTGATCGGGCTGTGTGCGATCCAGCTTGGCGTCACCGAGCGGGCTCTGCGGATCGCCGCTGAATACACCAGTGGCCGTGAACAATTCGGACGACCGATCGGCAGCTTCCAGGCCGTGCAGCAGCGACTGGCCGACGCCTTCATCGACGTCGAAGCGATCCGCTGGACCACCTGGCATGCGGCCTGGCTGATCGCGAACGGACGCCCCTTGAAAGCGGCGCGCCGGGCGGCCCGCATCGCGAAATTCTGGGCCGCCGACGCCGGTGCTCGCGTTGCGTCGGCCGCCCAGCAGGTTCATGGCGGCATCGGGATCGACATCACCTATCCCCTGCACCGTTATTTCCTCTGGGCCAAGCACAACGAACTCACTCTTGGTCCCGCCACCGCGCAGCTGGCCGGTATCGGCAGCACCTATTGAGAAGGAAACCGATGACGACGACCGCAAACCGCACCACGACCTTGAAGTGGGCCGACATCAACGTCGGGGACGAGGTCAGCCCGCTCGAAATCCCGATCACCACAACGATGATCGTGGCCGGCGCGATCGCCTCGCGTGACTTCATGCCGGTACATCACGACGTGGAATACGCGAAGAAACAGGGCTCGCCCAACCTGTTCATGAACATCCTGACCACCAACGGATATTGCGTGCGTTTTCTGACGGATTGGGCCGGCCCCGAAGCGATGGTCAAAAATCTCTCGATCCGCCTTGGCGTGCCGTGCTTCCCGGACGATCCGCTGCGCTTCACCGGCACCGTGACCGGCAAAACCGAAGGGACGGACGGAGAGAACTTCGTCGAGGTGACCTTCCGGGGGTCCAACAGCCTGGGCGATCATGTCTCGGGGACGGCGATCCTCAGCCTGCTCGACGGAGCTTTCACAAAGGCCCAAGCATGAGTCGCCTGCCCGGAAGTTGCGCGATCGTCGGCATCGGCCAGACCGAGTTCTCCAAGGAATCCGGGCGCAGTGAACTGCAATTGGCATGCGAGGCGGTCAGCGCCGCACTCGACGATGCGGGGCTGTCGCTTAGCGACGTCGACGGCATGGTCACCTTCACGATGGACTCCAGCGACGAGATCGACATCGCCCGCAACGTGGGCATCGGCGATCTCAGCTTCTTCTCCCGCGTGCATCACGGCGGCGGCGCGGCGGCCGGCACCGTCGTGCATGCGGCGATGGCTGTCGCGACCGGGGTCGCCGATGTGGTGGTGTGCTGGCGGGCCTTCAACGAACGTTCCGGGTTCCGGTTCGGCGGCAGCGGGCGCAACATGTCGGAGACACCGCTGTTCATGGCGCACTACGCGCCCTTCGGATTGCTCACTCCCGCGGCGTGGGTCGCGATGCACGCCCAGCGTTACATGTCGACCTACGGCGTCACCAACGAAGACTTCGGCCGCATCGCCGTCGTCGACCGCAAACACGCCGCGACCAACCCCGACGCGTGGTTCTACCAGCGCCCGATCACGTTGGAAGACCACCAGCAGTCGCGCTGGATCGTCGAACCCGTACTGCGACTGCTGGATTGCTGTCAGGAGAGCGACGGCGGTGTCGCGCTGGTGGTGACCAGTGCCGAACGGGCGCGTGACCTGAAGCAGCCGCCGGCGATCATCACGGCCGCCGCACAGGGCGCGGCCGCCAATGGGGAGATGATGACCAGCTACTACCGCGACGACATCACCGGGCTCCCGGAGATGGGTGTGGTCGCCGACCGGCTGTGGCGCGATTCGGGCCTCAAACCCCAAGACATTCAAACCGCCTTCATTTACGACCATTTCACGCCGTTCGTGTTCACCCAGCTCGAGGAACTCGGCTTCTGCGGGCGCGGCGAAGCCAAAGACTTCGCCACCGTGGAGCGACTGTCGCTGGGCGGGGAATTCCCGATCAACACCAATGGCGGGTTGCTCGGCGAGGCCTACATCCACGGGATGAACGGCATTACCGAGGGCGTGCGGCAGGTCCGCGGAACGTCACACAACCAGGTCGACAACGTCGAACACGTGTTGGTCACCTCCGGGACCGGTGTGCCGACCAGTGGCTTGATTCTCGCGCCGGCCGGGTAAGCGCGGGTCGTAGAGGGGAGGGCACCCATGCCGAAACTCGCATTGTTGACCGCAGTCGGGGGGCCGATCGAGCTTGCCGAGTTTCCGTTGTCCGCACCGGCGCCGGGAACCGCCGCGCTCAAACTGCGGATGGCCGGGATCTGCGGATCCGACCTGCACATCTATCGCGGCGAGCTGCCATTGCCGTGTCCGTATGCGATGGGCCACGAAATGGTCGGCGAGATCGCCGAGCTCGGCGAGGGGCTGCGCACCGACGCGACCGGCAAACCTCTTGCCGTCGGCGATCGCGTTGTGGCGCCCTACTTTTGGTTCTGCGGTGAATGTCACGCCTGTGCGCGCGGCCGGTGGCACGCCTGCCAGAACCTGATGGCCGGCGAATACCGAACCCACGAGCAGGCGCCACACTTCGTCGGGGCCTACGGTGAGTACTACTACACCAGCCGACGACAACCGCTGTACAAGGTTCCCGAGGACATTGCTGACGAGGCCGTCGCGCCGCTCAATTGCGCACTGGCACAGGTGTTGTTCGCGCTACGCGACGTGCGGATGGGCGATAGCGTCGTGATCCAGGGCGCGGGCGGGCTGGGCATCAACGCCGCAGCCGTCGCGCGTACCGCAGGTGCCGCCGAGGTCATCGTCATCGACAAGATTGCCGCACGCCTCGATGTGGCAGCCGATTTCGGTGCCACGCACTGCATCGACGCGAGCGGCATCTCGACCGCAGAAGTCGCCGAACGGGTGCGGGCACGCACCGACGGCATCGGAGCCGATTGGGTGCTCGAGGTAGTCGGGGTGCCGGGTGTCATTCCCGACGGTGTCTCATTCCTCAACAACAGCGGCACGCTGCTCGAGGTCGGCAATGTCGGAATGGGGCGGACCTTCGAACTCGACCCGAGCGCGCTGGTCTACGGCAACAAGTCGATCCGCGGCGTGATGCTCTACGACCCGGTCACCTTGGCGATCGGCTTGTCCTTCCTGCAGCACAGCAGTTTCCCTTTCGGCCGGCTGATGCCGGATCCGTTTCACCTGAGCGACATCAACGATGCGTTTGCCTCGGCGGATGCCGGCCTGGTGCCCCGGGGGGCGTTGGTCCCATGACTGCCCAGGCTTCCACCGTGACCGATACCCGCGAGCTCATCATCGAGTCGGCGTTCTCCTGTTTCGGCAAGCAGGGTCTGCAAAAGGCCACGATCGTCGATATCGCCAAGCGAGCCGGGGTGTCGCGCAGCACCATCTACGAGTACTTCAGCGACAAGGCTTCGATCGTGGAGGCGTGCGCCGAGCACGCGTCGCAGCGGTTCTATCTCGAGATGACCAAGGCGATGGACCGGGGCAGTACCCTTGAGGAAAAGCTATGTTCGGCGGCAGTTTTCGTGACCCAGGCACGGCGGGTCATCGCATCGGAGAAGTACTTCGACGAAGATGCGATCAGCCTGCTGTTGACCAAGGACGCCGCAGTGTTGCTGCGCGAATGCGTGGACTTCCTCTCGCCCTATCTGTCCGCGGCCAAGCTGACCGGTGAGGTCCGCAAGGACCTCGACATCGAAGCGGCCGGCGAATGGTTCGCGCGAATCCTGTTCTCGTTGTTCAGCACGTCGTCGCCGATCCGGGATATGAACGACCCAGACGTCGTCACCGAATTCGTCTGCGCGCACGTGGTACGCGGGTTCGCCAATGAGCGGGCGCCGAGTGTGCGCCGGCGGCTTTGAGTGTGCGTATAGGGCGGCGACACGCCAGGCCGGCCCACCCCGAGCGCACACTCAACGGCGTTCCTGCTAGGACGTCGGACCCTAACCGCGCCGACCGGCCTTCATCCAGGCTCAACACATGACTTTCGGCCCTCGCGACAGCGGCGCTCGTCATACACACTGCACATCATGACCAAGGGCTGACCCCTGGATGGCGTAAGCCTGCCACGGGCACTGTTAGCACGATTCAGGAGTACACGATCATGAGCACTCACTACGAGGCACGCCCTGCCGCAGGCGAATACAGCGCCGAAGACGACAACCAACTGCAACCAGAAGACAGCCTCATCGACCGCGGTGTGGACGACATTCTCGACGAGGGCTATTCGCCGCCCGAGCAACCATATGGGCCCGGTGCATTTGGCCCGGCTGAAACCATGGATCAGATGCTCAGCGAGGAAGAACCGGATCCGGCGTCGCGACTCAATGTGCTGCTCGATGAGGCGGAGCGACAACGCTCCGACGAATCAGAGCGCGAAGCCGAATTTGCCCGGCGACGCGAGGTCGGTCGAGTCCGAGCGGGCCGGCTTATGGCGCCGGACCAGGGATCTGGCGAAGACGCCGAGGCAGAGTTGGTCGCCGAGGACGTCGGTATCTGTGGCGGCGCCGCCTCTGCCGAAGAAGCCGCGGTTCACATCATCGACGACGAGATCGATGGCATCGAAGACGAGGATTAGCGAACCCGGCAGGTTGCGGAGGGCTGTTTCACCATGAAAATGTGGATCCAACTTGAGGGCCACGACGAAGACGACGAGTATCCCGACGACGCCACTTACGAAGTACTCACCGGCGGCGTCCTAAAGGTCAGCAGCGGCAACGACATTCACCTTTACGGTCCGGCCTACTGGCAAGAGGTCACGATCGACACCCGCCCCGCCGCTGCGCATGACGAGCAAGCCGAACGGCTCGACGACGAGCTCAAATGGCAATGAGGCACGTTCGGAGTCAAATCCCGGTATCGGCGGTGGTACCGGTCGACGGTGTGGCAGGGCCGAAGGCGTCCTGGAATAGGTAGGCGCTGGCAAGACTGCGATACGGCCGCCACGGCTCTGCGAGGCGGACCACTTCGTCTTGGCTGGGTAGGTGGTCGAGCCGATAGGACCGCTGGATGGCCTTGCGCAGGGCGAGGTCTCCGGGCAGCACCACGTCGGGGCGCGCGAACGCGATGATCAGAAAGCCGTGCACAGTCCAGGGGCCGATACCCGGGATGGCGGTCAGGCGCGTCTCGATCTCGGCATCGGACAGTCCGCGCAGGTCTCTGTCGCTGAGAGTGCCGTCGGCGAACTGGGCGGCGACGGTTCGCAGCGTGCTGATCTTGCGTCGCGACAGCCCGGTCTTGCGGAGCTGATCGGGGTCGATGGCCAGCAGCTCGGCGGGGGTGGGGAGGTGTCCGTTGAAGCGGTCCTGGAAGCGGTCGAGGATGTGGCGGGTGGCTGCGACGGATAGCTGTTGGCCGATGACCTGGAAGATCAACGTTGCGAACGCGTCCAAAGGCGGGAGGTCCGCCAGCCACGCGCGGGGGTCGAAGTCGGGGTGCTTGTCGATGATGTGAGCCAGCACGGGATCGGCATGGCGCAGATGGGTGCGGGCGGGGTCGGACCGCTCGTCGACGACCGGGCTCATGGCCGTGACGCTACGCCTGCGCGGCCCGGTCTCTCAGTGGCCGCGCTGGGCCAGCGCCCGCAGGAAGAACGTCAGGTTGGCGGGGCGTTCGGCGAGCCGGCGCATGAAGTAGCCGTACCACTGGTTTCCGAAGGGCACGTAGACCCGGACCTGATGGCCGGCCTCGGCGAGCCGGCGCTGTTCGTCGTCGCGGATTCCGTACAGCATCTGGTATTCGAACTCGTCTGTGCCACGGCCTGATTCGCCGACCATCGCCGGCACCGCCGCGATGATCGCGGGGTCGTGCGAGGCCACCATCGGATACCCCGAGCCGGCCATCAGCACCCGCAGACAGGCCAGATAGGAGTCGGTGACCTCGTCGCGGCCCCGGTAGGCCACCGCCGCCGGCTCGTCGTAGGCGCCCTTGCACAGCCGGATCCGGGCCCCGGAAGCGGCGAACTCCCGGCAGTCGCCCAGCGTGCGCTTCAGGTACGCCTGCAAAACCGTGCCCAGCCAGGGAAATTCGGTTCGCAGCTCGCGCACGATGGACAGCGTCGAATCCGTCGTGGTGTGGTCCTCGGCGTCCACCGTCACCCACACTCCGGCCCGCCGCGCGGCGTCGCAGATCGACCAGGCGTTCTCCCGTGCGACCTTTTCTCCGTCGCGCTCCAGTGACTGCCCCAGCGCCGACAGCTTGACCGAGACCTCCAGCGGCCGGATTCCGTCACCCGGGGAATCGAGGCGGCCCAACCGCTCGATCAGGTCGAGGTAGACCCGCACGGCCGCGTCCGCGCCGTCGGCGGTCACGACGTCCTCGCCCAGATAGTCGATGCTGACCAGACGGTTCGAATCGCGAAGCGCGGCAACGCTATTCAGTGCTGAATCGATCGTCTCGCCGGGTACGAAGCGGTGCACCACCTTACGGGTGACCGGCAGCCCTTCGGCGGCCCGCCGCAATCCCGGACGCCGGCTGGCGGCCAGGATCGCCGGCCGCAGCGTGGTGGCGAACACGCCGGCCATTAGTCGGACCCCATGTGCGGGTACGTGTATTGCGTGGCCGGGACGAACGTCTCCTTGATGGTGCGTGCCGACGTCCAGCGCAGCAGGTTCAGCACCGAGCCCGCCTTGTCGTTGGTCCCCGAGCCACGTGATCCGCCGAACGGCTGGCGCCCGACGACGGCCCCGGTCGGCTTGTCGTTGACGTAGAAGTTGCCGGCCGCGAAACGCAACCGATCCTGTGCGGTGAGCACCGCCTGGCGGTCGTCGGCGATCACCGCACCGGTCAGCGCGTAGCGGGATCCCGTGTCGATCACGTCGAGGATGCGCTCGTAGGAATCGTCGGGGTAGACGTGGACGGAAAGCAGCGGGCCGAAGTACTCGGTCGAGAACGCCTCGTCGGTGGGGTCGTCGGACAGCAGCACGGTCGGGCGGACGAAATAGCCGACGCTGTCGTCGTATTCGCCACCGACCGCGATCGTGACACCGGCCGCGCCCTTGGCCCGCTCGATGGCGTTGACGTTCTTGACAAAGGACCGCCGGTCGATCAGCGCGCCGCCGTAGTTGGTCAGGTCCGTGATGTCGCCGTAGCTCAGCCCGGCCGTCGCTCCCAGGAAATCGTCGCCCATCCGCTGCCATACCGAGTGCGGGATGAATGCCCGCGAAGCCGCCGAGCACTTCTGGCCCTGATAGTCGAACGCCCCGCGAATCAACGCCGTGCACAACACCTCCGGGCGTGCCGAGGTGTGTGCGACGACGAAGTCCTTACCACCGGTCTCACCGACGAGTCGCGGATAGCTTTGGTAGCGGCTGATATTGGTGCCCACCTGCTGCCACAGCTGCTGAAAAGTTGCCGTCGACCCGGTGAAGTGAATTCCGGCCAGCCGCGGATCGGCCAGTGCCACATCGGAAACCGCGAAGCCGTCGCCGGTGACCAGGTTGATCACCCCGGGCGGCAATCCGGCGGCCTCGAGCAGCTGCATGGTCAGGTACGCAGACAGCGTCTGGGTGATCGACGGCTTCCACACCACGGTGTTGCCCATCAGCGCGGGCGCGGTCGGCAGGTTGCCCGCGATCGAGGTGAAGTTGAACGGCGTTATCGCGTAGACGAATCCGTCCAGCGGGCGGTACTCGCTGCGGTTCCATTCTCCCGGCCCGCTGAGAGGCTGTTGGGCCAGGATCTGACGGGCGAAGGCCACGTTGAACCGCCAGAAGTCGATCTGCTCGCACGGCGAATCGATCTCGGCCTGGTAGGCGGACTTGGACTGGCCGAGCATCGTCGCGGCGGCGATCTTCTCCCGCCACGGGCCCGCCAGCAGGTCGGCAGCGCGCAGGAACACCGCGGCGCGCTCGTCGAAAGGCAGGGCTGCCCAGTCATGCTTCGCGGCCATCGCGGCCTCGATGGCCGCCGTCGCGTCGGCATGCCCGGCGTTGGTCAGGGTGCCCAGCGTGGCGTCGTGCCGGTGCGGTTGAACGACGTCGATGCGTTCACCGTCGCCCATTTTGTGTACGCCGGCGATGACGTGCGGGAGTTCCATCGGGTGGTCGGCCAGCGCGGCTAGTTCGGCATGCAGGCGGGCGCGTTCGGGCGAGTGTGGGGCGTAGTCGTGGACCGGCTCGTTGACCGGTGTCGGCACCTGAGTGATCGCATCCATGTGCCCAGGATCCTCGGCGCAACCCGTCATCCTGTTAGCCGATCAGATAAGATATGCCGCCTACCGTAGTAAAATCGGACAATATGCGGGTGCCGGGGGTCGGACTGGGCCAGCTGTTGCTGGCCCTGGATGCGACGCTGGTCAGCCTGGTCGACGCTCCGCGTGGCCTGGACCTGCCGGTGGGATCGGCGGCGCTGATCGATTCCGACGACGTCCGGCTGGGCCTGGCGGCGGCTGCGAGCTCCGCCGATGTGTTCTTCCTCCTGGGTGTCGCCCTGAAGGAAGAAGACGAGGCGCTGCGCTGGATCGACAAGCAGGCGCGGGAGCGCTCCCCGGTGGCGATCTTCGCCAAGGAGCCGTCGGCCGCGCTGGTGAGCAAGGCCGTCGCGGTCGGTTCGGCGGTGGTGGCCGTCGAACCGCAGGCCCGCTGGGAGCGGCTCTACCAATTGGTCAACCACGTCCTGGAACACCACGGCGACCGCACCGACCCGACGGAAGACTCCGGCACCGATCTGTTCGGCCTGGCGCAGTCGCTGGCCGATCGCATCCACGGCATGGTCAGCATCGAAAACGCGCAGTCGCATGTGCTTGCCTACTCGGCCTCCAACGACGAGGCCGACGAGCTGCGCCGGCTTTCCATCCTGGGCCGGGCCGGGCCGCCGGAGCACCTGAAGTGGATCAGCCAGTGGGGAATCTTCGACGCGCTGCGGTCCAGCGGCGAGGTGGTTCGCGTCGACGAGCGCCCGGAGTTGGGCCTGCGTCCGCGGTTGGCGATCGGGATCTACCAGCCGCCGGCCGGGCCGCGGCGACCGCCGGTGTTCGCCGGCACCATCTGGGTGCAACAGGGGTCGGCTCCACTGGCCGACGACGCCGAGGAGATCCTGCGCGGCGCGGCAGTGTTGGCCGCCCGCATCATGTTTCGGCTGGCGGCCAGGCCGTCAACGCATGCGCGACGGGTCCAACAGCTGCTCGGCCTGACCGAAGCCGACCCGGCCGACGTGGCGGCGATCGCCCGCGAGCTGGGCCTGGCCGCCGACGGCACCGCGGCCGTGATCGCCTGGGACGCCACCGACACCGGATCCCGTCACCCGCGGCTGACCGACGTTTTGGCGTTGAGCGCCAGCGCTTTTCGGCGTGATGCTCAAATCGCCTCGCAAGGCTCACGAATGTACGTACTGCTGCCCGAGACGTCGACATCCCGGTCGGTGACGTCGTGGGTCCGCGGCACGATCAGCGCGTTGCGCGCCGAACTCGGCGTCGAGCTGCGGGCCGCCATCGCCGCGCCGGTCGCCGGCCTGGCCGGGGTCGCCGCGGCGCGCAGCGAGGTCGACCGAGTGCTCGATAGCGCTGAGCGACACCCGGTTTCGATTGGGCAGGTGACGTCGCTGGCCGAAGCACGCACCACCGTCCTGCTCGACGAGATCGTCACGACGATCGGAAGCGACCCGCGGTTGGTCGATCCACGGATACGCGACCTGCGGGCGCGGGATCCCGTGCTGGCCGAGACGCTGCGGGTCTACCTGGACAGCTTCGGCGACATCGCCACGGCCGCATACTGGTTGCAGGTGCACCCGAACACGGTTCGCTATCGGGTACGCCGGATCGAAAAGCTGCTGG
The DNA here is from genome assembly GCF_036409155.1 of Mycobacterium sp. 050128. Lineage (NCBI taxonomy): Bacteria > Bacillati > Actinomycetota > Actinomycetes > Mycobacteriales > Mycobacteriaceae > Mycobacterium > Mycobacterium sp. 050128. The sequence continues at coordinate 2,904,457 of NZ_JAZGLW010000001.1, read as the reverse complement.
CGACGTCGCTGGGCGATCCCGAAGTGCGGCTGCTATTTTCGCTTGGGCTTCGGGTGCTGGAGCGTTCGAGCGGCTAGCGCCGAGGGTTGGCGGCTGCGGGGCTGGGGTTGGCGGCTGGGGTGGCGGCTGGCGGCGCGGCGGCGTTATCCACAGTCCGGGATCTATCCACACCGCGCGACCGTGCCGAGCCATTTAGTCGGCGGACGTCCCTATATTCGAAACTATGTTCGATACCGATCGCGCGGTGGTGGCCAGGATCGCCGAATTCGCCCGGGCCGAAGCGGCGGCCGCGGCGCACAAACTGCAGGCGATCGCCGAATTGGTCCGCCTGCGTGCCGACGGTCCGGTGGATCGCGCCAGCTGGTCATGCGACAACTGGGATGCGATCGCAGCGGAAGTTGCTGCTGCACAAGGTATTAGCCACGGCACGGCATCCGGACAGATGTATCTCGCAGTGGCGTTGCGTGACCGTCTGCCCCGGGTGGCGGCCCTGTTCGCCGAAGGCGTCCTCAGCGCGCGGCTGGCCACGGCGTTGGTTTGGCGTACCGACTTGATCACCGACCCGAGAACTCTGCAGATCGTCGACGCGGCACTCGCCAGTGAGGCGGCGCGGTTCGGGCCACTTTCGGTCACCAAGAGCAGCCAGGCGATCGACGCCATCGTCGACCGCCACGATCCCGCGGCGGTGCGCCGTACCCGGGCCGCCGCCCGCGGGCGCGATGTGGTGATCAGCCCCGCCGACAGTAATTCCGGCACCGCGGCGCTGTGGGGCTCCCTGTTCGCAACCGACGCAGCCCTGTTGGACCGGCGGTTGAGTCAGATGGCGCACCAGGTGTGCGACAGTGACCCACGCACGCTCGCGCAACGTCGCGCTGATGCGCTGGGCGCGCTGGCCGCCGGTTCCGACCTACTGGCGTGCACATGCGGAGCACCCGAATGCCCAGCCGCCCTCGACACCGACCCACGCGCCAGCGCCGTGATGATCCATGTCATCGCCGGGGAAGCCGCCCTCGATGCCGTGGCGGATCCGTGCATCTCGGGCGAGCTAACCAGCCGCCCGCTCACTGCGGATACACCGCTGCGCGTTGCGCTGGCCCCGGACCCCGAACCACCCGCGCCGGCCTGGACGCCCGCCGGCCATATCCGCGGCGGTGGCATCGTCCCGGCGCCGCAGATCGCGGAACTCATCCGCAACGGCGCCAAGGTGCGGCCGGTAGTCCATCCCGCCGAGGCCCGTCCCGATGCGGGCTACCACCCATCGGCGGGGTTGGAGCGTTTCGTCCGGTGCCGGGATTTGACCTGTCGCTTCCCCGGCTGCGATCGTCCGGCGGAATGTTGCGATCTGGACCATACGGTCCCCTACCCGCTAGGGCCGACGCATCCGTCGAACCTCAAGTGTCTGTGCCGAAAACACCACCTACTGAAGACTTTCTGGACCAGCTGGCATGACGAGCAACGGCCCGATGGAACGGTCGTCTGGACGACACCGAGCGGACACACCTACATCACTCGTCCGGGCAGTCGCCTGCTGTTTCCCACGCTGTGCCTGCCCACCGGTGAATTGCCCACCGCTCCAAGGAGTGACCATCCGCCGGGTGTTCGTGGTGTCCTCATGCCGAAGCGTCGCCGAACCCGAGAACAAGACCGCGTGTACCGCATCAACGCCGAACGCTCGCTGAATGTCGCGCACAGTTAATCCTCTGAACACCAAGTGCGCCTGCAGCTTTCGCGGCGGGCACGGCGTGCGCAGCGGCACCGGGGCTTGACCGGCGCATTCCGAAATGCGAAGGTCCAACCAGCGATAACGCCAAGCCGAGCACGGGAGGTTAGATGAGCGGTTCGAGTGCCCGAGGCCGGAAAGCGAAAATGTTTGTGGCCCTGGCGGTTATTGCCATGGCTTCGGCGGGAGTGCCGGCCAACGCAACGCCCGGTGCGCCGGTCTTGCTCGACAAGTTCCGCTCCGATCTGCCCACTGGTCCCGACGATCCCCGATGCCTGCAGTATCCCGGGTTCGCCGCGTGTCAGGGCGGCCCGTACTGGGTGGGGCCACCGGCACCATCGCCGCCGCCGGGACCGCCCACCGGTCCCCTCGATCCCCAATGCGCCATGAATCCCGCGGATGCGGCGTGTATGGGAAGCCCGTTCCTTCCGCCGTCTCCGGCGGCACCACCGCCGCTGCCGCCGGTGGTCGCGCCGCCGGCCGAACCGATCGCACCCCCGCCGATCGCACCCCCGCCGCGGATGGAACCGATTGCCCCTCCGCCGGAAATTTCGGGACACATCTAGTTCGGCCGAACCACCCGCCAGAATCGTGCTCACCAGCAAACTTGACGAGGGTCGCGCGAATTCGATGCCGGGTTATGCTCAGCGTGAACGTAATTCTGCGTGTTGCAGGGGATTTGCATCCGGCTAGGCTTTGCTGGTGGCAGAAAATCCGTCGTCGTATCTGGTGCTGGCCTCCCAGCGCAGTGGCAGCACGCTGCTCGTCGAATCGCTGCGGGCGACCGGCGTGGCGGGCGAGCCCCAGGAGTTCTTCCAATATCTGCCGACGACCAGCCAGGCGCCTCAGCCGCGGGAGTGGTTCGCCGGCATCGACGACGAGTCGATTCTGCGCCTGCTCGATCCGCTCGACGAGGGGAAGCCGGACCTCGCTCCCCCGGAAATCTGGCGCGACTACATCCGCACCGTCGGCAGGACGCCGAACGGTGTGTGGGGCGGCAAGCTGATGTGGAACCAGACGCCGCTGCTGCTGGAGCGCGCCGACGGCCTACCCAATCGGTCGGGCGACGGACTGCTCGCCGCGATCCGCGATGTCGTCGGCGAGGACCCGCTGCTGGTGTATGTCTATCGGCCCGATGTGGTGTCGCAGGCGGTGTCGTTCTGGCGTGCGGTGCAGACCCGGGTCTGGCGCGGCCGGCCCGATCCGGTCCGCGATGCGCGCGCCACCTACCACGCCGGAGCCATCGCGCACGTCATCACGATGCTGCGGGCCCAGGAGCAGGGTTGGCGGAATTGGTTCGCCGAAGAAGACGTCAAGCCGATGGAGATCCCGTATCCGGTGTTGTGGCGCAATCTGACTCAAGTCGTAGGCAACGTTCTCGCAGAGTTGGGGCTGGATCCCAACCTGGCGCCCGAGCCGGTACTCGAGCGCCAAGCCGACAAACGTTCCGATGAATGGGTAGATCGCTACCGGGTCGACGCCGAACGAGAGGGGCTACCGACATGACCACCACGACCGACACCCGCGTCGACGAATTGCGACTGCTGGAAGCAGAAGCGGTGCACATCATCCGTGAGGTCGTCGCCGAGCTGGAGCGCCCCGTCCTGCTGTTCTCCGCCGGCAAGGACTCGATCGTGTTGCTTCGCTTGGCAGAGAAGGCTTTCCGGCCGCTGCCGCTGCCATTTCCGGTACTGCACGTCGACACCGGACACAATTTTCCCGAGGTCATCGAATTCCGGGACCGCAGGGTCTGCGGCGTTGGACACAAGCTGATCGTCGCGTCGGTGCAGGAGTCCATCGACAATGGCCGGGTCCCCGACCCCGGTCCCGTCGCCTCGCGCAACCGGGCCCAGACGCGCACGCTGCTCGACGCGCTGGAGGCCGGTGAGTTCGACGCGGCCTTCGGCGGTGCGCGCCGCGACGAGGAACGCGCCCGCGCCAAGGAACGGATCCTGAGCTTCCGCGACGAGTTCGGTCAGTGGGATCCCCGCGCACAGCGACCGGAACCCTGGTCGCTGTACAACGGCCGGATCAAGAAGGGCGAGCAAGTACGGGTGTTTCCGCTGAGCAACTGGACCGAGATCGACGTCTGGCGCTACATCGAGCTGGAAGACCTTGAGATACCGTCGATTTACTACGCGCACGAACGCGAGGTGTTCGAGCGCGACGGCATCCTGCTGGCGGTCTCGGAATACGCCAGTCCGCAAAACGGCGAAACCGCTGCAACGGAATGGGTGCGCTACCGCACCGTCGGCGACCTGACCATCACCGGGGCGGTGCGCTCGCGGGCGACCGACATCGCCCGGGTGATCACTGAAATCTCGGCCGCGACAGTGTCCGAGCGCGGCGAGACGCGAGCCGACGACCGTACGTCGGCCGCCGCGATGGAAGACCGCAAGCGAGAGGGCTACTTCTGATGACGGCTACCGAGAAGGCGACCGAAAAAGCCGCCCAAAAGACCCTGCCGCGCAAGGGCATCACGCGTCAGCTGCTGCGCATCGCCACCGCGGGTTCGGTCGACGACGGCAAGAGCACGCTGATCGGGCGACTGCTGCACGACACCGACAGCCTGCCGCTGGACCACCTGGAGGCGGTGACGGACGAGGAGGGCATCGCCGATCTCGCCGCGCTGTCGGACGGTCTGCGGGCCGAACGCGAGCAGGGCATCACGATCGACGTCGCCTACCGGTTCTTCTCCACCGCCACCCGCAGCTACATCCTGGCCGACACCCCGGGCCACGAGCGCTACACCCGCAACATGTTCACCGGCGCCTCCAACGCCCACGTGGCGATCCTGCTGGTCGACGCGCGCGCCGGGGTGCTGCGCCAGACCCGCAGGCACGCCCGGATCGCAAAGCTGTTGGGCATCAAGCACTTTGTGGCGACGGTCAACAAGATCGACCTGATCGACTTCGACGAGTCCGGGTTTACCAAGGTGGAAGACGAGCTGCGGCAGTTGGCGGCACGCCTGGGCGAGGTGGACATCACGGTGATTCCGATCGCGGCCAAGCACGGCGACAACGTCGTGCACCGTTCCGGGAACACACCGTGGTACGGCGGCCCCACCCTGCTGGAGTACCTGGAGGGCATCGAACTGGCCGCGCCGAACGCCGAACCGTCGCGGCTGCGCTTGCCGGTGCAATGGGTTTCGCGGCCCACCGCCGACGTGCGGCGCCGCTATACGGGACGGTTGGCGGCGGGAACGCTGTCCGTCGGCGACCCCGTGATATCGCTGCCCGCCGGCACCCGTTCGACAGTGACCGCCCTGGACACCCTCGACGAGGAGCGCACCACAGGTGTTGCGCCGCTGTCGGTTTCGATCGAGCTGGCCGACGACATCGACGTGGGCCGCGGGGATGTCCTGGTCAGTGGGGCCGACGACGCGGTGCTGCCGGTGCCGGCCCGCGAACTGGACGCGACGGTGTGCTGGTTCGTCGACACCCCGCTGCGGGCCGGTGACCGGCTGGCCCTCAAGCAGACTTCCAAGACCGTGCGGGCCACCGTACAGGAACTGCACTCGAAGCTGGATCCCGAGACACTGGACGAGCTCGACCAACCAGTTGAGCTGGCGCTCAACGACATCGGCACCGTGACCCTGCGAACCAGCTCGGTCGTCATCGCCGACAGCTACACCGACAATCGTGACAGCGGCGCGTTCATCCTGATCGACGAGACCACGAATGACACGGTCGGCGCCGGCACCATCATCGAGGCGCGAGAGGTCAAGCCGGGCACCCACCCGCGCACCGACATTCGCTGGCATCCCTCGGCGCTGGACCGCGCCCACCGGTGGCACGCCACCGGACAGGCCGGGGCGACGATCTGGTTCACCGGTCTGCCCGCATCCGGCAAGTCCACCGTCGCGGTCGCCGTCGAGCGTGCGCTCGTCGAATCCGGCCGGGTGGCCTATCTGCTCGACGGCGACAACCTGCGGCACGGCCTCTCGGACGATTTGGGCTTCTCCCCCGGCGATCGCACCGAAAACATCAGGCGTGTCGGGCATTTGACTCGGCTGCTGGCCGACGCGGGCGTGGTCGCCCTGGCGTCGCTGGTGTCACCGCTGAAGTCGGACCGGGAGACTGCCCGGGCGCTCAACGACGCCGCCAAGCTGCCGTTCATCGAGGTGCACGTCGCCACCTCGCTGGCCGAATGCGAAAGACGGGACCCCAAGGGACTTTACGCGCGGGCCCGCAAGGGCGAGCTCAAGGGTTTGACCGGTGTCGATGCGCCGTACGAAGCGCCGGAAAGCCCCGACCTGGTGCTCGACACATCCGGGGCCGACATCGACGAGCTCGCCGCCCAAGTCATCGCGTTGCTCGACGAACGCAGCCCGCAGCGGCCCGCCACCTAGATTCAGCGCGAGCTAATCACTTGGTCCGCGACGCCGGGCCCGGCAATATGCGGGCGTGAGTGATTGGCGCGAGCGGGTCGGCTCGATATCGGTGGACTGGTGGGCGACGCTGGTCGCCGGTGTGATCGTGGCGTTGGCAGTGGCCAATGCGCTCCCGAAGATTCCGTGGTGATCGCGTGAGTACCACTCGGCTCGAACCGGAAGAAACGCTGGACGAACCGACGTTTACCAGCAGGCAGCCGCTGGACTACGTACCGGGGATCTTGCTGCTGATCGGCGTTGGCCTGCTGGGCAAATACGCTCAGATCTGGTGGAACACACTGGCCAAACACGAACACTGGCGGCTGCCCGACGTCGAATACGTGTTGTGGGCCATCGTGATTGGGCTGCTGATCACCAACACCATCGGCCTGCACCGGATATTTCGTCCGGGCGTGCAGACCTACGAGTTCTGGCTCAAGGTCGGGATCGTGGTGCTGGGGGCGCGTTTCGTGCTCGGCGACATCGCCAAGCTCGGCGCGATCAGCCTGGTGCAGATTCTGGTGGACATGACGATCGCGGGAACGGTCATCATCGTCGTGGCGCGGGCCTTCGGGCTGTCGGGCAAGCTGGGCTCGCTGCTGGCGATCGGCACATCGATTTGCGGCGTGTCGGCGATTATCGCGGCCAAGGGCGCGATCCGGGCCCGCAACTCCGACGTCAGCTATGCCATCGCGGCGATCCTGGCGCTGGGCGCGGTGTCGCTGTTCGTGTTGCCGCCACTGGGACACGCGATCGGGCTTACCGACCACGAATTCGGTCTGTGGGCAGGCCTTTCCGTGGACAACACCGCCGAAACCACCGCCACCGGCTACCTGTTCTCCGACCACGCCGGAAAGATCGCGGTGCTGGTGAAGTCGACCCGCAACGCGCTGATCGGCTTTGTCGTCCTCGGTTTCGCCCTGTACTGGTCCGCGCGCGGACAGGCCGACGAGATCGCTCCCGGCGCAACGGCCAAGGCGGCATTCATCTGGCAGAAGTTCCCGAAATTCGTGCTCGGCTTCCTGGCGGTGTCGGCGATCGCCACCGCGGGCTGGTTGACGAAAGGGCAAACCACGAACCTGGCGAACGTGTCGAAGTGGGCGTTTCTGCTGACCTTCGCCGGTGTCGGGCTCAACACCGATTTCCGTCAAATCGCGCGTACCGGATGGCGTCCGCTGCTCGTGGCTGTGATAGGACTCACAGTCGTCGCGACGGTGTCGCTGGGCATCGTGCTGCTGACATCGCGCGTATTGCATTGGGGCGTAAGCACCTAGCGAGGCACGTAACGAGGGCGCCTGGCGAGGCGCAACACGCCGGTCTGCGGGGCAGACGGTAACGTAATGATCATGCAGCACTCGTCCGTCGTTGCTCTGCTACGCGAACGCGCTGGTTTACCGGGTTGTATTCGCACCACGTTGGACGCCCAGGCAGCCGAATCCTGACATGTGGATCACCCTCCTGGTCATGGCCTTCGCGATGAGCGTTGAGCCGTTCCGGATAGGCATGACGGTGCTGATGCTGAACCGACCCAGGCCGATGCTGCAGCTTTTCGCCTTTCTCTGCGGGGGCTTCGCGATGGGCATGACGGTCGGCTTGTCCGTCGTATTCGGACTTCAGCGCAGACTGCTGAGTTCTCCGCACGTAAGTTTGCCGAAACTTCAGATTCTGATTGGCGGTTCGGCACTGCTTGTTGCGGTCGTGCTGAGTGCTCAGGTCATGTTGAGGGAGAAAGTCGGCCGCTTCAAACGCCCACCCGCCGACGAGCCGGACTTGCACGAGCATCACGGCTTGGGGCGGTTTTCCAGGCGGCTACTGCACGGGCGTTCGCTGTGGGTGGCGGGGATGGCCGGTCTGGGAATCGCGTTGCCGTCCGTGGATTATCTCGCGGCGCTGGCCGCCATCGTGGCCTCCGGCACAGCGGCCATGACCCAGTTCAGCGCGCTGCTGATGTTCCATGTCGTGGCGTTCGCACTCGTGGAGATCCCGCTGCTGGCCTATCTGCTGGCGCCGGATCAGACGCGCGCCTGGATGGTGTCGCTACAAATCTGGATCCGCTCGCGGCGACGCGTCGAGGTTGCCAGCGTGCTGGCCGCAGCCGGGTGTGTCCTGGTCTTCATCGGCCTGCGAAGCCTTTAATACGACTCCGAAACCCCCAGTGCGCGATCCAGAGCTCGGTTGTCGGTGCCGGTAGCCGCTGGACCTACTCGGCGCTCATACATTTCGGCGAGGAACTGTTCGACTGCCACCGCGGCGTGCGCCGCGCGGGCCGAGCCGAAAATGTCGAACGCGTGCTGCGCCCAAGGCAACTCGGCGTAGACCACCGGCTGCTTGCTGACCTCGCCCAGGCGTGCCACGAAACTGCGGGCCTGTTCGACCGGAACCAGTGAGTCGTTGGTGCCGTGCAGCACGAAAAACGGTGGGGCGTCCGGGCGAACGTGAGCGATCGGCGACGCCGCGCGAAAGGGCTCGGCGATGTCCCCGCGGCTGACCTTGAAAACGTTCTTGGCCACCATCGCCGCCATCATCGGGTGTATCGCGGTACCGGTCGCGTTGAAGTCGTAGACGCCGTAAAACGGCACCGCCACGTCCACCCGGGTGTCGGCGTCTTCAAAGCCCGGCTGAAACCGCGGATCGTTGGGGGTCAGTGCGGCCAGCGAGGTCAGGTGCCCGCCGGCCGAACCTCCGGTGAGCGCAATCCAGTCCGGGTCGCCGCCGTAGGAGGCGATGTGCTCTTTCGTCCATGCGATCGCGCGCTTGACGTCGACGATGTGGTCGGGCCAGGTGGAGCGCGGGCTGAGCCGGTAGTTGATCGCGACGCAGATCCAGCCCAATTCGGCCAGATGGCTCATCAGCGGATGTGCTTGTCCGCGTTTGTTTCCCACCATCCAGGCACCGCCGGGAATCTGCAGCAACACCGGTGCCCGCCCGTCGCGGTCGAGGTCGGGCCGGCGCCAGATGTCGAGATGGTTGCGGGACCCGGCCTCCCCGTAGCTGATGTCGCCGTCGTGCGCGTAGTCACGGTAGATCCGCAGCATGCGTGCGGGGCCGGGCCGCTTCGCGGTCGCACCGCCGGGCGCCGGGCGTTTCCATAGATCGCCCGACTCGGTCCGGCGCTCGGTTCCCAGTCCGGCGTCCAGTGCGGCCGCCAGCGGTTCGTTGGCCTTGTGCCCGAAGTGACGCAACACCAGCAGGCCCGCCGCGGACACCGCCCACACCAGCCAGCTGATTCGCCGCGCCCGCGGGGGCAGCCGGTGTGACAGCGCTGCCAGCGTGGTGAATTGGACCCCGAGCATTGGCAGCGGCAGCTCGGAGGCGAACACGCCGTAGGCGAATGCGAATACCGAGCCGTATCCGCCCTTGCTCAACGGCCGATAACCGTTGGCGGTGAATACGAGGCTCACAAGGGACGCCAATGCGGCGCGCAGTCGCTTCACTGCAGTCCTTTCCGTGCAACGGCCGGCTGTGCCCGTCACCACGTTAATACTCAGCTTGTGCCGGTTTGTGCGGCCCCGGGCCGGCCGGCCTGCGCGGGGTCTTCCACGATGTGGTACATCGGGTCGACCAACGACATCGGCCGGTTACCGCTCTGCTTGGGCTTGCCGGTGATGCGCAACAGCTGGCCGGGCTGAATGTCGGCTCCCCCCCGCCCGGTCGGGAAGACCACGGTGATCTCGCCGCTGTGGTCGCCGACCACGATCGACCGGATGGTGCGCCGGCCCTTGCTGGTGTCCTCGACCTCGCTGACCCGCCCTTCGAAAGTGGCGCGGCGCCCCGGGATCAGGCTCGCCACGGTGATCACCGAGCGCGACGGATCGGGATGTTCGTAGGCGTCGACGTTCTCGTCCTCGCCGCGGGTCACCCGGTCGCCGAACTTTTCGAATTCGCGCGCGATTCGCTGCTCGAATCGTTGCGGGTATGCCTCCTCGATTCGCGACTGGACATCGTAGGGAACGATGGTCGCCGCGGCATCGGGGATCATGCTGACCGCCCGGGCGATCTTGTCGGCGGTGCGGTCGTGCAGCAGCCGGCCCACCAACGGGTTATACGTGCGGCGCGGCAGCAGCGCCGTCACGTTGGTATTCGGCTGCTCGTCACGCGCCTTTGCGATGAACAGTTGTGCGGCGCGGATGACCCGCCGATCCGGGCAATCCACGACGCGCAGCCGGGTGTCGAGTTCGAAGTGATCCCAGCGCTTTCGGATCTGCGCGGCATAGGCGGCGTCGATCATGATGTGCACCGCGATCATTTCGTCGGAGCGTAATCCCTTGCCGTATCGCAGCGCTTCGATCACCGCAAGGTCGACCGAGTTCACGAACACAAACACCTTGTGCCGCGCGTACTTCACCAAATCGGGCCGGTCGGTGCGGAACATCTCGAGAATTGCGGCCTCCGCACGATATTCCTGATTCAGCCGCATCAGGGCGAACACCAGCAGGGGGAACACGACGACGACCAGCCACGCGCCCTCGGTGAACTTCGCCACCGCGAAAATGGCGACCACGACCGTCGATAGGATTCCCGCGGAAAGGTTGATGGCCAACCGGGTTCGCCAACCGGGCTCACGATGCGTCAGATGGTGCTTGGTCATGCCGTAGCCGGCCATCGAAAATCCGGTGAACACACCGATCGCGTAGAACGGCACCAGCGCGTTGACCGAACCGCCGGTCGCCACCAGCAACACCACCGACAGCGCGGTCAGCGCGATGATGCCATTCGAAAACACCAGGCGGTGACCGCGTTTCATCAGCTGCCGGGGCAGGAAGCGATCCTCGGCGACGAAACTCGCCAGCGCCGGAAAGCCGTTGAAACTGGTGTTCGCACCGGTGAACAGAATCGCGGCAGTCGCCGTCTGAACCAGGATGTAGAGGATGTTGCCGACCACCCCACCGCCGAACACGGCGCGGGCGATCTGCGACAGCACCGAGGGGTATTCACTCTCGTACGGCGTCGCGTGCGTGGCGAACGCGAGATAGGCGACACCGGCCAGCAAGAATCCCAGGATGCTCGCCATCGCGGTGAGCACCCGACGTGCGTTGCGGCCCTGCGGCTTTCGAAAGAGGTCAACGGTGTTGGAGATGGCCTCGACACCGGTCAGCGACGAACCACCGTTGGCGAAGGAGCGCAGCAGGGTCAGGATCGTCGCGCCCATCACCAAGCCGTCGGCCTTGTGCACCGGCACCGTTCCCGGCATCTGCGAGGGGTCGTAGACGGGCAGATCGCCCATCAGTACCCGGGCGACTCCGACCACGATCGTCAGGCCGACCATGAGGATGAAGAAGTAGGTGGCGAACGCGAACTGCCATCCCGCTTCCTTCAATCCGCGCAGGTTCAGGAAGCAGATGAGCAGCACCACGCCGACGGTGATCTGCAGGCTGTGCGGCCCCAGGGCGGGGATGGCCGACACCACCGCCACCGTTCCGGCCGCGGCCTGCACCGCGACCGTCACGACGTAGTCGATCAACAGCGCGGCGGCGGCGACCTGAGCCACCCGCGGCCCGAAGTTCTCCCGCGCCACGATGTAGGAGCCGCCGGCGCGGGTGTAGGCCATCACGACCTGCCGGTAGGAGGCGGTCACCAACACCAGGATCAACAGGATGACGCCGGTGATGGGAAGCAGCAAGGCGAACGCCGCGAGGCCCGCCGCCGGCAGCAGTTCGATCAGGATCTGCTCGGGGCCATAGGCGGTCGACGAGATCGCGTCGGGTGAAAGCGCGCCCAGCGCAACCGGATTCGGCAGTTTCTCGCCTGCGAGCTCCTCGGTAATCAGCGGCTTTCCGAGAAACAGGCGCTTGGCGACGTCCTGGACCGACAGCGGGAGGCGCAGTTTGCTAGCCGAAGTTGTCACGACAACATTCCTTACCCGAGATCCAGCGGTTGGCTATTGCCTTCGATGCATTCTGCCGGTTCGCCGGATTGGCGGCAGACGGACGCGGAGATTTCGCGCAATCAGCGCGCGGACGATGCGGTGAGCCGCTGGACCGCGGCCTCGATGCGCTCGTCGGTGGCGGTCAGCGCGACACGCACGTGTCGCCCGCCGCTCGGGCCGTAGAACTCGCCGGGCGCCACCAGGATGCCGCGGCCGGCCAACCACCCCACGCTGTCGCGAGAGGGCTCACCACGGGTTGCCCACAGATACAGCCCGGCTTCGGAATCGTCGATCGCGAAGCCCGCGGCGCGCAGCGCCGGTGCGAGGGCGGCGCGGCGGCGGGCGTAGCACTCGCGCTGCACCTTCTCGTGGTCGTCGTCGTCCAGCGCGGCCACCATCGCGGACTGCACCGGTGTCGGCACGATCATTCCGGCGTGCTTGCGCACCGCCAGTAGCTCGGCGACCAGGCCGGGATCGCCGGCGACAAAACCGGCCCGGTACCCGGCCAGCGAGGAGCTCTTGGACAGCGAATGCACCGCCAGCAGGCCGGTGTGGTCGCCGTCGCACACCGCGGGATGCAACACCGACAGCGGCTCGGCGTCCCAGCCCAGGCCCAGGTAGCACTCGTCGGACGCCACCACGACCCGGCGTTCCCGCGCCCACCCGACGACCTTGCGCAGATGATCGAGGCCCAGCACGCGTCCGGTCGGGTTGCTCGGCGAATTCAGATAGACCAGCGCCGGCGACTGCGGGCCGAGTTGGGTCAGCGAATCCGCGCGGATCACCTGCGCCCCGGCCAACCGGGCGCCGACGTCATAGGTCGGATAGGCGAGTTCGGGAACCACGACCACATCCGCGCGGCCAAGCCCGAGCAGCGTCGGCAGCCAGGCGATGAGTTCCTTGGTGCCGATCACGGGCAACACGGCGTTCTCGGCGAGCCCGGTGACGCCGAAGCGGCGGCCGAGGGCCGTGACCACGGATTCACGCAGCTTGGCAGTGCCCGCGGTGGCGGGATATCCGGGCGAGGCGCTGGCGGCCGCCAGCGCTTCCTGGATTACCGGCGCGACCGGGTCTACCGGGGTTCCGATGGACAGGTCGACCACGCCGTCGGGATGAGCCCCGGCCAGCGCTTTCGCTTCTGCCAGGGTGTCCCAGGGAAACTCCGGCAGAGATGCCGACAAGGCAGGTCGGCCCCCCCTGGGCTCCTGCGCCACTGCGCCCCCTTAGTCTCCTTCGCCCTGCGGCGGCAGATCTTTGACCGCTTGCGGGTCATTCTCGGTCATGCCGACCTTGGCCGCGCCCCCGGGCGAGCCCAACTCGACAAAGAAGTCGGCGTTGATCTGGGTGTACTGGCTCCACTGCTCGGGCACGTCGTCTTCGTAATAGATGGCTTCAACAGGACAAACCGGCTCGCAGGCCCCGCAGTCGACGCATTCGTCGGGATGGATGAAGAGCATCCGTGCGCCCTCGTAAATGCAGTCGACGGGGCATTCTTCGATGCACGCCTTGTCTTTGATGTCGACGCAGGGTTGGGCGATCGTGTACGTCACGGACGTCTCCTCAACGTTTTCTCTTTTGACTGCTCAGTGTGGGCTGCTGTTTGCCTCGCTGCGGCGCTTGCCGGCCGCGTAAGCAAAGCTTCGGTTACTGATACTAGACGTTGCACATACACGTCAACCACTAGGCACGCTACGACGATCGCCAAGTTTCATACGGTCAGTCTCGCAGCCGCGCAGCTCGCCGCACCGACCATTCGAACGTGTCGACGCCACCGCCAACAAGCGATCGGCCAGACGATTTCGTTCGTGTGACGAACGTCACCCCGGCGTTGATCTGCAGACAGTTACATTCCGGGCGGGGCCGACGAATAACCGTGAAACGAAAGAACGTCCGCAACGGCTGGTAGCCTCGTCCGAGACGGCAGCCGCTAGGGCAGATCACTTAGCCGTCGTTGGCTTTCAGAGATCCGGGGAAGGTGTCCAAGCATGATGACGCTGTCGTTAAGCAAACTGGCAGCCGCGGTTGGTGGTGCGGCAGTGGCGCTCAGCGCCGCGGCGGGGGTTGCTTCGGCAGACCCCATGGATCCGATCATCAACACGACCTGCAACTACGGGCAGGTGATGGCCGCACTCAACGCGAACGACCCGGCCACTGCCCAGGAGTTGAACGCTTCGCCGTTCGCGCAGAACTACATCCGGCAGTTCCTGGCCTCCCCGCCGCCGAAGCGCCAGCAGATGGCTGCCCAGATCCAGGCGATGCCCGCGGCCGCGAAGTACTTCAACACGATCCAGCAGGTTGCGGTCGTCTGTAACAACTACTGAGCCGAAGTCGGCTCAGTAACCGCTGAGCAGTAGTCGCAGTCGGCCCAGGGCTTCCGGGCCGACGCGGCTGCAGATCCGCGACGGATCGGCGGGGCGACGTCCCCACAGCAGCAATACGCGTGCGGCGGCATCGGTTTCCAGCGTGGCCGGCCCCTCGGGCTCGGCCAATGCAATCGTGGTGTGGCCGGTCCGGGCATCGACCAGGACGTCGTCGGTGTCCACGACTCGCAACCGCGCCTCGATCCGCTCTCCCGCTCCTAGCTGCTTGACCCCCTTGGCCAGCAGCGGTCGACCCACCGCGAGGACGCTGTGCGTCGTCATCCACGGCTCGGCCAACCGCGCCTGCGCTGCGTGGTCGTCGCCGGTGATGTCCCAGCCGTGCAGGACCAGCTCTTCGCGCATGTGCTCGGCGAACCAGGGCACCTTCATCGTGCGTCCGGTCCAGGCGACATCGGTGTCCGCGTCAACCTCGTCGGCCGCGGCGGCGACGTCGTTCAGGGCGGCCATCCGATTTAGCAGCGCGTCCCACAGGTCCGCGTCGTCGAGGTCGCGCAGTGGGCCCTCGCGCTCCTCGAACCCGCGGGTGCCGACGGGTTCGCCTTCCAGGTGCGCGCCCAGCACCCGGGCGAGTTCCTCGGCGTTGCCGGCTTGATGGATGACGATGTCGCGCACGGTCCACGCTTCACACCAGGTACCGGTATCGGGTCGACGCTGCCGCACCGCATCGACGAAGGGCTGCCATTCCGGGAATCGGTCTTGGTCGATAGTGGGGTCGATGACTCGCTTCACGGCCTCCGGTATACCCGGGGGCACCGACAGCTACGCGGCGAGCGGGCTGTAGTCGGTGGTGCGCTGGCGCGCCGGGCGGCCGATGCCGTGGGCGATCGCGGTCAGTTCGGCCACCGTCTTCGCCGAGCCGTATTCGGAGCCGGCCATCCGCGAGATGGTCTCCTCCATCAGCGTGCCGCCCAGGTCGTTGGCACCGCCGTTGAGCATTACCTGGGTGTGCTGGGTGCCGAGCTTGACCCAGCTGGTCTGAATCTGGGAAATGCGGCCGTGCAACATGATTCGCGCCAGCGCGTGTACCGCCCGGTTGTCGCGGTGGGTCGGCCCCGGGCGGGCCGCACCGGCCAGATACAACGGCGAGCTCTGGTGCACGAACGGCAGCGGCACGAATTCGGTGAAACCGCCGGTGCGGTCCTGGATTTCGCGCAGCACGTTGAGGTGGCCGACCCAGTGCCGGGGACTGTCGACGTGGCCGTACATCATCGTCGACGACGACCGCAGGCCTACCTCGTGCGCGGTGCTGACGATGTCGATCCACATCGAGGTGGGCAGCTTGCCCTTGGTGAGCACCCAGCGCACCTCGTCGTCGAGGATCTCGGCGGCGGTGCCGGGGATGGTGCCCAGCCCGGCCTCGCGCAGGCTGATCAGCCACTCGCGCACGCTCAAGCCGCTCTTGGTCACGCCGTTGGCGATCTCCATCGGAGAGAACGCGTGCACGTGCATCGACGGAACCCGGGCCTTGACGGCGCGCACCAGGTCGGCGTAGCCGGTGACCGGCAGCTCGGGGTCGATCCCACCCTGCATGCACACCTCGGTGGCGCCTTCGACGTGCGCCTCCCAGGCGCGGTCGGCAACCTCGGCCGCGGATAGTGAATACGCGTCGGCGTCGCCCTTGCGCTGCGCGAAAGCACAGAACCGGCAACCGGTGTAGCAGATATTGGTGAAGTTGATGTTGCGGTTCACCACGAACGTCACGTCGTCGCCGACGGTGTCGCGTCGCAACGAATCCGCCAGCGCGGCAACGGCTTCCATTGCCGGGCCGTCGGCGGTGGCCAGCGCCAGATACTCGTCGTCGGAGCAGCCGGCAGGGTCGCGCTCGGCGGAGCGCAGCGCGGACAGCACGTCGGTGTCGATGCGCTCGGGGGCGTTGGTGTCCCTGGCGGCAAGCTCGTGCACGTGCGCGCGGATCGACTCCCAGTCGCCGAACGCACTGTCGAGATCGCTGCGGGCCTCGCTGTTGCGCCCCTGGGTGTCGATCGAGGCATTGAGATCGACCCGCCCGGTGGATTGCGCGTCGTCGGGTTCCTGCCACGGCATGCCGGTGGGGTTGACGTCGCGAGCCAGGCCGGTCGCCGGATCAGCCAGTGCCGCAACGTGACCCTGCACTCGCGGGTCGATCCAGGCGGCGCCCGCTTGGACGTATTTGGGTTGCGCGGTCAACCGCTGCACCAGGTCGAATCCCGCTTCGGCGGTCACGGCGGCCAGCTCATCCAGGGCGGGCCAGGGCCGTTCCGGGTTGACGTGGTCGGGTGTCAGCGGTGAAACCCCGCCCCAATCGTCGACTCCCGCGGCGACCAGCGCCAGGCATTCCTGGCGGGACACCAGATTCGGCGGCGCCTGGATCCGCATGCCGGGCCCGAGTACCAGGCGCGCCACGGCGATCGTCGCCAGGTAGTCGTCGATCCCGGCATCGGGAACAGCGGCCATCGCGGTGTGTTGCTTGGCCCGGAAATTCTGCACGATCACTTCTTGGACATGACCGAATTCCTTGTGCGACTTGCGAATCGCGTGCAGGGTATCGGCGCGTTCGGCCAGCGTCTCCCCGATGCCGACCAGCAGACCGGTGGTGAACGGAATCGACAACCGACCCGCATCGGTCAGCGTCCGCAGCCGCACCGCCGGGTCTTTGTCCGGGCTGCCGTAGTGCGCGAGCCCTTTCGTTTCGAAGAGCCGCCGCGACGTCGTCTCGAGCATCATGCCCATCGACGGCGCCACCGGCTTCAGCAACGACATCTCCGACCAGCTCATCACGCCCGGATTCAGGTGCGGCAGCAGCCCGGTCTCCTCCAGCACCCGGATCGCCATCGCGCGCACGTACGACAGGGTCGAGTTGTAACCGCGCTCGTCGAGCCAGTCGCGGGCCTGCGGCCAGCGGTCCTCAGGCCGGTCACCGAGGGTGAATAGTGCTTCCTTACAACCGAGTTCGGCGCCACGCCGGGCGATGTCGAGGATCTCGTCGGGCTCCAGATACATGCCGCTGCCCTGGGCGCGAAGCTTGCCCGGCACGGTGACGAACGTGCAGTAGTGACAGGTGTCCCGGCACAGATGAGTGACGGGGATGAACACCTTGCGCGAATACGTGATCGGCAGCCGACCGTCGGGGCCACGTCGGCCCGCCGACTGCAGACCCGCGTCGCGCACCCGCGCCGCGCTGGCGCACAAGTCGGCGAGGTCGGCACCGCGGGCGGTCATCGCCACGGCGGCCTCGTCGACGTTGAGCGCCACACCGTCGCGCGCCCGGCGCAACACCCGCCGCAATGCAGACGCGCTGACCTTCGGTAAAACGACCGGATTAGGCAGAGCGGTGGGCTCCTCGCCCGGAGGCCTCGGTGTCAGTGGCACCTTGGTGTAACTTCCCCACGATCGAATTTCATCCGCGTGTCCCAACAATCTGAATTTTCGGCAACCTTAGCGGGTGCCATACGCGCAACATTAGCGCCAGGCCGGTACGCGTCAGCTGTAGTGG
This sequence comes from Mycobacterium sp. 050128, assembly GCF_036409155.1. Taxonomy (NCBI): domain Bacteria; kingdom Bacillati; phylum Actinomycetota; class Actinomycetes; order Mycobacteriales; family Mycobacteriaceae; genus Mycobacterium; species Mycobacterium sp. 050128. Next base: position 2,886,646 of record NZ_JAZGLW010000001.1, on the reverse strand, counting down.
TGGCCGCGCCGCCACAGCACCAGCACCGGCGGTGTCACCCCCAGCACGATCAGCAACAGTGCGCCGTAAGCCATCAGCCCGCTACCTCCCAGGATTATGTCGTCGGCGGGACCGCCCATGCTGATCACCGCCACCGTCAGCAGCCATGTCCACAGCGGCAGCGCCGCCGAGCGCGCCGAACGGGTCCAGCGGCCGGCGGCCCAGACCAGGGCGGCGTTGACCAGACCACTGATCAGTCCGCTGATCGGAAACGGAATCGTGCCGATATAGCAAGGCAGCAGCAGCGCCCCGGCTAGTGCGGATAAGACCCCATCGACGGCCAACAGGGCCAACACCACGACGCGAATAGCGGGGTCCGTCGCGCCGGAATCCTCGATGGTCGCGGCGCGTGGCTTGGTTTCGGTCAGGTCGGGACGCTGTCGATATTGGACAGAACGGAGCCGATAACCCACTGCAAGCTGTCCAGCCGGTCCTGCCAGTGCTGCAGGTTAGGGTCCAGGTCGGGGTCCATGCGAATTCCTTCCGTGGCTGCCTGTCTGGCAGCCTACCGCGTCGCGGATCCGTCGAGGTTGAGTCCAGCGAGCAGATCGGTCTCCCAGCCACGCTCGTCGCGGTCCCCGGCGGTACCGGTGACCAGGACGTAGTGCTCCTCGCCGAGGATCGGCAGCGCCATGTTGTTCGACAGGGCACAGGCCCGTCCGGTCGGACCGACGACCACCTGCGTGGCGTGCGCGGCGAGTGCTGCGACCTTGGCGGCCAACGCATCCGGCGGCGTCGCCACGACGGCGCCGATCGCGTCGTCGGAGTATCCGAAGTCGAATTCCTCTTGGGGCGGTTTCACCCAGCCGGGCAGGAAATCGTCGGGACCCAGGGCGTCCCAGCCGGCCAGGAACGCATTGACGGCCAGCACCGTCCAGTAGAACTTCGGCACGTCCCAGGGCTCGCCGGGGTAATCGTCGCCGGCGGCCGCCGCGACCGCGGCCGTCGTGACGGTGTGGGCCCGGATGTGGTCGGGATGCCCGTATCCACCATTGGGGTCATAGGTGACGACGACGTGCGGGCGCAGCCGGCGAATGATCTCGACCAGCGCCCCGACGGCCTCGCGTTCGTCGGCGTCGATGAAGCGCTCGCGGCGCCGCTTCTCGGTGCCCGCCATGCCGGAGTCGCGCCAGCGTCCCGCGCCGCCGAGATAGATAGGTGCACCGATACCAAGTGCCTGCAATGCCGCGGTGAGTTCGCCGATTCGGTAGCCGCCGAGTTGGTCGGCACGATCGAACGCGAGCCCGGCCCAGCGTTCCCCGATGACCTCGCCCTCCTCGCCCAGCGTGCAGGTCACGACACTCACCTCGGCGCCGCGCGCGGCGTAGTACGCGATCGTGGCACCGTTGCCCAAGCTCTCGTCGTCGGGATGGGCGTGGACGAACAACAGCCGCGCAGTCTCAGGCATGGACGCACCCTACCCGCCGCCGAGCCGGCAATTTCGGTCGTCGTGTTGCGCCAGGGCACCCCAAATAGGAACGCCGACGGCTACTATCGAGAAATGCCGCAAGCCACCGAGACAGCGCCGACGGGCATCCGCAGCCGCCGCCGCGGTGAGGTGCTCGAACGTGCGCTCTATGAGGCCACGCTGGCGGAGTTGGCGCAGGTCGGATACGGCGGGCTGACGATGGAAGGCATCGCCGCCCGCGCCCAGACCGGCAAGGCCGCGCTGTACCGGCGCTGGTGCAGCAAGCACGATCTGGTGCACGCCGCGCTGGTGTTCGCGCTGCCGCCGGTGCCCGAACCTCGCTCCGGCCGATCACCCAGGGACGCCCTGCTGACGCTGTTCACCTCGCATCGCGACGTCCTGGCCGGCAAGACGGCTTTTCCCGGCCTGGACACCATCCATCAGCTGTTGCACGAACCCGAGATGCGCGCCATCTTCGCCGACGCGGTGGTGTGCCCGCGGCTGCAGATTGTCGAATCGATCCTGCAAACCGCGATCGACGCCGGCGAACTCGACCCGGCCACGGTCACTCCGCTGACCGCGCGCGTCGGACCGGCTCTGATCAACCATCACTTCCTGCTGACCGGCGTGCCGCCGAACCGGCGCGAGCTGGCGCTGATCGTCGACACCGTGATCCCGCCCCGGGCATCGGCGTCACCGACTAGTCCCTAGGGCCCGGTTTTCACCCATTGCCCGGCGTCGCCGACGATCCCGACCGGCACGGCTCCGGAGAGGCTGACGTTCTGCACGCTCGGGCCCGCCCCGACGATCGTGGTGTCCTGCAGGATCGGCAACACCGTCGACATGTTCCACAGCCGCGGCTCGACCGCGGTGATCACGTCGTTGATGCCCTTGGTGCCGTCGAGGGCGGCGTCGATGTTGGACTGGATGCTGCGATCGCAGATCCCGGTCAGGTTCGACGGCGCCTGCACCAGCGCGCCGGGATCGGGTGGACGACTCGGCGCAGTCGGCGCGGTGCTGGCCGGCGACGCCGGTGAGGTCGAGGCGACGGGTGTGGTCGTGGGCGGGGTGGTCGCGGTCGGTACCGCCGTCGACTCCAAGGCGGGGCAGCCGTAGCGCGACGCCAGCAGCGTCGCCAGGTTTCCACCGGCCTGGTGCCAGCCGACGATCGCGTCCACCTGGTTGTTGTTCAGCGCGTCGCGATACAGCGTCACCGGATCCAGCGCCGACACCGATGCGGCGATGCCGACGTTGCGCAATTGGTCGGCGGCGGTGTTGGCCACCGCCACCGAGGTCGGGTCGTTGGCCGCCACCCCGATCACCAGCGACAGCTGCTTGCCGTCCTTGCTGATCCGGCCGCGGGTCACCTCCGGCGGCCCGGTGGTCGGCGACGGGGTGGTCTCGGGCGCCGGCACGCTGTTCTCCACCTGGTACCCCGCCGCCGAAAACAACGCCAGCGCAGCCTGTTTGGTCATCGCGGGCGGTGCGGTCGGTACATAGCCGGGGTCGCTGGGCGCCCGGATCTGCGCCTGGTCCAGCGAGATGGTGTTGTCGCTGCCGGCGCCCACGGCGGCAAGCAGATCGACGTCGAGCAATCCCAGAATCCCTTTGCGGACCTGGGTATCGGCCAGCTTGGGCTGGTTGGCGCGCAGCGTGAGCTGCATGACGCGCGGGGTCATGATCCGGGCGGTCCGCACGTCGGGAATGGCCGACAGCTGAGCGAAGGACGCGGAGCCGCCATGCACCTGGGCCACCTGGGTGTCGCCATTGCGCACCGAATCCGCCAGCGCCGCAGGCGCTCCCGCCCGCCGGAACTGGATCAGCGCGGGTTTGGCGGGCGGCCCCCAATAGCGGTCGTTGCGGGCGATCAGGATCTCGTCGCGCTGCGGGTCGATGTTCTCCACCCGGAACTGCCCGCCGGTGACCGTCAGCGACCGGACCAGTCCCGCGGCGAAACCGCCCGGCACGTCCTTGACGATGTGCGCCGGCAGCAGATCGTTGAACAGTTCCTTCCACGCGGGGTACGGCTGCGCGAAGGTGACGACGGCCTGCTTACCGCCCTCGAGCGACTGCACACCGGTGATCAGGTCATAGCCGGCCGGGTCCACCACCCCCGGTTGGGTGACCATTTGATGCCACAGGTACCAGAAGTCGTCGGCGCCGATCGGCGCGTTGTCGGTCCACTGCGCCTCGGGCCGGATCTTGTAGGCGACCGTGAACGGGTTCTGGTTCGTCACCTCGGCGGACACCAGCAGGGTCGGATCCAGCTCCCACCGCGAACCCGTGGGGGTGTTGGGGTCGGGCACCGGCCGGAATGCGCTCGGCAACACCAGCGCGCTGATCGCCGCATTGACCGGAGACAGATCGGAGAGCAGATGCGGGTTGAATCCGGCGCCGATCGAGTCGATGCCCATGATGATCTGGGTGACCCGCTGCGGGGGCGGCGGTGTGTTGTGCGGCGTATCGGTGCTTTGCGGCGCCGGCGGCGGGCTGACGGTGCAGGCCGCCAGGGTCAGGCCCATCAGTGCGAGCAGCACGGCGCCGATCAGCAAAACGTGGCGGGCCCGGTGCAGCACGAGCATCAGGGTATCGACCGCCTGCCCGGCGGCTTCTCGACTCCTTCGGGCGAAGGGCAACAACAACCTAGCCCCGAGCCTTCGCCCGCGCCTTGCTGCGCGCCCGCGAGGTGGCGTCCAGCTCGACCTTGCGCACCCGCACGATCTCCGGAGTCACCTCGACGCACTCGTCGGCCGCGCAGAACTCCATGGCCTGCTCCAGGTCGAGTTCCAACGGACGGGCCAGCGTCTCGATGACGTCGGCGGTCGACGACCGCATGTTGGTCAGCTTCTTTTCCCGCGTGATGTTGATGTCGAGATCCTCTGCGCGCGGGTTGATTCCGACGACCATCCCCTCGTAGGTGTCCTGCCCGGGCTCGACGAAGAACTGGCCGCGGTCGGCGAGCTGAATCATGGCGAACGGTGTGATGACGCCGGACCGGTCCGACACCAGCGAGCCGGTGTGGCGGGCCCGGATCTCCCCCGCCCAGGGCCGGTAGCCGTCGAAGACCGCGTTGGCGATGCCGGTGCCGCGGGTGAGGGTGAGGAAGTCGGTGCGGAAGCCGATCAGGCCGCGGCTGGGCACGATGAAGTCCATCCGGACCCAGCCCGCCGCGTGGTTCGTCATCTCCTCCATGCGGCCCTTGCGGCCGGCCATCAGCTGGGTGATGGCGCCGACGAATTCCTCGGGGCAGTCGATCGTCATCGCCTCGAACGGCTCATGCAGCTGCCCGTCGATGGTCTGCGTGACCACCTGCGGCTTGCCGACCGTCAGCTCGAAGCCCTCCCGGCGCATCTGCTCGACCAGCACCGCCAGCGCCAGCTCGCCGCGGCCCTGCACCTCCCACGCGTCGGGACGGTCGATGTCGACCACTTTGATGGAGACGTTGCCGACGAGTTCGGCGTCCAAGCGCGACTTCACCATGCGCGCGGTCAGCTTGTGCCCCTTCACCTTTCCGGCCAGCGGCGAGGTATTGGTGCCGATCGTCACCGAGATGGCGGGCTCGTCGACCGTGATGCGCGGCAGCGCGTGCGCGTGCTCGGGATCGGCCAGGGTGTCGCCGATCATGATCTCGGGCAACCCGGCCACGGCCACGATGTCGCCGGCGATCGCCTCGTCGGTGGGCGTGCGTTCCACCCCCTCGGTTACCAGCAGTTCGGTGATCTTGGCGTTGGTGATGACGGGATGCCCGTCCACCTCGCGCATCCACGCGACCTGCTGGCCCTTACGGATCCGTCCCTTGTAGATGCGGATCAGCGCAAGCCGTCCGAGGAAGGCCGACGCGTCGAGGTTGGTCACCAGCGCCTGTAGCGGCGCCTCGGGGTCACCCTGCGGCGGCGGGATGTGCTCGAGCAGAACGTCGAACAGCGGATCGAGGTTGGCGCCCTCGGGGTTCTGGCCGTTGGCCGGTTCCGTCGTGCTGGCGATGCCCGCGCGGCCGGAGGCGTAGAGGGTGGGCAGGCCGAGCGCGTCCTCGGCGGCCTTTTGCGCCTCCTCGTCGAGGTCGGAGGCGACGTCGAGCAGCAGGTCATGGCTTTCCGAGACGACCTCGGCTATCCGGGCGTCCGGCCGGTCGGTCTTGTTGACGACGAGGATCACCGGCAGGTGAGCGGCCAGCGCCTTGCGCAGCACGAACCGGGTCTGCGGCAACGGTCCCTCGGACGCGTCGACCAGCAGCAGCACGCCGTCGACCATCGATAGGCCGCGTTCGACCTCACCGCCGAAGTCGGCGTGTCCCGGGGTGTCGATGACGTTGATCACCGTCGTCGATCCGTCCGCATGCTTGCGATGCACGGCCGTGTTCTTGGCCAGGATCGTGATGCCCTTTTCCTTCTCCAGGTCCCCCGAGTCCATGAGGCGCTCGACCGTGTCGTCGCCGCGATGCGTCAGGGCGCCGGACTGCCGGAGCATCGCATCGACGAGGGTGGTCTTGCCGTGGTCGACGTGGGCGACGATGGCGACGTTGCGGAATGGCACGTCGGTGATTCTGGCAGCGGTGACCCATCAATGGCGAACCGAGCAGCTCATCCGGTGTGCATCCGGGGCGGTGAAATGGGCGAAATCCCGCCCTGGGCGCGCCCTCAAAGTCGAGATGTGACTGTCGACGCGGGACCTGGCGCCAGGCCCCTACCAGCCGCGACGGCGTGGTGCCGCGTCGACCAATTCGCTGGCCAGGTCCGGTAGCCACCCGCGATCGGCGGGCACCCAGTCGACCTCGGGCAATTCGGCCGCCGTGACCCAGCGCAGCGCCCGGTGGTCATGCGGGTGCGGTTCGCCACCGACCAGACGCACCAGGTAGGCCCGCAGCGTCGTCGTGCCGTTCAGCGAAATGTCGTCGCCAAGCCGGTTACCCACCACGACGTCGGCAACCTCGAGGCCGAGTTCCTCGGCCAGTTCGCGGGCCAAAGCTTGCGGCTCGGTCTCGCCGGGCGCGACCTTGCCACCGGGAAGTTCCCAGCGACCGGCCAATTCCGGTGGCCGGACGCGTTGAGCCACCAGTAGCTCGGAGCCACGGATGACGGCTCCGGCGACGACGATCTGGTTCGGCATCGGCACCTCAGCCCGCCACTGCGCCCCGCACCGCTTCGACGAATGCACGCAGGTCGGTTTCCCGGTTCTCCGGGGCCAGCGGCCAGTAGATCAGCCTTAAGTCCGTGACGCCGGCTTTCGCCTGTGCCGCCGCGTCCGCCGCGGCGGCAGCCAGGTCGGGTTGGCCATCCGCGCTGGCCTTGACCCGAAGCGAGCCGGTGACGCCGAAGCCATCCGGGTCACCGCCGACACCTTCGACCGCCGCGCGCATCCGCCCTATTCCGTCGGCGAGGTCGCGGGCGTCCTGACCCCAAGGGATCCAATACTTTCCGAACCGCGCGAGCCGGCGGGCGACGGCACGGTTGACCGTCCCACTCACCCAGATCGGCACGCCGCCCGGCTGCAACGGCTTGGGCATCTGGTGGATCCGATCGAAGGTCAACTCCGGCGACGCGTAGCTGAACTCGTTCTCCCGCCACAACCGCGTGCACACCTCGAGCGTCTGGTCCAGGATCGCCCCGCGCCTGTCGAAATCCACTCCGGCCACGTCGTATTCCTCGCGCTGCCAGCCGACGCCCACCCCGAGATCAACGCGGCCGCCCGAAAGAACATCCAGTGTCGCAACGGTTTTCGCGAGAACGGCGGCGGGGCGCAGCGCAGCGAGCAGGATGTTGGTGCCCAACCGGATGCGTTCGGTGCGGGCCGCGAGGTAGGTCAGCACCGTGAGCGGCTCCAGCCAGGGTCCGTCCGGCCCGGTGGGCTGGCGACCGCCGGTCGTTCCACCCACGCCGGGATCCGCGTAGGCGTCCATGTTCATGCCGAACGCGATGTGCTCGGAGACCAGCACGCGATCGAACCCGGCGCTCTCCAGCACGCGCGCCCACTCAGTGAGGTGCTCCCAGTTCGCCGGCTCCTCGGCGGAGAAGGAGGGGATTCCCATCGACAGCTGGATCGAGGCCATTGCGACAAGTTACCGATCGACGCCGGCCGCCCGCCGATCGCATCGACTGTTGGGCAATCAGCTATGCGGCGCGGGTCGTCGTCTCACCCGCGTGATCGGTGACGATCATCCGCGGTCGATGCTCAAATATGTTGGACCACAACAAATCACGCCTTGGCGCGATACAAGTCGTTCAGGTCAGCCGTGATCAGTTTGGCGACCTCGCCGGCCCTCTCCAGGGTTTTGTACGGGCCGCCGATCTCGATGCAGACGCTCCATCCGCCGTCCGCATCGGCGATGACTTTGACGGCGTCGGGTCGTTCCAGGTACTCGCGGTGCAGAGCAATGAAATTCTCGGGCTTCATGCGGTCAGGGTAGGGCAGATCGGGACATATCAGCGTGCCGTTCACGCTCGCGTACAGCAAAGTTCGCGTAGCAGACGGTTGCCTACCCGATGAGAACGGGCATTCGCCACGAACTCATATGCGGTGCAATCCCATTCACTTACGTAGCGTGAATTGGTTGACGTCGATGTAGCCGTCCCGGAATGCGTCCGCGCACCCGGTCAGGTACCGCATATAGCGCTGATACACCTCTTCGGATTGGATCCTGACCGCGTCGTCATGGCGGTCGGCCAATGCGACGGCCCAATGATCCAGCGTCCGGGCGTAGTGCAGTCGCAGCGACTGGCGGCGGGCCAGGTTGAATCCCATCTTCGAGGCGTGGAACTCCACCATTTCGATCGCGGGCAACTGGCCCCCCGGGAAGATCTCGCGGGCGATGAAGTCGTTGAAGCTGGTCTGCTCCTCGGTCATCGGCAGGCCGCGTTCGACGATCTGCTGCGCGGTCAGCATCGTGATCGTGTGCAGCAGCATCACCCCGTCGCCGGGCAGGGTGCGATAGGCCATCGCGAAGAAATCGTCGTAGCGGTCGTAACCGAAGTGCTCGAACGCACCGATGGAGACGATTCGGTCGGCGGAATCGTCGAATTGTTCCCAGCCTCGCAACAGCACCCGCCTGCTGCGTGGGGTGTTCATCGCGTCGAACGATTTCTGCACATGGGCGGCTTGGTGTTCGGACAACGTCAGACCGATGACGTTCACGTCGTACTTTTCGATGGCACGGCGCGACGTGGCTCCCCAGCCGCAGCCGACGTCCAACAGCGTCATGCCGGGTCGCAGGCCCAGCTTGCCCAGCGAAAGGTCCATCTTGCGGATCTGGGCCTCTTCCAGGGTGATGGGCCGCCGGCGATCGAAGTAGGCGCAGCTGTACGTCATCGTGGGATCGAGGAACAGCCGGAAGAAGTCATCCGACAAGTCGTAATGAGCCTGGACGTCCTCGAAGTGCGGCGTCAGATTATCTGTCATGGCGGCCACGTGCCTCCCTGAACTCCGGGGCCTTTACTTCTTCACGGTGTGTCCGCTGACCTCGTTCACCCCGATTCCCCCAAAACGCCGGAGTCAAACGTTTGGGGCCATGGCGTAACGTGGCAGCCGGCAAGGTTTTTCGTTTAGAAAGGTTTGCTGGCCATGGCCGTGTTAACGGATGAACAAGTGGATGCCGCACTGCCCGACCTCGACGGTTGGGAACGTGCTGACGGTGCGCTGCGCCGCTCCATCAAGTTTGGAAGCTTCCTGGACGGCATCGACGCGGTGCGCCGGGTCGGCGAGCACGCCGAAAGTAAAGACCATCACCCGGATATCGATATCCGTTGGCGGACAGTGACTTTCGCACTTGTCACCCACTCCGAGGGCGGGATCACTCGCAACGACGTCGAGATGGCGCGCGATATCAACGGGATTGTCGGGGGCTAGCCCAGCGACGACGACGCCCGCGGTTGCGACTGCTGAGCCGCCGCCGAGCGGGCCGCGCGTTTGCCGGAGGTGGCGATGACAACCAGGGTTGCCACCGCGGCCACCGTGTACGCCAGCCCGGCCCACGCGAAGTACCAGGGTCGGCTGATCTGCCAGATGTTCGGCTGAGCGAACAACAGCAACCACGGCACGCCGACGATGGTCAGCGCCAGCCAGCCCCAGCCCGCGACCCGCATTGCGGGTCGTTCGCGCCATGGTCCCTGAATCAGCCACATCATCAGCGGCACCAGCCACACCCAGTGATGGGTCCACGAAATGGGTGACATCAGTAGCGCGAACAGCTCGACCACCAGCAACTTGCCGAGCCGATCCGAGCAATCCACGGCGCGCCACGCCAGGATGGCCAGTACCGCCGTCACGGCGATGGCGAGCAAGACCAGCGGACCGAAGCCGGCGTCGTGACCCAGGATCCGGGAAATGCCGCCGCGCCACGACTGGTTGATCGACGTCGCGATGGGCCCGACCCGGTGGGCGTCGCCGAGCAGCTCGGTGAAGTAGTAGCGAGTCTGATCGCCGGCGATCAACACCGACAGCGCGATGGTCCCGAAGAACACGACGGCCGAGAACGCGGCCGCCGCGAATCGCCGGACGCCGACCAGATAAACCCCGGCGATCGCCGGGGTCAATTTGATCCCCGCCGCCACGCCAACCAATAGTCCGGATAGCCACCAGCGCGTCGTGTAGATCGCCCAGAGCACCGCGAGCATCAGAAAGACATTGATCTGCCCGTAGTCGAAGTTGTTGCGCAGCGGCTCAATCCAGATCGTGATCGCCGTCCACGCCATCGCGACCCGTCGGCCGCCGCCGGGCGGCACGCCGAGTAGCCGCTGGCTGATTCGAACCGAGGCGTACAGCGCGGCCATCATCGCGACCAGCCACAGGAACCCCGCCAGGCCAAACGGCACCAGATGCAACGGATAGAACACGATCGCCGCGAACGGCGGATACGTGAACGGCAACGGGAAGTCCGGCGTGTGCTCGCTGTAGACGAAGTCGTACAGGGTGCCCGGGTGGTCGAGCGCGGCCGCGCCGCCGAGATATACGTGCAGGTCGACGAAGTTCGTGCCGTTGCGCGTCAGGTACGTCAAGGCGAGTCGTGCGGCGACGCTCACGACCAGTAGCAGCGGCGCGGCGCAGCTGATCACACTCGCCAGCCGCCGTGAGATGGGTGCCGCCGGGGCGGCCACGTTGGTGTCTACCCGCCTGACTTTAGCGACCGTGGCTCGCGCTGCGGTGTTGTCCGTCGTCACCGCCGCCACCCGCCGGGCCGCGAACTTTGCCGACGATCGGCAGTTCGGGGGCGTCCCCACAACCGTCCGGTCACCGCCGTCACTCGTATCGATAACGATCAAATAAATGCCACACGTGTCACTTGAGTCCCACCAGCATCAAAGTAGCTTCGGCTCAGTCACCTGTTGTCGATCCCTTGGGGGAGCAATGCCAAGCATCTGGACTTACGCGAAAGCCGCCGCCGTTGTCGTCGGTTCGTCTGCCGCCCTACTCACGGGCGGTATCGCCCACGCCGACCCCGTGCCGGCGGTTCCCGACCCCATGCAGAACATCCCGCAGCAGTTGATCGCTTCGGCGGCCAACGCTCCGCAGATTCTGCAGAACCTCGCGACCGCTCTCGGTGCGCAGCCGCCGCAGGCTCCGCCCCAGCCCGGTATCACCTTCCCGGGCCTGAGCTCGGCCGCACAGGCGCCCTCGGCGTCCGCCCCGGCGGGTATCCCGTCGATTCCGGGACTCACCCCGGCGACCGCCCCCACGGCGGCCAGCCCGACGGTTCCCGGCCTCAGCTCGATTCCTGGATTGGGACAGTCCACGCCGGCGGCTCCCGCCGCGCCGGCGAGTTCCGGTATCCCCGGGCTGGGCTCGATCCCGGGCCTGACGTCACCGACGGCGCCTGCCGCCGCACCGGCGTCAGCACCTCAGGTGGCGAATGTGAACATGCCGGCGCTGCCCGGCCTGCCGCTGAACGTGCCGCCGAAACTGTCGCTTCCGGGCGACCTGACGTCGCTCGCCACGGGCGCCGTCCCGGGGACGCCGGCCGCACCGGCCGCCGCGGCCGCACCGGCTGCTACCCCGCTGTCGCCGCTGCTCTCGGCCATCCCCTGAGCAGTTCATTAAACAGCTAATCCACTACAAGACCGGAGGGCATCGTGGCGAGCAATAGGATTCTGTCCAAAGGTTTGGCCGCGGTCGTGACGGCATCGGCTGCCGCGTTCGGGTTCTGCCCGAACGCAGCAGCCGATCCGGCGGCACCGCAGCCGACACCCCAACAAGGCGCGACCCAGGGACTGCCCGGCCTGCCCGCGCTGTCGCAGCTGAGCCCGATCATTCAGCAGGCCGCGACCGACCCCGGCCAAGCCACCCAACTGCTGATGGCCGCGGCACAGGCGTTCACCCATAACCCGTCGGCGCCCGGCGAATCGAAGAACGTGGCCGCGTCGGTGAATCAATTCGTTCAGGAGCCGGGCGCCCCGGTTCCCGGTGCGCCGGCTCCGGCGCCCATCGCCGCCCCGTCCGAGCATGTGCCCGGTGCCGGGATCGTGCCGGGCGCCCAGGCGCATCTGCCGACGGGCATCGACCCGGTCCACGCCGCGGGCCCGGCCCCGGCGGCAGCTCCCCCGGCGGGCACGCCGCACGCTCCGGTACCGGGCGCCGCTCCGGGTCCGGCTCCCGCGGCCGCACCCGCACCAGTCGCGGCACCGGCCCCCGCACCGGCCCCCTCGGCCGCACCCGCGCCCAGCCCGGCACCCGCGCCGGCCCCGGCGGCGGCCCCGGATTTCGGTCCGAACGCCCCGGTTACGCAGGACTTCATGTATCCCTCGATCGGCAGCAACTGCCTGGCCGACGGCAGTAACGCGATCGCGACCGCGCTGTCGGTGGCGGGACCGGCCACGATTCCGTTGCCCGGCCCGCAACCCGGCCAGACCGCTTACGTCTTCACCGCGGTCGGCACGCCCGGACCCGCCGAGGTGCAGAAGCTGCCGCTGAACGTGACCTGGGTGAACCTGACCACCGGCAAGTCGGGCACCGTGACACTGAAGCCACGCACCGACATCAACCCGGAAGGGCCGACGACGCTGACCGGAATTGCCGACACCGGTTCGGGCAGCATCATGTCGACGATCTTCGGTCAGGTCACGACCAAAGAAAAGCAGTGCCAGTTCCTGCCCACCATCGGCTCGACCGTGGTGCCCTGAAGCCAACCCCTAGCGCGCGGGGTTGGCTAGTACGCCATGAACAGAATGGCGTCGCGGTCGTACTCCAGGCCCGGATGAACGCTGGACAGGTGAGCCTGGGTCAGCTCGACCAGCTCGTCCTCATCCTTGCCGACGATGGCTTCTCCGCACGGACACGTCAGGTGTGTCTTCACGTTGCCGCCCTTCCCTTCTGATGACCTACTACTTAGCCGCCTTGGCTGCTGCTTTCATCTGCTTCTTGTAGGCCCGCACTTCGCCCATCGATTCGGCGTCGACGATGTCGGCGACGGAGATGTGCGTGCCGGCCTTGCCGAACTGGCCGGCCGCCGCGCGCCAGCCTTTCGGCGTGACGCCGTACTGCTTGCCCAGCAGCGCCAGAAAGATCTGGGCCTTCACCTCACCGAAACCGGGCAGCCCCTTGATGCGCCGCAGCAGCTCGTCGCCGTCCGGGTCGCCGGCGGTCCACAAGCCCGCGGCATCGCCGTCGTAGCGGTCCACGACGATCTGCGCCAGGGTCTGGATGCGCTTGGCCATTGATCCCGGAAACCGGTGTATCGCAGGCCTTTCCGAGCACAGTGCGGCGAACTTGTCCGGGTCGTAGTCGGCGATCTCGGTGGCCCCGAAGCTGCCCATCCGGTCGGCGATCTTCTTCGGTCCCGCGAAGGCGGTCTCGAACGGCACCTGCTGATCGAGCACCATCCCGATGAGCAGGGCCAGCGGGTCGCTGGACAGCAGCGCGTCGGCGTCAGGATCCTGAGCGAGCCAAAGTTTCACAGTCAACGACCAACCTTTCGCTGAACACCCTAGGACCGATGACCTATGTGTTCGACAGACTACCCACCAGAAAGGCGCTGACGACCAGCGCATTACCACCGAGCTATCGTGGCGAGGTGGTGGATGAAGCCAAGTTGGCACTGATGGTTGCCCGCGACGAACTGCATCAGCTCGTAAACGCCTATTGCCGGGCCGTCGACCGCGCCGACTATGACGCGCTGCGGGACCTCTACCACCCGGACGCGACCGATTCGCACGGCTCGTTCTCGTCGGGCGGCGTCGAGCCGTTCATCGCACAGCTACAAGCGGCGCAGCCGTATGTGCGTGTCTCCCAACACAACATCACCACCACCAACTTCGTGGTGGACGGCGACGGGGCCCGCGGCGAGATCTACTGCCTGGTGTTTCACACCTTTGCCGGTCCCGAACACGACATCGACGTGATCATCGGCGGCCGGTACCTGGACACCTACATCCGCCACGACGGCCGCTGGAAGTTTCTCCAGCGCACCATCGTCGCGGACTGGGCCTACCAGAACGACCCGTCCCAACTGGACTTCGGCCATCCCAGCACCCGCGGCAGCATGCGCGGCAAACCGGGCCAGGCCGACCCGTCGACGGGACTATTCGCCCCGCCTCGAGGCTGAACTAAAAGCTCTGTCCGCCAACAACTCTGGGCAGATTAGCCGCCGCTTTTGCGACGGAATTCCCGACGGCCGCCGCCCGCTGCGCCGTGCGCCCGGGCCTGCTTGCCGCCATTGTCTTTGTGGTCGGATCCGCCCGCGGACTTGGCCAACTTGCGCTCCAGGGCTTCGCGAAACTTGCGCTTGTTGTCGTCCTCGTCCGGCGCGGGCGCGGCGTCTTTTCCGGAAGTCGTTTCGGCCATATCGGCAGCCTAGCCCGACTACCGCTTGCCCGGAGGCATCCCGTACAGGTGCGAGATCGGCAGCGTGAGCAGCACCCGCCGATCGGTGACCATCGCGTGCCGGTACTCATCCCAATCAGGATGCTCACCGGCGATATTGCGATACAACGAAATCAACGCTTCGACGGTGTCGTCCTCGGGCGCGGCGGCCGGGGGCGTGAGTTCGGCGGTGCCCTCGGCCACCGCGTAGGACCAACCGTCGTCGGAGTCGACCAGGATCGAGGCCCGCGGATCACGGCGCAAATTGCGGGTCTTGGCCCGCGGCTCGGTGATCGACACCCGGATTACCAACTCACGCGGGTCGAAGTGGTAACTCACGTTCGACAGTTGCGGGCGCCCGTCGCCTTTGATCGTGGCCAGCACCCCGAGTGAGTTCCCCGCTATCAGTGCCAGCAATTTGTCGTCGAAGACTTGGCGTCCCATCCCCAAAGACTACGTCGCTCTGGTGCAATCGGATCATGACCAAGTACGCGGTGCTGCTGCGTGGCGTCAACGTCGGCGGCGTCAACCTGAAAATGGCCGACGTCGCGGCGGCCCTGACCGACGCGGGATTCGCTGCCGTGCACACCATCCTGGCCACCGGCAACGTGCTGCTGGAGTCGTCGGCCAAGGCACCAGGGGTGCGCAAGAAAGCCGAGGCGGCGTTGCGCGAAAGGTTCGGCTACGACGCGTGGGTCCTCGTCTACGACCTCGACGCGGTGCGCGCCGTCGTCGAGGCGTACCCGTACCAGCCGGAGATCGACGGATATCAGTCCTACGTCACGTTCGTAGCCGACGCCGCGGTGCTCGACGAGCTCGCGAAGTTGGCCCACGACGCCGGCCCCGACGAGAAGATCAGCCGCGGTGACGGCGTCATCTACTGGCAGGTGCCCAAGGGCAGCACCCTGGACAGCACGATCGGCAAGACGATGGGCAAGCCCCGGTACAAGTCGTCGACCACTACCCGCAATATGCGCACGCTGGCCAAACTGTTGCGGTGATGATGCCGGCGCCGAAGATCGGTAAGGTTTGCCCCGATGACCTCTGCCCAAGAGCCCGCTAAAGGGAAGGTCTGCCTGGACGGCGTGTCCGAGACCGCCCTGCTGACGCTGAATGCGCGAGCGCAGGAGGCACGCCGTCCCGATCCCCTGCTCGTCGATCCGTTGGCGGTGGCGCTGGTCGATTCGATCGACTACGACTTCGCGAAGTTCGGGCGGCCGCGCCAGGACATCGCGCTGCGCGCACGGCTGTTCGACACCCAGGCCCAGTCCTATCTGGCCGCACACCCGGCAGCCACGGTGGTGGCGCTGGCCGAGGGCCTGCAAACCAGCTTCTGGCGGTTGGACGCTGCAATTCCGGATGCCCAATTCCGTTGGCTTACCGTCGATCTTCCCGACATCATCGAAATTCGGGCCCGGCTGCTGCCGACCTCCCCGCGGGTGGCGGTGTGCGCCCAGTCGGCCCTGGACTACAGCTGGATGGATTCGGTCGACGTCGAAGACGGCGTGTTCATCACCGCCGAGGGGCTACTGATGTATCTGGAACCCGAGCCGGCGATGGGGCTGATTACCCAGTGCGCCAAGAGATTTCGCGGCGGCAAGATGGTCTTCGACCTACCGCCGGCCTGGGTCTCCAGAGTGAGCCGGCGCGGGATGCGAACCTCGCGACGCTACAAGGGGCCGCCGTTGCCTTTCAGCCTGTCGGTCGCCCAGCTCGCCGACCTGGTGAACACCGTGCCGGGAGTCCGCGCGGTGCAGGATTTGCGGCTGCCGCCGGGGCGCGGTCGCGCGTTCAACGCCGCCGTGCAGATGATCTATCGCGCGCGCATGTTACAAGCGCTGCGGCCGTGCTTGACGCTGCTGGAATTCGGCTAGCCCTCGTCGGGCACGGCCTCGATGTAACGCAGCGCGTCGGCCTTGCCCAGCCCGAGTCCGTGAGCGACATGGACGTACTCACGGGCCGCGGCCGCCATCGCCGCGTCGGTCGGATCGTAGCGGGCGATGAAAGTGCCGAAGCGCCCACGAGTTTCGACAATGGCCGCGGTCTCGAGCTCACGGTAGGCGCGCGCGACCGTGTTGACGGCCACTCCGAGTTGGCCGGCCAGCTCGCGCACGGTCGGCAAGCGGCTGCCGGGCGCCAAGGCGCCTTCCCGCACGCCGTCGATGACCTGCGTCCGGAGCTGGTCGAACAGCGGCCGGCCGCCTTTGAGGTCGACCCGTAGCCATTCGCCCAGCTCCACGTATCCAGTATTACCCCAACCACCGCTATGTTGGTGGCTATGCGAGTGACGGTGCTCAGCGGCGCAGGGATCTCCGCGGAGAGCGGAGTGCCGACATTTCGCGACGACAAGAACGGATTGTGGGCCCGCTTCGACCCCTACGAGCTGTCCAGCACTCAGGGCTGGCTCAACAACCCCGAGCGGGTGTGGGGCTGGTATCTGTGGCGGCACTACCTGGTGGGCACCGTCGAACCCAACGACGGGCACCGGGCCATCGCCGCCTGGCAGGACTACGCCGAGGTCAGCGTCGTCACCCAGAACGTCGACGACCTGCACGAGCGCGCGGGCAGCAGTCCGGTCCACCACCTGCACGGCAGCCTCTTCGAATTCCGTTGCGCGAGTTGCGATCTGCCCTATCGCGACACCCTGCCCGAGATGCCCGAACCGGCGCTCGAGGTGCAGCCGCCACTGTGCCCCCGGTGCGGCGGGCTGATCCGGCCCGACATCGTCTGGTTCGGCGAGCAGCTGCCCGAGGGCCCGTGGAGCCAGGCCGTCGAGGCGACCCAGACGGCCGACGTGATGGTGGTCGTCGGAACCTCGGCGATCGTCTACCCAGCCGCCGGCCTCGCCGATCTCGCCCTCTCGCGCGGCGTCACCGTGATCGAGGTCAATCCCGAGCCCACCCCGCTGTCGGGCAGTGTCACGCTCAGCATCCGCGAGTCGGCGAGTCAGGCACTGCCGGGGCTGCTGCAAAAACTGCCGGCCCTGCTGCGGTAGATCTCGCCGAGACTGCGCACAGATCGCGCTTCCTCCACACAATTGCGCGCTGAGCGCAGTCTCGATGTGTCTCTGTCCGAGTGATCCACGAGCCTGCGCTCATGACGAGGGTTGCACCGTTTGTTGGCAGCGAGGCGGTCAAAGCCGGAACGCTGCGAAAGCATCAGCTGCGCTCCCGATTCCGCGCGGTGTTTCCCGACGTGTATGTGCGACGCGATCAACAACTGACGCTGCGTGACAGAGCGGTGGCGGCCTGGCTGTGGTCGCATCGGCGGGGGGTGCTTGGAGGGCTGACCGCGGCCGCATGGCATGGCTGTAAATGGGTGGACGAACACCTACCCATCGAATTGATTTGGTCGAACGCGCGGCCGCCACGCGGCGTGCGGACCTACGACATGCGGCTTCGTGAAGAGGAGGTCAGGGTCGTCGCGGGTATTCCGGTGACGACGCCGGAGCGCACCGCCTTCGACATTGGTCGCCGCACGGCGACGGGTATGTCGATTGCATATTTGGACGCCCTCATGCGAGCGACGGGCACCCAGGTAAACGAGGTCCTCCAAATTGCCGACCAGCATCGTGGCGCACGCGACCTGAGGCGGCTGCAACCAGTGCTCGAACTAGTCGATCCCGGTTCGCAGTCGCCGAAAGAGACGTGGCTGCGGCTCCTACTCATCCGGGCGGGCTTGCCGCGACCCGCGACCCAGATCCCCGTGCTGGTGGCCGCAAAAAGTGGAACGCAGGTGTACTACCTCGACATGGGATGGGAGGAGGTCATGGTCGCCGTCGAGTACGACGGCGAGCAGCATCGGCTCGACCGCTGGCAGTACACGAAAGACATTCGTCGCAGTGAGGCATTGGAGCGGCTCGGCTGGATCGTCATCCGGGTGACCGCATCGGATCGTCCTACCGACATCATCGGGCGAGTCCGGGACGCGTTGGCGTTTCGCGAAGGCGTCGAGTCTGCGCACAGATCGCGATCCGCTCGAAATCGCACGCCCTGAACGCAGTCTCGGCGTAACTAAGAGGGCCGTCGCGCGCGTCCCAGCAACAGCTCCGATACCGGCATCGGCGACCAGGCGGGCAGCGTCCACTCCCGCCGGGAGCTGTCCACCTCGAACCCGGCCTCGACGATCGCGCGCTCGGTATCGCGATGGGTGTGGCAGTTACCCAGGAACCGCGGCCACACCGTCCGGTCGGCGAACCGCTGCAGCCGACCGCGGATACCGGAGCTGGCCACGTGCTCGAGATAGCGCAACTCCCCGCCCGGCCGCAGTAATTCGTACAGCCGCCGCAGCACCATCGCGGGATCGCGCACCGAGCACAGCACCAGCGAGCACACCACCGCGTCGAACGGCGCTCCGCCGCGGAACTCCTCCACGGTCTCGTTGGTCAAAACCACCGGAACGGACGCGGCCGCGGCGGCCACCCGCGCCCGGGCCAACAGGCGCGGCTCGGGTTCCATCGCGACCACCTGCGCGACGGACGCGGGGTAGTTCGGGAAGTTCGTTCCGATACCCGCACCGACTTCGAGCACCCGGCCCGACAAGCCCGCCAGGTTCTCCCGGCGCAGAGCGCGGACCGCCGCCGTCTCGTGAGCGGCGGCGACCGGCCACACCCGCGCGAAGAACGGGTTCTCGAATGTTGCTGGCGCTGTTGTAGTCATCCCCCACCTATTCGATTCGGAACGGGCCTCAGCATAAAGCCAACCGGCGCGGGTAATTGGCGGTCCCCGGCTTGGCTATCGGCGCTGCCCCCCGGCATCAGCCAAGCTCAACCGATTTTAGTCACCGGCTCGGCGACCGGGTAGCCGTTGTGCTCCACCGAGATCGCGATCGGCTCGATCGGCGCGGCCGGTTCGGCCGGTCCCTCGCTGATGCCGAACCGCTGGTGCAGCCACATCAACGGCTTGGGCGCCCACCAGTTCCAGCGGCCCATCACGTGCATGAACGCCGGAACCAGGACCATCCGCACCAGCGTCGCGTCGACGAACACGGCCAGGGTCAGGCCCAGACCGAACATCCGCATGAACGACACGTGCGCGGCGATCAACGCGGCGAACGACATCGACATCACCAGCGCGGCGGCGGTGATCACCCGGCCGGTGCGCGCGACGCCGTGCGCCACCGCCTCGTCGTTGGCGGCGTGCGCCTCTTTGGCCGTCGACGCCATCGGCCGGTACTGCAGCCAGTACTCGCGGATCCGCGAGATCAGGAACACCTCGTAGTCCATCGACAAGCCGAACGCGATGCAGAACAACAGCACCGGCATGTTCGCCACCAGCGTGCCGCTCGGCGTCGTTCCCAGCGCGCCGAGATGGCCCTCCTGGAAAATCCACACCAGCGCGCCGAACGCCGCGGTCAGCGACAGCACGTTGCACATCAGCGCCTTCAGCGGCAACAGCACGCTGCCGGTCAGCAGGAACAGCAAGATAAAGGTGATCACGGCCATCACGCCCAGCACCAACGGAAGCCGGTCCGTCACCGCGTCGACGCTGTCGCGGTTGACCTGCGCGACGCCGGCCATCTCGACGGAACGTCCGGCGGGCCCGGGCACCTGGTGCAACCGCTTGAGCTGGGCGTCGGAGGCCGGCGAGAACAGTGGCTCCGTGCTGCTGACCGTCAACAACGCACTGCCGTCGGACAGCCCGGTGGCCCCCGCGGGCGGCCCCACCTGGTTTCCGCCGACGAACGTTCCACTTGGCGCCGCTACCCCGGAGACCCCGGGCACCCGCGACAGCCCCGCGGCGTAAGCGTCGAGATCCGCCGGGCTAACCCCGCGCGCGTCGGGAATGACGATGGGCACCGACGTCGCGGAATCGTGCGCGAAGTTGGTGCGCAGCTGGTCACCGACCTGATGCGCCGACGCGGATCGCGGCAGCACCCGGTCGTCGGGGAAGCCCCATGTCACCCGGAGGAACGGCAGACCAAGTAGCAGCAGCACCGAGGCGACGGCCACCCCGATCGGCAGCCAGCGGCGCATCACGAACTTGCTCGACCGGTACCAGAACATCTCCTCGACCGGCTTGTGCACGGGCTCGGGGCGGCGCAGCACGCGGCGCACCAGCTTGCGCGCGTCCAGCGAGTCCAGCCGCGGGCCCAGCAGCACGATCGCGGCCGGGGTGATCACGATCGACGCGGTCGCGACGAACGCGACTGTCGCGACCCCGGCGTAGGCGAACGATTTCAAGAAGTACATCGGGAACAGCGCCGTCGCCGACATCGACAAGGCCACGGTGACCGCGGAGAACAGCACCGTGCGCCCGGAGGTGGCCATCGTTCGGACCAGCGCCTGGTGCGGGTCGCTGCCCTCGGCCAGCTCGTCGCGATAGCGGCTGACGATCAGCAGCGTGTAGTCGATGGCCAGCGCCAGCCCCAGGGCAGTGCTCAGGTTCAGCGCGAAGATCGACACCTCGGTGGTGAAGGTGATAAGTCGCAACACCGTCATCGAGCCGACGACGGCCAGCGCGCCCAGCGCCATCGGCAGCGCCGCCGCCAGCAGCCCGCCGAACACCCAGATCAGCACCAGGAAGCTGAGCGGGAGCGCGATAATCTCCATGACCAGGAGATCTTCCTGGTTCTGTTTGTTGATCTGGGCGTACTCCATGGCCGCCCCGCCGGCCCGGACGGTGACCCCGTCACGATCGTGTATGAGCTGATCCGACAGGGTTTGGGCGTTGTTCTGCACATTGTTCTCGCCGCCCTTGAGGTTGACCACGATCAACCCGGACTTGCCGTCCTTGCTGATCAGTTCGGCTGAGGCTGATTGGGCCTGCGGCGGGCCCGTCCACGGGGAGGTCGCGTTGTAGACCAGCGGCGAGCGCTGCAGCTCGTTGACGAGATCGGTGCCCACCGTGCGGGCCTTATCGCTGTTGGCGCCCGCGGGTGCGGTGACCAGGATCAGCATTTGCTGACCGCTTTGCCCGAACTTCTCGGTGAGCACCGAGATGGCGCGTGCGGACTCCGAGTCCGGGTCCTGGAAACCGCCGGGAGCCAGGCTCTTGGCGACCGGGAGGCCGAAGATCGCGGCGGCGATGAACACCAGCACTCCGACCGCGATGATCCGGCGCGGCGCGGCGATGGCCAGCCCAGCGATCCTTGGCAGCATCTATGCTTCCTCCCCCGGTGGCAGTCCCGCGGGCGCACACCATATTCGCGGTAACCTAGCCGCGGTACGAGACAGGTGTCAAACAACTCCTTAACGAGCTACGGGGTACGAGCGCGATTGGTTCGAACCGGTTTCAAACCCGCGAACAGTAAGAGTCCGGCTAGAAAAATGGGCGCTAATTAAGCCGCTCACGGGCCAAATCCGGCTCTAGACCGCCGACAACCCTACTGGCGAGTAAATTGCCACCATTTTCCGAATCGTGACTCAAAGATTCCTTAATGGTTGCTCTTAGGCTCAGTGTCATGTGGATCGACGAAGCAAGCGCGGACGTCATCAAGGTTGACTTCGAGGCTCTCTACCACGGCGACGTGTTGGTGGAAGGCGAGACCTCCGAGCAGTTTGACGACTGGCAACCGCTGCCCAACGCGAGCTGACCATCATGAGCTTGCTGGCACGGCTACTCATGGCCGAACCTTCGGTCTCTCGTTGGTTCCGTCGATCCCACTGATCTTGTTGCCAACAAAAACCCCCGCCGTGGCGGGGGTTTTTGTGTATGCGCCTTAACCGAGCCTCAGCGCGGGGCCATCCGGATGGCGCCGTCCAGGCGGATGACCTCACCGTTGAGCATCGGGTTCTCCACGATGTGCACCGCCAGCGCGCCGTACTCGTCCGGGTCACCCAGCCGCGCCGGGTGCGGCACCTGCTTGCCCAGTGATTTCTGCGCCTCCTCGGGCAGCGAACCCAGCAGCGGGGTCTTGAACAACCCCGGCGCGATGGTCATCACGCGGATGAGCTCGCGCGACAGGTCGCGGGCGATCGGCAGCGTCATGCCGACCACGCCGCCCTTGGACGCGGAGTAGGCGGCCTGGCCGATCTGGCCATCGAACGCCGCGACCGAGGCGGTGTTGATGATGACGCCGCGCTCGGGACTTGTTTCGGGACCGACCGGCTCGGTCTTGGCGATGCGCTCGGCGGCCAGCCGCAGCACGTTGAAGGTGCCGATCAAGTTGACCTCGACGACCTTCTTGAAGGCCTGCAGCGGGAACGGCCCGTCCTTGCCCAGCGTCTTGATCGCGTTGCCGATGCCCGCACAGTTGACGTTGATACGCAGCGAGCCCAGCGACTCGGCGACGTCGAGCGCCTTGCTCACGCCCTCCTCATCGGTGACGTCGGTCGCGACGAACTTCGCGCGGTCGCCGAGTTCGGCCACGACCTCCTCACCCCTGAGGTCGATCACGACCACCTGCCCGCCGGCATCCAGCAGCCGCTTGGTGGTGGCCAGGCCCAGACCTGAGGCACCGCCGGTGACGACGGCGACGGCGTCCTTGATCTCCATACGAGTCCTTTCATGATCCTGCCGACCAACTTGTTGGTTGGGGACTATACCCAGGCGTTGAGGACGTCCTCGACGTCGGCCACCGGCGTCGCGGGGCGCGGTGTCTGCGGAGCGGTGCGAGAGAACCGCGGCGCCGGCAGCGGCTGCAGACCACCGTCGACTTCGTAGAAGGTGCTGCGCTCGGTGATGTGCGGCTCGGACTGCACCTCGCCGAACGCCAGGATCGGCGTCACGCACGCGTCGGAGTCGGCGAACACCTTGGCCCAGTGGTCGCGGTCCTGGCTGGCGAACTTTTCGGTCAGGATCGCCCGCAATTCGGGCCAGCGCCCGACGTCGTTCTGCCCGGGGATGTCGGCGCCGTCGAGGCCCAGGCCGGTCAGCATGGCGGCGTAGAACTGCGGCTCGATGGCGCCGACCGCGACGTAGCGCCCGTCGGCGCAGGTGTAGGTGTCGTAGTAGGGCGCGCCGCCGTCGAGCAGGTTGGTGCCGCGCGCGTCGGTCCACATCCCGGCGGCGCGCATCTGCCACATCATCTGAACCAGCACGCTGGAGCCGTCCACCATCGCGGCGTCGACGACCTGTCCCTTGCCGGAGCTCTGCCGCTCCCAGAGCGCGGACAGGATGCCGAGCAACAGGAACATCGAACCGCCGCCGAAGTCGCCGACCAGGTTCAGCGGCGGCACCGGCCGTTCGTTGGCCCGGCCGATCGAGTGCAGGATGCCGTTCAGCGAGATGTAGTTGATGTCATGACCGGCCTGCTGGCTGCGCGGGCCGGTCTGGCCCCAGCCGGTCATGCGGGCGTAGACCAGCCGCTCGTTGACCTTGGCGCAGTCCTCGGGTCCCAGGCCGAGTCGCTCGGTGACGCCCGGACGGTAACCCTCGATCAGGACGTCGGCCTTGGCGATCAGCCGCAGGACGGTTGCGCGCCCCTCGTCGGACTTGAGGTCTGCGGTCACCACCCGACGGTTGCGCATCATGGCGTCCTTCGCGACGCCACCGGGGCCGGACGACGGGCGATCGATGCGCACCACGTCGGCGCCAAGATCTCCCAGAATCATCGCGGCGTGGGGGCCCGGCCCGATGCCGGCCAGCTCCACTACCCTGAGTCCGTTCAGGGGCCCACCCAGCGGTCCCGCCATGGTCCACCGACCTTTCGTCTGCTCCGACGCGTGTCAACCCGGTCGTTGGCATCTTCGCAGCCGCGCCCGACGGCCGCGCACCCCGGTCGCCTGCCCGGTCGTTATCGTTAGCCCATGTCTGAATCCGTGCTCGATAAGCAGTCGTCCGTCGAAGGCCTTGCCGTCACGTTGTCCGACGGCGTGCTGTCGGTGACCATCGACCGGCCCGCCAGCCTCAACTCGCTGACGACTCCGGTGATCTCCGGGCTTGCCGACACAATGGAACACGCGGCGACCGACCCGCAGGTCAAGGTGGTTCGGCTGGGCGGGGCGGGTCGCGGCTTCTGCTCTGGAGCAGGCATCAGCGCCGACGACATGTCCGGCAGCGGCGGTCTTCCGCCGGACGAAATCGTCCTGGAAGTCAACCGGTTGATCCGGGCCATCACCGCGCTGCCGCACCCGGTGGTCGCCGTCGTGCAGGGGCCCGCCGCGGGCGTCGGCGTGTCCATCGCTCTGGCGTGCGACATCGTATTGGCTTCTGACAAAGCATTTTTCATGCTCGCGTTCACCAAGATCGGGCTGATGCCCGACGGCGGGGCGTCGGCGTTGGTCGCCGCGGCGATCGGCCGGATTCGCGCGATGCGGATGGCACTGCTGGCCGAGCGGTTGCCGGCCACCGAGGCGTTCGCCGCGGGACTGGTCAGCGCGGTCTATCCGGCCGAGGATTTCGAAGCCGAAGTGGACAAGGTGATTGCGACGTTGCTGGGCGGCCCGGTGGTGGCGTACGCCAAGACGAAGGATTCGGTCAACGCGGCCACGCTGACCGAGCTGGATGCCGCGCTCGAGCGTGAGTACCGCGGGCAGGCGATCTTGCTGCGGTCGGACGACTTACGCGAGGGTGCAACGGCATTCCAGCAGCGCCGCACCCCGAACTTCACCGACCGCTAGCACGCTTAACGGCCGCCGAAACGGCAATCCGCTCTTGCGTCAGATCCGACTACTCTGACGTGCGGGAAGGGGAACAATGCGCTGTCTGGTGACGGGGGCGACCGGCTACATCGGTGCCCGACTGGTGCCGCGTCTGCTCGACGAGGGCCATGGCGTGCGCGCGCTGGCCCGCGACCCGGGCAAGTTGGCGGACGTGCCGTGGCGGGAGCGGGTCGAGGTGGCCCGCGGCGACCTCGGCGACGTCGATTCGCTGATCGAGGCGTTCGACGGGATGGACGTCGTGTACTACCTGGTGCATTCGATGGGCACGTCGAAGGACTTCACCGCCGAGGAAAACCGCGCCGTCCGTAACGTCGTGACGGCCGCTCAACGTACCGGGGTGCGACGGGTGGTGTATCTGAGCGGGTTGCATCCGGAAAACCGGAAGCTCTCGCCCCATCTCGAGTCGCGCAAGGCGGTGGGCGAGGCCCTGATCGACTCCGGCATTGAGACGGTGGTGCTGCAGGCCGGAGTGGTCGTCGGGTCGGGTTCGGCGTCGTTCGAGATGATCCGGCACCTCACCGACCGGTTGCCGGTGATGACCACGCCGAAATGGGTGCACAACAGAATTCAGCCGATCGCGGTGCGTGATGTGCTCTACTACCTGGTCGCCGCGGCGACGGCGCGGGTGCCATCGTCGCGAACCTGGGATATCGGCGGCCCCGACGTGCTGGAGTACGGCGACATGATGCGCGTCTACGCCGAGGTCGCGGGGCTGCACCGGCGCTACTTGATCGTGCTGCCGTTCTTGACGCCCACGATTGCCAGCCTGTGGATTGGGACCGTGACGCCGATTCCGCCCGGTTTGGCGCGCCCGCTGATCGAATCGCTGGAATGCGACGCGGTGATGGGCAACTCCGACATCGACACCATCATCGAGGCCCCGCCCGGTGGCCTTATCGGCTACCGCCGCGCCGTCGAATTGGCACTCGCCCACCCGACGCCGGGCCCGCCCGCGGTCTCCTGGGCCTCATTGCGGTCGGAGCCGGCCGCGTTGCTGCCGAGCGACCCGGACTGGGCCGGCGAGATTGTCCACACCGACGTGCGGGTGGCCGACACCACCGCGGGACCCGACGACGTCTGGAAGGCGGCCGAAACGGCGGCGAACAGCAGCAAGCGTTGGTGCGTGACGGAGCGCGAGCCCGGCACCAAACTGCTGCTGCTCTCCCGGAGGCGCTCACCCGGAAAGGCGTGGCTGGAAATGACGGTCACGCCGCAAGACGGCGGCGGCACGAAGTACACGCAACGGGCGACCTTTTTGCCGAGCGGCATCGTGGGGCGTTTGTACTGGCTTTTGGTGCGACCCCGGCGGGCCCTCGAGCTGGCCGCGCTGGAACACGCCGTCGTCGGCTCGCCCGGATAGCTCAGACGCCGAACAACGGCGGCAGGGCGAGCACCATGATCAGACCCCACACAAAGTGAGTCAGCAACGGTGCCAGCACCCCGCCGCTGGCCCGGCGCTCCAGCGCACACACTGTCCCGAGGATGACCGCGGCGAAACCTAGCATCGGGTTGCCGCTGGCCAAGGTCACGCACAAGTACAACAGCGTCGAAATCGCCACGGGCGCACGTCGACCCAGCGCGGTGTACAGCGCGCCCCGGAAGAACATTTCCTCGGCTACGCCGTTGACGACGGTGATCGCCACGATCGGGAGGAAAGTCCCGTGACTCGCAAACTGCAGCACCCGGATGATCAAGGCCGATACCGCCGGAATCTCCCGGGCGATCAGTCCGCCCAGTACGAAGATGCCGCCCAGTAGCAGCCCGATGGCCGTGCCGCTGATCACCGGGCGCTGGTTGCGGCCGCGCCAGCAGATGCCGCCCAGATGCAGCGGCCCGGAGAGGAACGCACCCACGATCCACACGGCGGCCAACGCCAGGGTCAGCCAGTAGAAGCTCGACTCGCCTGGGGTACGCCTCAGTGAAACGCCGAGCACCCCAGCCCCGATCACCAGCGTCAGCGCGACGACAACGCGGCGTCGCCGCACCATCGACGGTGGTTCATGGTGCGGCACAGCGACATTGGTGACGGTGCGACGCAGCTCGGAGAACACGCTGGTGCGGTACGGGCTGGTGGCCTGGCTCATGCCGGACGAACCTTCGGGGTAAGGGTGAGCATGATGTCGAGGCCGGTTCGCAGCGCTCCGGCGACCGGGCCGGGAACCAGGTTGACCAGCTTCAGGGTGGGCCGCGCGATGGGCGGGGTGATCGCCCTCGCGAGCCGCCGGATGCGCAGGGCATCGCCACCG
The DNA here is from genome assembly GCF_036409155.1 of Mycobacterium sp. 050128. NCBI lineage: Bacteria > Bacillati > Actinomycetota > Actinomycetes > Mycobacteriales > Mycobacteriaceae > Mycobacterium > Mycobacterium sp. 050128. Next base: position 2,859,627 of record NZ_JAZGLW010000001.1, on the reverse strand, counting down.
GCCCACGCCGGATCGGTGTCGGCGAGGTCGTGGGGATCGGCCAGGGCGTTGACGGGCCGGGGCGCCCGCCTGGTCAGGCCCCGCAATGCCAGCTCGATGGCATCCTCGACACCCAGCAGTCCGCCGGGCGGGTCGGGCACCCGACTGCGCAGGTCGCTGGCGGAGGCCACCATCGGGTGGTCCAGCGACTCGACCAGGTCGCCGGCTAGTCCGTGCGGTACCGGCAGCGCGAACCCCGTGATCAGCGACGCCAGCGCCGGGTTGACCCACGGCACCCACACCGACGCATGCCACCGGCCCGCGATGCGGGCATACGTCGTGAGCAGATCGCGATACGACGTCGTGTCGAGCCCGTGGATGTCGTAGGCCCCGGCCGGGACCAGGTCGGGATCCGCCGCGGCCACCAGGTAGTGCAGCACGTCGCGGATCGAGATCGGGTCGATCGGGTTCTCCAGCCACTCCGGGATCGGAACGAAGGGAAACCGGTCACCGACGTAGCGCATCATCTCGAACGATGTCGAGCCGGCGCCGATGATGATCGCCGCGCCGAGCCACACGAGTTCCGGACCGTCGGGGACCGTGAGGGCCTCGGCAACCTCGGCCCGGCTGGCCAGATGATCAGACAGTTCGCCGTCGGCCGGGACGAAACCGCCCAGATAGACGATGCGCCGGACCCGCGCATCGCGGGCGGCGGCCGCGACGTTGGCGGCCGAGGCCCGGTCCGCGTCGCGAAAGTCGGGCTGACCGATCGCGTGCACCAGGTAATAGACCACGTCAACCGGGCCCGCGGCGTCCATTGCCGCCTGCGCCGACACGGGATCCGAGGCATCAAGCCGGATCGGCACGACGTCGTCGAACCAACCGAACCGCTTGAGCCGCTTCGGGTTTCGAGTGGCGGCGAGCACCTGGTGTTGGTCCGCAAGCAGCGCTGCGACCAGTCGCGATCCCACATAGCCCGTCGCGCCGGTGACCAGAATCCGCATATCCCTGACCCTATCCCGGACGGGGCGCGGCTAAACCCGATCTACCCGGCCGCGTGGGCGCACGGCGGCCAGGTCCCCGCGGCTTTCAGGAATGACCAGTGGTCATCATCACAACTATGAAAGCTGAACAATGCAACCTACGGCACCGTAGCCCCATGCATGAACAACATTACGGGGGCCAGTTCGGGATGCATCGGACTGGAAAAATCGACCAACAACACAGATCCATCAATCGCGGCAGTTGCGGTGAAGTTCCCAGAAAACCGGTACACCCAGGACGAAGCCATCGGCGCGCTGACCGACTTCGCCGGCCCGGACTTTCAGCGGTTCGCGCTCAGCAGTGGGGTTGAGCACCGCAACACCGCCTTGCCGCTGTCGCGCTACCGCGAGCTGACCGGTTTCACCGAGGCCAACGCCGCCTACCTCGAAGTCGCTCTCGACCTGGCCGAGCAGGCGCTGCGCGCGGCGCTGGACGAGGCGGGGGTCGAGCCGTCACAGGTGGACGTCGTCTTTTCGACCACAGTGACCGGACTGGCCGTACCGACGGTCGAGGCACGACTTGCCGCACGAGTCGGCTTGCGCCAGGACGTCAAGCGCATTCCGCTGTTCGGCCTGGGCTGCGTGGCGGGTGCGGCCGGGACCGCCCGCATGCACGATTACCTGCGCGCCTTCCCCGATCAGGTCGCCGCGCTGCTCGCCGTCGAACTGTGCTCACTGACCATTCAGCGCGAGGACCATTCGATCGCCAATCTGGTCGCCACCAGCCTGTTTGGTGACGGCGCCGGCGCCGTCATCGCCAAGGGCGCCAACTACGCGGGCCGGCCCTCGGGTCCTCGGGTGCTGGCCACCCGGAGCAGGCTCTACCCCGACACCGAAGATGTCATGGGCTGGAACATCGGCAGCGACGGCTTCCGGATCGTGCTGTCGGCCGACGTCGCGAACGTCACCGAGAAATACCTGGGTGACGACGTCCGCGGCTTCCTCGCCGACCACGGGCTGACACCGCAGGATGTGTCGCGCTGGGTCTGTCACCCCGGTGGCCCGAGAGTGATCGAGGCTGTGGAGGAAGTGCTGGACCTGCCCGGGGACGCCCTTGATCACACCCGAAACTCGTTGCGCAAGAATGGAAACCTGTCTTCGGTCTCGGTCCTGGATGTGCTCAGGGCGAACGTGGCCGATCCGCCACCGGCCGGCTCGCTTGGCCTCATGATCGCGATGGGCCCGGCGTTCTGCTCCGAGCTCGTTCTGCTGGCCTGGTAGCGGCGGACACGGGATAGTGGTGGCATGTACTACCTGCTGATCCTCGCGGTCGGGCTCGAACGCATTGTCGAGCTGGTGCTGTCCAACCGGAACGCGCAATGGTCTTTCACCTAGGGCGCCAAGGAATTTGGCAAGCCGCATTACGTCGTGATGGTCATCATCCACACCGCCCTGCTGGTCGGCTGCCTCGTCGAGCCGTGGGCACTGCATCGGCCCTTCATCCCGTGGCTGGGCTGGCCGATGCTGGCCATCGCGGCGGCCAGTCAGGTGCTGCGCTGGTGGTGCATCACGACGTTGGGCAAGCGGTGGAACACCCGGGTGATCGTGTTACCGGAGGCGCCCCTGGTGCGGCGGGGGCCCTACCGGTGGCTGCACCACCCGAACTATGTTGCGGTGGTGGCCGAAGGGTTCGCATTGCCGCTGGTGCACACCGCATGGCTGACGGCGGCCACGTTCACCGTCGCCAACGCGATTCTGCTCAGTGTGCGTATCCGGGTGGAGAATTCCGCGTTGGGTTACACATGAGCACACGCGCCGTCGACGATGCCGGGCGAAGCGATGAGGAGGAGCGGCGCTCATGACCTATGACGCCGACCTGCTGATCGTCGGAGGCGGCCCCGGCGGCCTCGCGACGGCCTTGCAGGCGCGCCGGCACGGGCTTTCGGTCATCGTGGCCGAGCCGCGTGAGGACCCGATCGACAAGGCGTGCGGCGAGGGGCTGATGCCCGGTGGCCTCGCCGAGCTGACGTCGCTGGGTGTCGACCCGGTCGGGATGCCGTTTCGCGGGATCGCCTATGTCAGCGAACAGCGCCGCGCCGAGGCGCTGTTCGGCACCGGTCCGGGCCGCGGCGTGCGACGCACCACGCTGCACGCCACCCTGCAGGCACGGGCCAAAGAGCAAGACACCGAATGGATCCGGACCAAGGTGACCAGCGTCGAGCAGGATGCGCACGGGGTCACCGCGGCCGGTGTTCGGGCGAAATTTCTGGTCGGCGCCGACGGTCTGCACTCGACGGTGCGACGCTGTGTCGGCATCAAGGCGACGGCCGGAAAGCCGCGACGCTACGGCGTGCGTTGGCATTTCACGGTGCCGCCCTGGTCGGAGTTCATCGAGGTGTATTGGTCCCGGTTGGGTGAGGCCTACGTGACGCCAGTGGAACCGGATCTGGTCGGCGTGGCGATCCTGTCGCAGGGACGGCCCGACTTGGGCTGGTTCCCGCGACTGGCCTGGCACCTCGAGGGAGCCAGCCGCGGGCACGCGCGCGGCTGCGGCCCGTTGCGCCAGGTGGTCTCGCGCCGCGTCGCGGGCCGGGTGCTGCTGGTCGGCGATGCGGCCGGCTACGAGGACGCGCTGACCGGCGAGGGCGTCAGCCTGGCCGTCAAACAGGCGGCGGCCGCGGTCGACGCCATCGTCGACGAGACGCCGGCGGCGTATGAGGCGTCGTGGCACCGTGTTACCCGCAACTACCGCTACCTCACCCGGGCGGTGGTGCTGGCCAGCACGCCGCGCGCGACGCGGCGAGCCATCGTGCCGGCCTGTGAACGCCTACCCGGGTTGTTCCGCTTCGGCGTCAACATTCTGGCGAGCTAGCGCGCCTTCCAGACCGGCTCCCGCTTCTCGGCGAACGCCAACGGGCCTTCCTTGGCGTCCTCGGACCGGATCAGGGTGCGCATCTCGTTCACGGTGCGCTCCCAGCCCACCTCGTCGGCGGTGATGACGCCCTCGTCGACCCCGGCTGCGATGCGCTTGCTGGCCTGCACCGACAGCGGCGCGTTCACGGCGATACGCGCCGCCATCGCCAGTGCCGCGTCGAGCACCGAGCCGTCCTTGACGACCTGGTTGACCAGGCCCCATTCCCAGGCGTCGGACGCGGTCATCGGCTCGCCCGTCAACAGCAGCTCCATCGCCACCTTGCGGGGCAGCTGATCGACGATGCGGAAGACGCCACCGGCGGCGGCGATCAGTCCCCGTTTGACTTCGGGCAGACCGAATTTCGCCAGCTCGTGGGCGACGACCAGGTCGCTGGCCAGTGCCAGCTCGGTGCCGCCGCCCAGCGCGGTGCCGTTGACCGCCGCGATCGTGGGCTTGTCGATGAAGTGTTGCACGTAACCGGCGAAGCCCCAGTCGGCGTGATCGGGGTGATACAGGTTCTCCCGGCGAGCGATCGCCTTGAGATCGGCTCCGGCGCAAAACGATTTGTCCCCGGCACCGGTAAGCACCACGGCCCGCACCTCGGGGTCGTGCTGCGCTTCCTCCAGCGCATCCCCGACTCCGATGCTGACCGCGGCGTTGATCGCGTTGCGCGCCTCCGGCCGGTTGATGGTAATGACCATCACGGTGCCGCGGCGCTCAACCAGCACTGCCGGCGCCGCGCCGTCAGCGTCCGTCACAGCAGTTCCACAATGGTGGCGTTGGCCTGGCCACCACCCTCACACATCGTCTGCAGGCCGTAGCGAATTCCCTTGTCGCGCATGTGGTAGAGCAGCGTTGTCATGATCCGCGCGCCGGAGCCACCGAGCGGGTGGCCGAGTGCGATCGCGCCGCCGTTCGGGTTGAGCTTCTTCTCGTCGGCGCCGATGTCCTTCAGCCACGCCAGCGGAACCGGTGCGAACGCCTCGTTGACTTCGTAGGCGCCGATGTCGTCGATCGAGAGGCCGGATCGCTTCAGCACCTTCTGGGTAGCCGGGATCGGCGCGGTCAGCATGATGACCGGGTCGGCTCCGGCCAGAGTGGCGGTGTGCACCTTGGCAATTGGGGTCAGGCCCAGGTCCTTGGCCTTCTCCGCGGACATGAACAACAGTGCGGCCGCGCCGTCGGAGATCTGCGAGGAGTTCCCGGCGTGGATCACTCCGTCCTCCTTGAACGCCGGTTTCAGCGAGGCCATCTTCTCCATCGGGGTGCCGCGCCGGATGCCTTCATCCTTGAGCACGACGTTGCCGTCGGCGTCCTTGATGCCGACGATCTGATCGTCGAATGCGCCGGAATCCTGTGCGGCAGCGGCCTTTTCGTGCGAGTCGAGGGAGAACTGGTCCAGCGCGGTGCGGTCGAATCCCCACTGCTCGGCGATCATCTCCGCACCCAGGCCCTGGTTGGGGATCTGGCCGTCATAGCGGGAGATGAAGTTCTCCGGGTAGGGCCGTCCGCCATTGGCCAGCGATGCGCCCATCGGCGTGCGCGACATCGACTCCACGCCACCGGCGACGACGACGTCGTAGTGCCCGGCGACCACACCGGCCGCGGCGAAGTGGATGGACTGCTGACTCGATCCGCACTGGCGGTCGACGGTCACGCCCGGGACGGTCTCCGGCCATCCGGCGGTCAGCAATGCGGTGCGGCCGATGTCGAGGGCCTGCTCGCCGGCCTGCATCACGCAACCCCAGATCACGTCGTCGACGATTTCGGGGTCGATGCCGGCCCTGGTGGCCAGTCCGTTGAGCACCTGCGCCGACAGCTCGGCGGGGTGCACCCCGGAAAGTCCTCCGTTGCGCTTGCCGATGGGCGAACGCACGGCCTCGACGATGACGGCTTCAGGCATGGTTGGGTCTCCTTTGACTACGGTCTTGCCTCGATTGTCAACCAAGGGGTTGGGCGGCCTGGTAGCGGGGTGGTCTGGACATGCGTCTCGTTGATGCACTGGCAATGAGTGCGCACGTGCGGTGACCACACGCCGGCCGGCTCCGCCCTGAGCGCACCCGCGGGGCCCTCAGCGCACGTGCGAGACCGGCCGGCCGTCGACTTAGCAGCTGAACAAATCGCCGCCGTGGCCGCTATCAGCCAGGCGTTCGCTACCCGAGGCGAATCAGACGGCGGGGTACGCCACCGACTTGATCTCGGTGTACTGGTCGAAGCCGGCGACGCCGTTCTGGCGACCGATGCCACTCTCCTTGTACCCACCGAACGGCGTGTCGGCCGCGTAGCCAGCACCGCCGTTGACGCCCATGAAGCCGGCCTTGATCCGGCGGGTCACCGACAGCGCGTGCTCGAGCGAACCCGCGAACACGTTGCCGGCCAACCCGTACACGCTGTCGTTGGCGATCCGGATCGCGTCCTCCTCGTCGTCGAACGGGATGACCGAGAGCACTGGGCCGAAGATCTCCTCCTGCGCGATCGTCATCTTGTTGTCGACGTTGGTGAAAAGCGTTGGGCGGACGAAGTATCCCTTGTCGAAGCCGGTCTCCGCGCCAGGGCCACCGACCAGCGCCGTCGCACCCTCGTCGACGCCCTTCTGGATGTAGCCGTTCACCCGCTCGTACTGGCGGTGCGAGATCACCGGCCCGCACAGGGTGGCGGGGTCCTGCGGGTCGCCGCACGTGACGTTCTCGTAGATGTTCTTGAGGATCTCGACGCCTTCCTCATAGCGGGACCGCGGCAACAGCATCCGGGTCGGGTTGGCGCAACCCTGCCCGGCGTGCATGCACGGTGCGATGCCGACCATGCACGCCGTCGCGAAGTCGGCGTCCTCCAGCACGATGGTGGCCGACTTGCCGCCGAGCTCCAGGAACAGCCGCTTCATGGTGGCGGCGCCCTTCTCCATGATCCGCTTGCCGACCACCGTCGAGCCGGTGAACGAAATCAGGTCGACCTTGGGCGACAGCGTCAGTTCCTCGCCCACGAAGTGATCCGAGGCGGTGACCACGTTGACGACACCGGCTGGGATGTCGGTCTTTTCGGCGATCAGCCGGCCCAGCCGGTTCGCGTTGAACGGGGTGTTCGGCGCCGGCTTGAGCACCACGGTGTTGCCGCTGCCCAGCGCCTGGCCGAGCTTGTTCAGGGTGACCTCGAACGGGAAGTTCCACGGCACGATCGCGCCGACCACGCCGACCGGCTCGCGCCACACCTTGATGGTGGTGTTCGCGCCGGTGAGGCTGATAACCCGGTCCCCGAGGTCGGTCTCCCAGGCGTACGAGTCGATCAGGCGGGCGGGGTACTTCAGTCCGTCTGCCAGCGGGGCATCCAGCTGAGGCCCGAAGGTGATGGCGCGGGGCGCGCCGACCTCGAGGATCAGCTCCTCGCGCAGCTCGTCGATCTCGGACTCGATCGCCTCGTGCAGCTGCAGCAGGCAGCGCTTGCGCAGTTCCTTGTTGGTCGACCAGTCGGTCTCGTCGAAGGCGCGGCGGGCCGCGTCGATAGCCCGGTGCATGTCCTCCTTCGACGCGTCGGACACCTCGCCGAGCGATTCCTCGGTCGCGGGGTTGATGTTGGGGAAGGTGCCGGCCTGGCCTTCGACGAGCTTGCCGTCGATCATCATCTTCGGCTCGAACCGGACCTTTACAGTGTCAGCCATTTTTGTTCAGCTCTCTTCAGACTCGTGATCTTGTGACTCGTCCCTGCGGAGAGCCTTACTGGAAACTAGCCGATTGGCAACATACTGCCTGCGGTCAGGGCCCTGACGTGCCATTACCGCACGCTTATCGGACGCCGTGACCGCGCTATTTCTGCGCGTCGAACAGCACCGGGACCGAGGTGGGCGACCGGAAGACCTGTCCGCGGATGTGTGGGTCGTCCCCGTCGGGGTCCAGCCGCAGATTCGGCAGCCGGTCCAACAAAAGGTTGATCGCGGTCCGCATTTCCAGGCGCGCCAGGTGCATGCCGAGGCAGACATGTACGCCGTGTCCCCAGCCCAGATTCGCCTTGGCCTGTCGGTGAATGTTGAACGTGTTCGGATCGTCGTAGCGGTCCTCTTGCCGGTTCGCCGAACCCAGCATCGGCATCACCGTCGCCCCGGCCGGGATCGCCACCCCGCCGAGTTCGGTGTCGCGCGTCGCGACCCGGGTGATGGTCAGCAGAGGCGATTCCCACCGCACCCCCTCCTCGATGGCCTGCGGCAGCAGCGAGCGGTCGGCGCGGATGGCGGCCAACTGCGCGGGATCCGACAGCAGCGCCAACAGCAGGCTGCCCAACGACCGGTAGGTCGTCTCGACGCCGGCGGGCAGCAGCAGCCGCAGGAAGGAGAAGATCTCTTCGTCCGCGAGCTTTTCCCCGTCGATCTCGGCCGCGGCGAGCGCGCTGATCAAGTCGCCCTTCGGCTCGGCCCGCCGGGCCTCGAGTATCGGCGCGAAGTATTCGCACAGCGCGGCCGAGGCCGCCAGCCCGCGCTCGGGGTTCATCAGCCAACTCAGCAGCGAAATCGACCACCGCTGGAACTGTGGGTAGTCCTCTTCCGGCAAGCCCAACAAGCCCGCGATGATCTGGCTCGGATAGTCGAACGTGAACTCCTTGACCAGATCTGCCTTGCCGTTGGGGGCGAACTTGTCGATCAGGCTGTTCGCCACCCGGCCGACCAACTCGTCCTGCCAACGCGCCAATGACTTCTGCGAGAACGCCTTTGACACCAGCGAACGCAGCCGGCCGTGGATCGGCTCGTCCATGCCGAGCATCACGCCCTCACCGAGAACGGGGCCGAACGCGGCGATCACGGCCGACGACGAGAATGTCTCGTTGTCTCGCAACATCTGCTGGATGTCCTCGTGGCGATACACGATGAACATCGGCAGCGACTCCTCATGGGGCAGCGCTCCCGAGGTCTCGAGTCGCTGCACCGGTTCCTCGCGACGCAGCCGCGCCAGTTCGGTGTACGGGTCACGCACATCACCGGAGATCGCGTCGTCGAAGGCGCCGAAGTCCGCCAAGTCGTCGAAAAGCTGTTCCATAATTACCCCTCATTTCCCTTGCGGCGCTTGGCCGCTAGTGATGCCAAGCGCTGCAGCACCGGCTGTGGAAGTACCCGTGCCACGAGCACCATCGCCTTTTGGCTCGTCGTCAACGGCCATGCCCCGCCCCGCATCGACCCCTGTTTGGGGATGCCCAGCACGGTCCGAGACAGGTGGTGCATGCCCGACGACGGCAGAATCCGATTGAAGGCCAGCAGCATTGACGCGTCCGGCCCGACACCTCGGCGGCGAAACGGCGCCTCGTCGGCCAGCGCCTTGACCAGACCGTCGGTGAACCGCTCCGGAGGCCGGGCCATCTTCATCGCAAATCGTCCGCGGCTGTTCATCGTGTTGTGCAGACGCGCGTACGGGCCCTCGAAGTTGCGGTCATCGATGGTGCCGGCGTCGGTGATGATGTCGGTGTCGTAGGTGCCCGACACCAGGGTGGTGACACCCAGACCGAAAGGCGCGATCTCGCACGCCATGGATTCGCCCCAGCGCTCCATCGCTGCCTTGGCCGCCGAGTACGGCGCGGTGGCCGGCTGACCCCGTACCCCGGCCGTGCTGGCGACCAGCACGATGCGGCCCTCGCCGGCCGCGCGCATGGACGGCAGCAACGCCTTGGTGAGCTCGACCGGACCCAGGACGCTGGTGGCGAACATCTGCTGCCACAGCGCCATATCGGTCTCCTCCACCATCCCGGCGGCGGAGATCCCGGCGTTATGCACCAGCGCGTAGGGGGTGCCGACGGCCTCTTCGATCGCCTTGGCGGCCAAGGGAATCGACGCGAAGTCGGTGAGATCGAGCTGCACCCCGATCAGCCGGTCATCGTCAGGCGGCGGCAACCCTTGGTCCTGAATGGCCTGCCGCAGCAGCGGCATCCCCTGTTCGGGTGTGCGCATCGCCGCGACCACGCGCCACCCCTCGCGATAGAGGCGCACGGCTGAGGCGAATCCGAGTCCGCGGGATGCGCCGGTGATGACGACCGAGCGTGGCTCAGCCATTCTTGCTCACGGTCGCGCAGGGGCCCTGGCCCGGCGGCGGCGCTTCGACGTGCGGCCGGCCATGCGGCTCGCCGCTCGCCCAGGTCGACCAGATGCCGACCGAATAGGGGCCCTGCGCGCCGGCCTTCTCGTAATAGCCTTGCGGGTCATATACTTTCGCCTCCGGATACGGCCATGGGCAAGCGACCGAGGTCGCCGCGTGGCTGACCTTAATGACCCAGAACCAGGCGCCGTAGGCGAAGTAGGAGACGTTGATGATGGCGAACATCACCAGGAAGGTGCCCAGCACCGGGCGGCTCGGGAAGATCTTCGCCTTGGCGGCCAACTTCTCGGCCACCGATTTACCGGTGTCATCGCGATAGCAGAGAATCGCCGCGGGCACCATCACGAAGGTCACCGAGAACGACTCCCAGATCAGCGGGAATTGGAAGGTGGTGCCGGTGAACACCGATCCCCACGGAATCACCTGGGAGTAGATGTACATGCCGGCGTGCACGAGCTGGATTTCCAGCCACGCGTCGAAGATGAAACCGATCACGCACGTCAGCAGGCCCAAGCTCCACAACGGGTGACGCGAGACGAATGCCGTCGGCCCGTACTTGGCCTGCAGCTTGCGCAGGATCCAGATCGCCGGAAAGTACGGCCCGAAATAGAAAGTGACATAGCCGAATACGACGAACGGCTCGACCGTCGGCGACAGCGACACCAGCGGCCAGGACTCCGGCCAGTGGATGAGGTCGGGGTTGTAGACCGCGAACGGCGACCAGTTCATGATCGGGTCCTGCCACACGATCAGCGTGGTGCACAGGAACATCAGCATGACCGGACTGCCCGGATTGCGGCGCCAGCCCCGGATGAACACCACCAGCAGCACCAGCAGCATGACGATCGTGGAGATGTGCAGGAAGGTGATGTAGTCCAACCCGAAGAGGAACTTCACCGGCCGCGGCCGGCCCTGCACGTTTGGGTTGGCAACCCGCGGGTCAAGGGCCACACGGCAATTCGCGATGAAGAAGAGCACGAAGGCCGCCAGCGCCGCACCGGCGATCCAGCCGCCCCAGCCGCGCTTGTTGGTGCCCGACGCGGCGGGCTCGCCGTCCGCCCTCAACGGTGCGGATTGTTCTGTGGACATCAGTCTTCCTCTCCGAAGCGATCCACCAGATGCGAGTTGATACCGTCGGCGTCGAGCGTCCGAGCCACCAGGTAGCCGGCGCCCATCCAGGCGCGGCGGGTCCATTTGCCGAACGACACTCGAGTCCCCGGTGCGCCCGACGCGGCGGGCATCATCTTGACCCGCTCGAGGGCCTCCTTGACGCCACGGGGGCTGAGCGGATGGGCGTCGGTAAACGCGCGCACAAGTGTCGCGGCGACGTCACGGTTCACCACGGTGACGCAGAACTCGGGGCGACTGCCGTTGTACTTCTTTGCGTAGGTGTCGAGGAATTCCTGGCCGATCCGGTTCGCCTCGTCGTACTGGTCGACACCGGTCCAGCCCATAAACGCGTTCCACATGATCGGGTTGACCCATGCGTTCTGCCACGCGGTGGTGGTGAAGCGGGGTGGGTCCCAACCGAGGGCTTCGAGCGCCGGGTTGATGAAGACGATGCCGAATCCGAATCCCAGGTGCACGATCGCCTCGGCTTTTGCCTCATGCAGCGTCTGGACCGCCGCGTTGATGTCCTGAGCCGTCTGGGCGATGGAGACTTCGGCCACGATGCGAATGCCTTTGCGCCGGCACGCACTTCGCAGGTTCTTCAAGTAGCTCTCACCGATCAGGCTCTGCTCGAAGAGCACACCGATCTCGCAGAGTCCGCGTTTGGCGATGAGGTCGGCCAAAAAGATCGGCTCATCGGTCATCGATCCCTGCGGGAAGGAGAACGTCCACTCGCCCAACCAGTCGTCGGTGCCGGTCACGCTGATGGCCGGCACCTTGAACCGTTCCTCGATCACCTCACGCAACGGCACGCAGTTGTCGGTGATGTTCGGACCGAAGACGACGAGGCAGCCCTCGTCGACCAGTTCGCCATACGCATCGATCACCGCCTTGACCGAACCCTTGGGCAGACCCTCCACCTCGCGATAGATCATCTGCACCGGACGGTCCATCAGGCCTTGGGCGACCGCCTCTTCGAAGATGAGGTCGAAAGTCTGGGTGAAAGAGGCGAACAGCTCCTCGGGGAAGCCCGGCGGCAGCCTGAAGTCCATCAAGTAGCCGACCTTGATCGGCTCGGCGCTGCTTTCGTAGGACATCTGACCTCCCGGGTGGCCCGTTCACTCGCAACGATCCATTACTGGCTGACCTAATATTTGTTCAGACGGTAGCGGGGGCGATCTGCGCGGTCAATCATCTATGCCCCTGCGCCCAGGTAGACCTCGACCATCTCCCCCAGCGCCCGGCCCACGGCGACGTCGTCGGTGAGCGGTCCGGCGATCGCGGCCCGCGCCGCTTGTTGCATGTTCAGGCCCTCGGTGACGAGCCGGCCCGCCGCGATCAGCACGCGGGTCGAGGCGACCTCGCGCAGCCCGCCGGTCTCCAGCCGGCGGATGGCTTGCCCGAAACGCACCAGCTCCGCGGCGGTGGCACCGTCCACACCCGCTTCGTGCGCGACGATGCCTTCTTCGACATCGGCTGCAGGGAAACCGAATTCGATCGCGACCATGCGCTGGCGGGTGGAATCCTTGAGGTCCTTGAGCACGCTTTGATAGCCGGGGTTGTAGGACACCACCAGGCCGAATCCGGGTGCCGCGTCCAGGGTGATGCCGAGCCGCTCGATCGGCAGCTGTCGCCGGTGGTCGGCGAGCGGATGCAGCACCACGGTGGTGTCCTGCCGGGCTTCCACGACTTCGTCCAGGTAACAGATCGCGCCCTCGCGCACCGCGCGGGTCAGCGGGCCGTCCACCCACACCGTCTCGTCGCCACGCAGCAGATACCTCCCGACCAGGTCCGCCGTGGTCAGGTCGTCGTGGCACGACACGGTGATCAGCGGCCGACCCAGGTCGTGGGCCATCGCCTCGACGAAGCGGGTCTTGCCGCAACCCGTCGGCCCCTTCAACAGCAGCGCCAAACCCTGGCGGTAGGCGGCCTTGAAGATCGCCTCTTCGCCGCCGACCGCCTGGTAATAGGGCCGCGCCCGAGCGGCGCCGGCCTCCGGGTCGGGATCCGCACCGTTGCGGCAGGCAATCCCGGACTCGTTGGTCATAACGCCCTCCTACCAATTCCTCGGAGCCTATCCGGAACAGATGTTTGTTTCAATCAGCGTGCATTCTCGGTCTCAGTCGCTCACCCGCCGGCGCACCTCCGCGGAGCGCAACGCGGATCGGAACAGCGGTCCGATCACCCCGGCGAGCTGATCCGGGCGCCCGATCGTGGCATGTGCGGTGCTACCGAACACCCGGCGCAGCGACGCCACGTCGGTCCCAGCGCCGATGGTCAGGCACACGCAGCCAGTTCCCCGCCGGCGGGCCTCGCTTAGCGCGCGGCGCGCGTCCGCGGCGCCGTATGCCCGCTCATACCCGTGGTCGTAGGCAAGGCCGTCGGACAGCACCACCAGCAGCCGCCGAGACGTACCGCCGCGCGCCTCCAGCACCGACGAGCCGTGCCGGATGGCCGCGCCCAGGCGAGAGTAGGCGCCGGGTTCCAGGCTGTTGAGCCGCCTGATGATGTGGGCGTCGAGATGGTCGTCGAATCGCTTGACGGGCACCATGGTTACCGACGTGCGCCCCTGCGAGTAATAGGCGTAGAGGCAGACCCGGTCACCGAGGTCATGCAGCGCGACAGTCAGGTTGGCCACCGCCGTTCGCTGTTGTTCGTGCACCGTGCGCCCGACCGTTCCGGGCTCGGCCGCCGACCCCGACACGTCGAGTAGCAGCAAGACCGACAGGTCACGCCGGCGCCGCAGGCTGTCCAGGTACACCGACTCGTCGGGCACCGATCCGGCCCGCACCTCGACGCGGGCCTCGACGGCGGCGTCGATGTCGATGTCGTCCCCCTGTGGTTGGCGGTGCCGACGGTGCAGACCCATACCGAGTCGCGATAGCGGCCGACGCACCCCGAGGGCGTCGTCGATCGCCGGTGTCGCCGAGGCTTTGATCTGCGGCGCGACCTCCCGCACGGTGCACCAGTCGGGCCGATACCGCTTGCGGGAGACATCCCATTCCGGATACCGCACACCGTCCGCTGTGACTCCGGAGTCGTCGACATCCTCGCTCGCGGTCGAGGCCAGCGAGGATACGGCGTGCCCACCGCGTTTTGCGGAGTTCGTGCGATGCGTCGGGGCGTCCGCGCCGGGTGGCCCGCCGCCGCTGCCGGTCTTGCGGGTGGACGACAGCATCTTTTTCAGCCACTTGCCGATGAAGCCGCCGCCGCCGACCGGGCTGGTGAACAGGTCGGGATCGTCGGAGTCGTCGACCTCGCCATCATCAAGTTGCTCCAGCTCGCGCCGGCCGTCGCTGCGCGGGACATGCGCGGTGGCTGCCTGGTCGTCGTGTTTGGTGACGCGGGCGCACGCGGCCATCAGCTTGGCCGCACGGATCACGCCGAACACGGACGGCGGATCGCCAATCGACGCCCGCCCCGCCGCAAGCTCCAGCGACGCGGCGGGCGAGTCGCTGCGACTCGCGATGTCGCGGTCGCCCAATGACGCCAAAACCGTTGGTAGCAAATGCGCATTGGCCACCAGCGCGCGATGGCTCTCGACTGCGAGGTAGCGCTTGGCCACCCGGGGGTGGCGAAGCAACGACCGCACCACGTCGGGCTGCAGGCTGCCGGCCGCGACCATCGACGCCTGGACGGCAATGGCTTCCAGTGTGGCGCGGGCAGAAGCGCCGGCGTCGACGTGAATCGTCTGCCCATCCGTCCACGCCGGCTCACCGGACGGGAGCCCGGCGACCGCAACGGCCCGGCCCGCCCACGCGGAGGCGAGCATGCCCAGGGCCTGCAACCGCTCGGCACCAGCGTCGTCCCCCACACAACCTCCGACTTGTCGACCAAATATCTGTTCCACCGTAAAGTCCGGCTTCCCGGCAGTCAATGAACCGGCAGCGGTCAACGACCTCGGCGGCAGGATGCGGTGAGAGCACCGATGCAAAAGTCGACGAGGATAGAAATTGTTGACCAAAAAAATGCTCCACCGTAAAGTCCGGCTAAGTCGCAGTTAGCCACGACCAAAGTCAAGGAACAGTGGACTTCTCCTATCCGGCGGAATTAGAACAGTTCCGCATCGAGTTGCGCGACTGGCTGTCCGCGAACCTCACCGATGAACTGATCGCCGCCCGGCGGCCCGCGGGACGCGACGATGCGTCCTTCGAGATGCTGCGCGGGTGGAGCCGCACGATGTCCGACGCGGGCTGGGCCGCCGTCTCCTGGCCCCGCGAATACGGCGGTCGCGGAGCGACGGTTCTCGAGCAGCTGATCTACACCGAGGAGACCACTCGCGCGCGGGCCCCGATGCCGCTCAACGTCATTGGGATGAACAACATCGCCCCCGCGATCATGCAGTACGGTACCGAAGACCAGAAGAAGACGCTGCTGCCCAGGATGATGCGCGCCGACGACATTTGGTGCCAGGGCATGTCGGAACCCGAATCCGGCTCCGATCTCGCCTCGCTGCGCACTCGCGCGGTCCGGGACGGCGACGACTTCGTCGTCAACGGCCAGAAGATCTGGACCTCGCTCGGTCATCGCGCGCACTGGTGCCAGCTTTACGTGCGCACCGATCCCGACGCCCCGAAGCACAAGGGGATCTCCTGCCTGATCGTCGACATGTCGCTGCCCGGCATCGAGGTGCGTCCGCTCGTCACGCTCAACGGCGACACCGATTTCGCCGAGGTGTTCTTTCACGACGTGCGAGTGCCGGCCGACGCGTTGCTCGGACCGCTCGACGGCGGCTGGCAGGTGGCCACCACCACCCTCAGCCACGAGCGGGCCGGCGCCGCACGGCTCTACGCCGAAATGCAGGTGCGGCTGGAAGAACTCGTCGACGACATCGCCGCGCACAGCAACGCACTCGAAGACCCGGTGACGCTGCGGCGCCTCGGCGAAATCGCGGTCCGCATCAAGTATCTCGAGGTGCTCTGCCAGCGATCGATCTCGGCGACGCTGCACGGTGGCTCGGAAATAACGGCGTTCGGATCGGCCAGCCTCGCCAAGTCCGTGTGGGGTGAGATCGGACAGGACATGGCCGCACTGGCCTTCGACGTGCTGGGCACCCGCGGCGACAACGCCGCATGGGCGAACTATCGCCTCACCTCACGCTCGTTGACCATCGCCGGCGGTACCACACAGATCAACAAGAACATCACCGCGCAACGCGTGCTCGGATTGCCACGCAAATGAACCTCGAACTCACCGACGAACAGGTCGCGCTGCGCGACACCACCCGGCGCTTTCTTTCTGAAAAGGCACCGATTTCGGGCCACGTGCGCCAGCTGCTCGACGATCCGGCCGGTGTCGACGACGCGGTCTGGCGTGGCCTGGCCGACCTTGGCACCACCGGGCTGTTGGTGCCCGAGGCACTTGGCGGCGCCGGGATGACGATGGTCGAGGTCGGCGTGGTGGCCGAAGAGCTCGGCGCTGCCCTGCACCCGGGACCTTGGCTGTCCACCGCGGTGGCCGCACCGCGCACGTTGACCCGGCTCTGCGATAGCGACAGTGCTGCAACAATTTTGGCCGGAATCGCCGACGGAACGACCATCGCCACCGTCAGCTTCCTGGACTTCGGGAACGTCGCGGTCGACGCCTCCGGTAACGACGTGGTCCTGCGCGGCGAACTGGGCGAAGTAGCCGATGCCGCGGCGGCCGACGTGCTGCTGGTGCTGGCCGAAGATGCAAACGGCACCGCGCTTTTCGCGGTAAACACCGACACTTCGGCGGTTTCCGTGGCGCTCGAGCGCGGTATCGATGCGACCCGCAAGCAGTTTCGCGTCCAGCTCGACGGCGCGCCCGGGCAACGACTGGCCACGGCTACACCGACTGATGTTGCCGCGGTGATCGACGACCTGCTGATCGCCACCGCCGCCGACGCGCTCGGCGCCGCCCGCGCGGTGCTGGATCTCGCCGTCGAATACGCAAAAGTCAGAAAGCAATTCGGTCAGGTCATCGGGTCCTTTCAGGCGGTCCAGCACTTGTGCGTCGACATGTACGAGACGGTCGAACTGGCCCGCAGCGGTGTGGTCCACGCGCTGTGGGCCGCCGACGCCCTCGGATCCGACGAACGCCATCTCGCCGCCCTTCGGGCAAAGGCATTCGCCGGGCGACTGGCGACCGTCGGCGACACCGCCATCCAGGTGTTCGGCGGAATCGGCTACACCTGGGAGCACGATGCGCATCTCTACCTCAAACGCCTGCTGAGCTGGAGCGCACTTCTCGGCGGACCCGACCGCTACCTCACCGAACTCGGTGCGCGCCTTGCCAATAGGGGTCACTGATGGACATCGACTACCTGCTGACCGCCACCCGCTCCGCGCGCAAGACGCTTGACCTCGTCACGCCGGTGGACCTCGAGGACATTCGCGAATGCCTGCGCATCGGCCTGCAGGCCGCCAACGGCTCGAACTCGCAGGCCTGGCGCTGGCTGGTGGTCGCCGATCCGAAGAAGCGCGAAAAGATCGCCGAGCTGTACCGCGACGCGTACCTTCAGCGGGTCGGCGGTCAGCTGCTCGCCGACCTGCTGCCGGGCGGCACGCCGGAGAGCCGGCTGATGTCGTCAACGGAGTGGCTGGTCGAGAACATGGCGAAGGTTCCGCTGTTGGTAATCCCAAGCTATGAGCCCTACTTGCCGCGTATCGACGGCGACGAATCGTTTCACCTGGCCACCCTGTACGGGTCGATCTTCCCCGCGGTGTGGAATTTTCAGCTGGCCCTGCACACTCGCGGCTACGGCACCTGCGTCACGACCCTGCACCTGCACCACGAGCAGGAGGTGGCCGAACTGCTCGGGATTCCGCCGACCTTCGTCCAGGGCGCCCTACTGCCGGTGGGCCGGCTGCGAGCCGGACACACCTTCTCCCCCGCACGGCGGCGACCTCTCGACGAAGTGGTCGCGGTGGACAGTTGGGACGGTCCCGGGCTCTAGGGCCTTAGAATGGCTGTCACCGCTGTTAGCAGCGCATTTGAGCCGGTTTCCGGACGGGCAATCTGATAGCCTTTAACAAAGATTTGGTTCGGCAGGAGGACGAATGCGCAGCTGGGCCCGGTCGCAGTCCTCTCGAGCTGCGCACCGTTAGCCATGGCCAAAGCCGAAACCTTGGCCAAGGGAAAGCGGGCGGGCACCAATGCCCTGGATCAGGCCGACGATTCCGGGACGCGCCGCACCGAGATCCTGCAGACCGCGGCGTCTTTGATCGCATCTTCGGGATTGCGAACCTCGTTGCAGGAGATCGCCGACGCGGCGGGGATTCTGCCCGGCAGCCTCTATCACCATTTCGAATCCAAAGAAGCGATCCTCATCGAGCTGATCCGCCGCTATCAGGATGATCTGCACCGCATCGGGGAAAGGGCCCAGGCGAGACTGGACGACGCCGATTCGCGACCGCCCGCCGAGAAAATCATCGAGCTGGGATCGGCGGTCGCCAACTGCGCCGTGCACCATCGCGCCGCCCTGCAGATGTCGTTCTACGAGGGACCGAGCTCGGACCCCGAATTGATGAACCTGACCCGCAATCAGTCCGTCGCGGTGCAAGAGGCGATGGTGCAAACGCTGCGCGCCGGCCGGTGGACCGGCTACATCAAGCCCGAAATCGATCTGCCCACGCTGGCCGACCGCATCTGCCAGACCATGCTGCAGGTCGGGCTTGACGTCATGCGGCACAACTCTCCACCCGACCAGGTGGCGGAGCTGCTGTGCCGAATCATCTTGCAGGGCTTGGCCGCCCGGCCACCCACTGATGCGGCATTGGATCGGTCGAATGCGTTTTCGGCGGCCAGTGCCGTCATCGAATCGTGGGCCGATGACAGCGACGCCGACCCCAGCGACAAGGCCGCCCACGTCCGCGCCGTGGCACGAACCGAATTCGGCCGCAAAGGCTATGAAGCGACCACGATCCGCGACATCGCGTCGGCGGCGGGGCTGGGCACCGGCACCGTGTATCGGGTGATCGGCTCCAAGGACGAACTGCTCGACTCGATCATGCAATCGTTCGGACAGAAGGTTGAGGCCGGGTGGGTCGCCGTATTCCGCTCGGAGTCCACCCCCATCGAGAAGCTGGACGCACTGAGCTGGATCAACGTCAATGCGCTGGACCGCTTCTCCGACGAATTCCGCATTCAGCTCGCGTGGATGCGGCAATCGCCGCCGACCGCCAATCCGGGCTGGTCGTACCCCACCCGCCTGCGGCAGATGAAATCGCTGCTCTCCGAAGGCATCCGCTCGGGCGAGATTCGCCTCGACGCTCCCTCCACCGCGATGCTGGCACGCTGCGTCATCAGCTTGCAGTGGATACCGGAGAACATTCTGCGCGCGATCGGAAAGCGGCCCGCGCTGGTGCACATCCGTGACACCGTCTTGCGCGGCGCCGCGGTGCGCGGCAAGTAAGTAACACCGTCTAATTCAATCTGGACCCGGTATTGAGCCAAATAACTGTTACCCATACAGTTGAGCAGTTAGAACCGCGTTAGCATTATCCGAGAAGGGGATTTCCATGACCATTGTCGATCGGTTGCGCTACGACGGCAAACGCGCGCTCGTTGTCGGTGGTGCGACTGGCATGGGCGCCGCAGCGGCCAAATCGGCGGCCGAGCTTGGTGCCGAAGTCATCGTGCTGGACTACGCGCCCGTGGATTACGACGTTGCCCAGGCGGTACAGGTCGACCTGCGCGATCCCGTCTCGATTGACTCCGCTCTCGACCAGATCACCGGTCCCATCCACGCGGTGTTCTCCGCGGCCGGCGTCGCCGACGGCACGATCGACCTGATGAAGATCAACTTCATCGGCCACCGCCATCTGATCGACCGCCTGTTGGAGCGCAACCAGCTTCCCAACGGCTCGGCCATCTGCTTCATCTCCTCGGTCGCCGGCATGGGCTGGGAGAACGACCTGGACCTGATGCTGGAATTCCTCGAGACGCCGGACTTCGCGGCGGCCGAGGCGTGGTGTCAGGCGCACGAGGCCGACGGAATCAACCACTACGGGACCAGCAAGAAGGTGATCAACACCTACGTGGCCACCCAGGGCTACCCGCTGGCGAAGAAGGGCATTCGCATCAACGCGATCTGCCCCGGGCCGACCGACACCCCGCTGGCCCAGGCCAACGCGGACCTGTGGCTGTCCTTCGCCCAGGACTACCGCGACGAGACCGGCTCCAAGGTGCACACCCCGGAGCAGATGGGCGACGTGATGGCGTTCCTCAACAGCGAGGCCGCCTGCGGCGTCAGCGGCATCACCGTGCTGGTGGACTCCGGACACACGATGGCCTCGATAACCGGTGCCTATGCGCCGGGCAAGCCGATCATGGACATCATCATGGGCAAGATCAAGCTCTAGGGGTGATCGCGAGCGCGGCGTAGCCGGGCGAAGTCGGGTCGCCACCATCGGACCCGGCGTCGGTACCGTCGATGGCATGGCACGAGTCATCGTCTTCGGCGGACACGGCAAGGTGGCACTGCAGCTGGCTCGCATCCTGAGCGAACGAGGCGAGCGAGTGACCTCCGTCTTCCGCAATCCCGACCACTCCGACGATGTCGCCGCCACCGGCGCCGAACCGGTGGTTGCCGACATCGAGCAGCTCGACACCAACGCACTGGCCGAGCTGCTGCCCGGACACGACGCGGTCGTCTTCTCGGCCGGCGCGGGCGGCGGCAATCCGGCCCGCACCTATGCCGTCGACCGGGACGCCGCGATCCGGGTGATCGATGCCGCCGCCCAGGCGGGCGTCAAGCGGTTCGTGATGGTGTCCTACTTCGGTGCGGGTCCGGACCATGGTGTGCCGCAAGACGATCCGTTCTTCGCTTACGCGGAGGCCAAGGCTGCCGCGGACGCCCATCTGCGAGCCAGCGCACTGGACTGGACGGTGCTCGGGCCCGGCCGGCTCACGCTGGAACCGCCGACCGGCAAGATCGTCATCGGCGCGGGCAAAGAGGTATCCCGCGCTGACGTCGCACTCGTGGTGGCCGCCGCGCTGGCGGACGACTCGAGCATCCGGCGGACCATCGAATTCAACAACGGCGACATCCCGATCCCAGAAGCCCTGGCGGGCTGATTAGACTGCGTCACGCAGCTGGTCTGCTTGCGCCGCAACCGCGGCGCGGGCATCGAGCGAGGCAACGTTAGTAACGCTTCGTGAGAGGGAACCCGGTGGGAATCCGGGACTGTCCCGCAACGGTATGCAGGAACGAACGCCGTCAATAGGCACTGGTCGCAAGACTGGGAAGCGACGGCCACTAGGAGCACCACCCGGTGCGCGCCTGCGAGTCCGGAGACCTGCCAGTTGTGCCGGGCGCACCCGTGCCCGGCGGCTCATCGCCTCGTGGAATGGGCGTTTGGCTGCAGCCGTTGGCGGTAAGTACCTGCAAGAAATGGGTGCTCACCGCGGCAGGATCGGCTGCACGTCCGCCGGCGGTGACCACCACGCCGATTGAAGGACGAATATCGTGACCTCCCAACCATTCACCGCAACTGTCGTCGGCTCTCCGCGCATCGGCCCGAAACGCGAACTCAAGCGCGCGACCGAGGGCTACTGGAAAGGCCGGACCAGCCGGGCCGAACTCGAAAAGCTCGCCGCCACCCTGCGCCGCGACACCTGGACGAGCCTGGCCGACGCCGGCCTGGACTCGGTGCCGGTGAACACCTTCTCGTACTACGACCAGGTACTCGACACCGCGGTCATGCTGGGCGCGTTGCCGGCCCGGGCCGCACAGGTTTCCGACGACCTGGATCGCTACTTCGCCGCCGCGCGCGGCAACGCCGATGTCGCGCCGCTGGAGATGACCAAGTGGTTCGACACCAACTACCACTACATCGTTCCCGAGATCGAGCCCGCGACGAAGTTCACACTGAACGCGAACAAGGCGCTCTCCGAGCTGAAAGAGGCGCTCGAGCAAGGGATTCCAGCGCGCCCGGTCGTCATCGGTCCGATCACCTTCCTGCTGCTGAGCAAGGGCGTTAACGGTGGCGGCGCGCCGATCGAGCGGCTGCAGGAACTGGTGGGAATCTACGCCGAGCTGCTGAGCCTGCTCGCCGACAACGGCGCCGAGTGGGTACAGATCGACGAGCCCGCGCTCGTTACCGACATCTCCCCCGACGCGCCCGCACTGGCCGAGGCGGTCTACTCCGCGCTGGGCAAGGTGAGCAACCGGCCCGCGATCTACGTCGCGACCTACTTCGGTGACCCCGGCGACTCGCTGAGGGCGCTGGCCCGCACGCCCGTCGAGGCGATCGGCGTCGACCTGGTTTACGGCGCCCGCGAGGCGACAGCCTCGATCGTTGGAGCGCCCGAGCTCGCGAACAAGATCCTGGTGGCCGGTGTCGTTGACGGGCGCAACATTTGGCGCACCGATCTCGAGGCGGCGCTGGGCAAGCTGACGACGCTGCTGGGTTCGGCGGCCCACGTAGCGGTCTCGACGTCCTGCTCCACCCTGCACGTGCCGTACTCGCTGGAGCCCGAGACCGGCCTGGACGACGCGCTGCGCAGTTGGCTGGCGTTCGGGCAGGAGAAGGTGGCCGAGGTGGTGACGCTGTCCCGGGCGCTGCACGAGGGCCGCGACGCGGTCGCCCAAGAGATCGCCGCCTCCAACGCCGCGGTGGCCTCCCGCAAAAAGGATCCGCGGCTGCACAACGATCAGCTCCGATCTCGGATCGACGAGATCGTCGCCACCGGTACGCACCGAGGTGACGCGGCACAACGGCGGACCAGCCAGGAGGCGCGGCTGCACCTGCCGCCGCTGCCGACCACGACAATCGGGTCGTTTCCGCAGACCGTCGTGATCCGCAAGGCCCGCGCGGCGCTGGTCGCCGGCGAGATCGACGAGGCCGAGTACGACAGGCGGATGAAACAGGAGATTTCCGACGTCATCAAGCTGCAGGAGCAGCTCGGCCTCGACGTGCTGGTGCACGGTGAGCCCGAGCGCAACGACATGGTGCAGTACTTCGCCGAGCAGCTGGACGGCTTCTTCGCCACCAAGAACGGCTGGGTGCAGTCCTACGGCAGCCGCTGCGTGCGGCCGCCGGTGCTCTTCGGCGACGTCATCCGCCGCCAGCCGATGACGGTGGAATGGGCGAAATACGCGCAGTCTCTGACCGACAAGCCGGTCAAGGGCATGCTGACCGGCCCGGTGACGATCCTGGCATGGTCGTTCGTCCGCGACGACCAGCCGCTGGCGGACACCGCCAACCAGGTGGCACTGGCGATCCGCGACGAGACGGTGGATCTGGAGTCCGCCGGCATCGCCGTCATCCAGGTCGACGAGCCGGCGCTGCGCGAGCTGCTGCCGCTGCGACGGGCCGATCAGGAGGACTACTTGCGTTGGGCCGTCCGGTCTTTCCGGTTGGCGACCTCCGGCGTCGCCGACTCGACCCAGATCCACACGCACCTGTGCTACTCGGAGTTCGGCGAGGTGATCGGCGCGATCGCCGATCTGGATGCCGACGTGACGTCGATCGAGGCGGCACGGTCGCACATGGAGGTGCTGGACGACCTGAACGCGGTCGGCTTCGCCAACAGCGTCGGCCCGGGCGTCTACGACATCCACTCGCCGCGGGTGCCGAGCACGGGCGAGATGGCCGAGTCGCTGCGAGCCGCGCTGCAGGCCCTGCCTGCGGAGCGGCTGTGGGTCAACCCCGACTGCGGGCTCAAGACACGCAACACCGACGAGGTGACCGCGTCGCTGCAGAACATGGTCGCCGCCGCGCAGGAAGTGCGCGCGGGGGTCTGACGGTCGACAGGCCCGAGCGTCACGCCGGCGTGGCGCTCGGGCTTCGGCGTCACTCTGGCGTGACGGTCGGCGGGGCCTCGGGCTCGAGCTCCTCGCGAGCCTCGGCCTCGACCGGCACTTCGGCCTCGGACTCG
Organism: Mycobacterium sp. 050128; assembly: GCF_036409155.1. Lineage (NCBI taxonomy): Bacteria > Bacillati > Actinomycetota > Actinomycetes > Mycobacteriales > Mycobacteriaceae > Mycobacterium > Mycobacterium sp. 050128. The sequence goes on along the minus strand of NZ_JAZGLW010000001.1, from coordinate 2,835,730 downwards.
GGGGCAGCGGACTCGGACAGCACCTGGACCGGCACATCGTCGGCCCAGGGCTGCCGGGTGACCATGTCCGCGACTTTGACTATGCCGCGCTCGAATTCACCCGTCGCGGCGTCCACCAACCGGTAAGACTGCGTCTGCTTATGGATCGGCTGGGCGTCGAGTAGCACGACCCGCACCTCACCGGGCAGGAAGCCGCAGCGCTGCTGCATCGCGGCGATCAGCTGCTCGTTGTGCATATGGCCGTCGCCGAAATTCCATCCGACGGCGGTGCTGCAGATCCGCTCCCCGTCGGTGATCACATAGTCGTCTTCGTTCTGACCGGCCATCGCCCGATGCGCCAGCGTGAACAACGCCCGGCCGTGAGTGTTCATGGCGCGGAAGGCATATCCCAGATACATCGGGATCTGTGCACGCTCCTTGCCGTACACCTTCTCCAGCTGGGCCGCGGGCATGCTGGCGATCGAAACGATGTTGTGGTTGATCTTCTTGTCCGCCGAGGCCTTGATGCACCAGAGCGTGGTGTCCCAGTTACCGGCGTAATAGCGCATGCCGGGCAGGAACGAGATCTTGCGCGGAAACAGATTGCCCGCGATCACGATTGAGGCGATGAACGCGATGAAAATCCCGACCAGCACCGGGTTTTTCAAGTCGGTAAGTCCGGTATGGGTGTGGCCGACGAACAGCGCGAAGACACCGAAGATCATGAACACGTTCCATTCCAGCGGCACCCCCATGGGGATGGCCGACAGGATGCCGAAGTGGAAGATCACCATGATCGCGGCGGGAACCGCGGTCCACCAGCCGCCGTGCCCGACGAATAACGCGATGGGCACGCACATTTCGACGAAGGTGCTCACGTGGGCGAAAACCCGTGACAACCGTCCGGGCCGCAGATCGTCGGGGAACTTCTCGAAGAACATCCGCTTGATGAACCGGGGCCGGAACACCGGGTTGTTGGACATCATCGTTGACATCACGAACGGAAAGTGCTTGTTCAGCTTGGATGTGGCGGCGCCGATCCAGATCACCATGAACACCAGCTTGGCGGCGACGATCATGTCGACTCCGCCGAACAGGAACGTCACCGACAGCGTCGCGTACACCTCACCGCGGGCGGCCAGGAAGATCACCTTGTCGCGCAATCCCAGGATCCCGAGAAGCACCAGGATCAGCGCGATCCGCCAGGTGGGTATCAACCCGACCTGGGTGCCCAATTCCCGCACCGGGCCGGTGCCATCGGCAAACAGGGCCAGGAAGGTCACCAGTAAGAACAGTCCGTATAGCGCGTTGTCGACCAAGGTGCGGGCGGTGCCCTTGGTCCCCGGGACGCGGTTGGGCCATGGGGGCAGCCGGATGGTGTCGGGCCGCAGCCAATACAGGATCGACCCCAGCGGCGGGTTGAAGCGGTTGTTCAGCGGCCCAAAGCCGCAGCCCAGCCCGACCACCTCGAAGAGCATCGTGTACAGCACGACCTTCTCGAACACGATCGGCTCGGCGTACCACGACATGACGTCAGTGACGGCCAACCCGCGAGTGGTCGGCACCGCCAACAACCAAGCGAACAGGATGTAAAGCAAGATCTTGCCGACGTAAAACAGATGCAGAACGACCGGCGTTCCGAAACCGACCTCGGCCCAATGTCGGGCCATCGGGCGGATCTTCTCGCTGCGGGACAGCTTGCTCCACTCGTCGATGTCGACCTGCGGCAGTTCGGGTTGGAGAAATCCCATGGTTCCACACCCTAGAACCTGCTCTAGCCGACCGTGTTGCGGATCGCGGATGACACCCTTTGCCCGCAGGTTCTCCGGCGGTTAGCGTGATGTCCTGGCACCTGCTTAGGAGATGTCCATCATGAGCAGAATTCGGTTCCTGATATCGGCCGCCGTGTTCGCAAGCCTTGCGGTCGCCGGCGCCGGCACGGCGTACGGCCAGGCGCCCGCAGCGGGTGATTCCTGCACGGTGTTGCACTCCACCACGCAGGACGCCAACGGCCGGACGATGTGGTGCAACCCGACCATGACCGGCACCCACAGCCTGGTCTGGCAGTACGGCGGGCCAGCCGACTAGGTGCTCAACTGCGGGCCAGTGCCCGCTGGTCGCGTCCCGAGTAGGCGCTCAACGGCCGGATCAAGGAGTTCGACGCGGCCTGCTCCATGATGTGAGCGGTCCAGCCGGTGATTCTGCTCATCACGAAGATCGGCGTGAAGCAGGCGATGTCGAATCCCATCAGGTAGTAGGCCGGGCCGGTCGGGAAATCGAGATTCGGTTTGATACCAGTGGCGTCGAACATCTCGGCTTCCAGGATGTTGTACATGTCCAGCCAGCGATGCCCGTCGCGCGCCGCCGCGATGCGGCTCAGTGCGTGCTTCATCGTCGGTACCCGCGAGTCACCGTTCTTGTAGACCCGGTGCCCGAATCCCATGACCTTCTCTTTGCGGGCGAGCTTGCCGCGCAACCACTCTCGGGCATTGCCTGGCTCGCCGATCTCGATCATGTCGTGCATTACCGCCTCGTTGGCGCCGCCGTGCAGCGCGCCCTTGAGCGCACCGATGGCCCCGGTGACCGCGCTGTAGATGTCCGACTGCGTCGAGGTCACCACCCGCGCGGCGAACGTCGAGGCGTTGAAACCGTGTTCGGCGTAAAGGATCATCGACTGCTCGAATGCCCGCACGACCGCGGGTTCGGGCACCTCGCCGAAGCACATCTGCAGAAAGTTCTCGGTGTAGCCCAGCCCCCAGTGTGGTGGGATCGGCGCCAACCCGCGCCGGCGCCGCATGTCCACCGCGACAATGGTCGGCAACACCGCGAGCATGCGCAGCGCTTTGGCCCGGTTCGCCGAGTCGTCGTCCTCCTCGGGGTCCTCGGCGCCCAGAAAGCTGATGGCGGTGCGCACCACATCCATCGGATGACAGTTGTCGGGCAGCTTGGTCAGCAGCGACAGCATCGACCGATCGAGCCGGCGGCTGGCGCGCTCGCGCTGGCTGAACAGCGCCAGCTCTGCGTCGGTTGGCAACTCGCCGCGCCAGAGCAGGAATGCGACTTGCTCGAAACTGCAGTGCGCGGCCAGATCCTGCACCGGATATCCGCGGTAGGTCAGCGAATTGGTCTCCGGCACCACTTTCGAGATGGCGGTGGTATCAACGACCACGCCGGCGAGGCCCTTCTTGATGTCAGCGGTCGGCACGGTCATGACTGCTTCCCTTCAAGCGTGAAATTGTAAGTGTCGGTGTCGAACTCGTTGTAGTCCTGGTAGCGCAGCAGCGAGTACAGCCGGCCGCGGTGTTGCATGCGATCCAGCAGATCGAATTGCGTTCCTGATGACTCGATTTCGCGCAGGCCCGCTTCGACCGCGAACATCGCCAACCGCAATGTGGTAACCGGGTAAATGACGACGTTGTAGCCGATGTCGGCCAGCTGGCGCGCGCTCAGCAACGGCGACTTGCCGAATTCGGTCATGTTGGCCAGCAACGGAACATCGACGGCGGCGCGGATCGCCTCGAACTCCGCCACTTCGGTCAGCGCTTCGGTGAAGATCATGTCGGCGCCGGCCTCGGCGTAGGCACGAGCACGGTCGATCGCGGCCGGCAGACCCTCAATGCCGGCGGCGTCCGTGCGTGCGCAGATGACGAAGTTAGGGTCGCGCCGCGCGGATACCGCTGCGCGCAAACGCTTTGTCATGTCCTCGGCTGGGACGACGGCCTTGCCGTCCAAATGGCCGCAACGCTTGGGGTTGACCTGATCCTCGAGGTGGCATCCGGCCAGTCCGGCGTCCTCCAGGACCGCCACCGTGCGCGCGGCGTTCAGCGGCGCGCCGAACCCGGTGTCCGCGTCGATCAGCGTGGGCAGGTCAGTGGCGGCGGCTATCTGCGCGCCTCGCACCGCGACTTCGGTCAGCGTCGTCAGGCCGATGTCCGGCAACCCGAGATCGGCCGCCAGCGCGGCACCGGACACGTAGACGCCTTCGAAGCCCGCCTCGGCGACCGCCTTGGCCACCAGCGGCGAGAAGGCACCCGGAAGCCGCTGCAGCCGGCCACTTTCCAGGCCCGCCCGCAACGCGACGCGCTTGTCGGCGGCACTGGACGAGGAGCCCATCATCGGAAGATCCCCGACGGAACCACCGGCGCCTTGTCCAGCGTCCGCGGATCGACCACCACATTCAGCGCTCCCAACGCGCCGCCCTTAAGATCGGCTACGGCGTCGACAGCGGACAAGAACCGTTGCTGCTCAGCGGGTTCCACGACATCGTCCGCGAGTTCGGTGAACTTGCGGACATACTGCTCGCGCGCGAACGGCCGGGCACCCAGCGGATGGGCATCGGCCACGGCCAATTCATCGGAGATCACCTCGCCGCTCTTCAGCGTCACCTCTGCGCGCGCCCCAAAAGCCTTCTCGGCCGGATCGTTCGAGTGATAGCGACGAGTCCACTGCGGATCCTCGACGGTGCAGATCTTGTGCCACAACTCGACGGTGTCGGCCCGGTGCGCCCGCTCGGGAGCATACGAGCGCTCGTGGTGCCAGCTGCCGTCCTGCAGCGCAACCGCGAAGATGTAGGGCAGCGAGTGATCCAGCGTCTCGCGAGAGGCGTTCGGGTCGAACTTCTGTGGATCGCCCGAGCCGGTCCCGATCACGTGATGGGTGTGGTGGCTGGTGTGCAACACGATCGTCGCAACCTGATCGAGGTCGCCGACCCGGTCACGCAGCCGGCGCGCCAGGTCGATCGGTGCCTGGCTCTGGTATTCCGCCGAGTGCTCCTTGGTGTAGCTGTCCAGGATCGCGCGCTTGGGTTCACCCGGCTCCGGCAACGGCACCTGGTAGGTGTGGTCGGGACCGCCCAGCAGCCAGGCGATTACCCCGTCCTCGCCTTCCCAGATGGGCGCCGGGGCGCCTTCGCCACGCATCGCGCGGTCGACCGCCTCGATGGCGATCTTTCCGGCGAACGCCGGCGCGAACGCTTTCCAGCTGGAAATCAGGCCCTTGCGGGATTGACGGGTGGCCGTGGTCAGGTGCAGCGCTTGTCCGACCGCCTGATAGATGGTCTCGGTGTCCAGTCGCAGCATCGTCCCGATGCCCGCTGCCACCGACGGACCCAAATGTGCGACGTGGTCGATCTTGTGCTCGTGCAGGCAGATCCCCTTGACCAGATCGATCTGGATCTCGTAGGCGGTGGCCAGACCGCGAATCAGGTCGGCGCCGCGCACGTCGAGCTGCTGGGCGACGGCAACCAGCGGCGGAATGTTGTCGCCGGGATGCGAGTAGTCCGCGGCCAAGAACGTGTCGTGGAAGTCCAGCTCGCGCACCGCGACGCCGTTGGCCCAGGCCGCCCACTCGGTCGAATAGCTGCCCGGAACGCCGAAGACTCGGGCCCCACGCTGCACCGGATGCGCCAGCGCCTGTGCCCGCGCGGTGGTCACCGGCCGGCGGATCACCGAGGCGGCGCTGACGGCGGCGTTGTCGATGATGCGGTTGCGCACCATCTCCGCGGTCTCCGGAGCCACGGCGACCGGGTCTGCCGCTACCTCGGCAATCTTGAAAGCGAGGTGCTCGCGGCGGGGGAAGTGGTCGGCGCTACGCCGGGTTCGCACGTCATGGATGCGCATAAATCGCACAGTACGCAGCCGGGTAACCGCGGTAAATCCCCTAAAAGAGCGTAATTTTGTGTCCCGATCCCGGTGATTTTGCGAATTTTGCGAAAGGCAGTGGGCGTACCCTGTTGCAGGTGGCGAAGACGTTCGCGGGTGCGCGGCTGCGCCGGCTGCGCGAAGAGCAGGGGCTGACTCAGGTCGCGCTGGCGCGTGCCCTTGGATTGTCGACCAGCTACGTCAACCAGCTGGAAAATGACCAACGCCCGATCACGGTCCCGGTGCTGCTGACTCTTACCGAGCGATTCGACTTGCCGAATCAGTACTTCGCGCCCGAGTCCGATGCCCGACTGGTCGCGGATCTGCGCGAGATCTTCGCCGAGGGACCCGCGACGGCCAGCCAAATCGAGGAGCTCGTCGCCCGCATGCCAGAGGTCGGCCAGGCGCTGGTCAATCTGCAGCGGCGTCTGCACGACGCCACGTCCGACCTGGAAGCGCTGCACAGCCGGGCCAACGCCGATACATCCGCGGGACCCTCGCAGCCGATGCCCTTCGAAGAAGTCCGGGACTTCTTCTACGACCGAAAGAACTACATCGGGGATCTCGACGTCGCGGCCGAGCAGCTGTTCGACCAAAACCATTTGCAGACAGGCGGACTCGACAGCCAGCTGGCGGAGTTCGTTCGCGACCAGCTCGGCGTGACCGTGGTCATCGACGATGGTCAGGTCTTGAATCCCAACTCGAAACGCCTGTTTCGCGCCGAGTCGAAGACCGTGTATCTGGCCCGGTGGCTGCATCCGGGCCAACGCGCCTTCCAGTTGGCAACCCAGATCGCATTGCTCACCCAGGCCGAGCTGATCGCACAACTCATCGACGGCGACGACCAGCTCAGCGATGATGCGCGGGGCGTGGCACGCATCGGGCTGGCCAACTACTTCGCCGGCGCGCTGTTGTTGCCCTACCGGCGATTCCTCGAGGCCGCCGAGGCCATGCGCTACGACATCGACCAGCTGGCAAGACGTTTCGAGGTGGGGTTCGAAACCATCTGTCACCGACTGTCCACGCTGCAACGCCCGAGCGCCCGCGGTGTCCCGTTCATCTTCGTCCGGACCGACAGCGCGGGAAACATCTCGAAACGCCAGTCCGCCACGGCTTTTCACTTCTCCCGCGTCGGCGGCAACTGCCCCCTCTGGGTGGTTCACCACGCATTTTCCCGTCCCGGCCAGTTCATGACTCAGATCGCACAAATGCCCGATGGGCGCACCTATTTCTGGCTCGCCAGGACTACGTCCGCGGAACCCAGCCGCTATCTCGGCCCCGACAAGACCTTCGCGATCGGGCTCGGTTGCGATGTGGCCCACGCCGAGAAACTGATCTACTCCGTCGGCATCGACCTCACCGGCCTCACCGGCGCCGGGGCGATAGTGCCGATCGGCGCGGGGTGCAAGATCTGCGACCGGGCCGCCTGCCCGCAACGCGCCTTCCCCTACCTCGGCCACCCGGTGCACGTCGACCCACACTCCAGCACCGATCTGCCCTATCCGCCGATAATCCCGTGCTGAGCGGCCCCCAAAACTGCGATCGGCCAACGCTTTTGCATAGGCGTAAAAGACCCTCAGCGACGGCGGCCCGAATCGGTACATGAATTCCGCGCGAACGGACTGCTGTCGTGTTGCGATCGGTGTAGTTTGCTGCTCAGCGGGGCAACGGCAACCGAGGAGCGGTCATGGCGGACGTCGATTATTGCGTGGTCGGAGCGGGTTTCGCGGGTTTGACGGCCGCGTTGCGGCTGAAGCAAGCCGGGCACTCGGTGGCCTTGCTGGAGGCCCGCGACCGCGTCGGTGGTCGCACCTTCACCGTGACCCGCGACGACGGCGTATGGGTCGACCGCGGCGGCGCTTGGATCGGGCCGGGGCAGGACCGCATCTACGCGCTGATGAACGAGTTCGGCGTGCCGGAGTACAAGCAGCACAACGACGGCGACGCCATCATGATCGTCGACGGCAAAAAGCACCGCTACGGCGGCACCATCCCGTGGAGCATGAGCCCATGGGCGATCGCCAACCTCGGAATCGGCCTGGCCTCCATAGACGAGATGTGCAAGGCGATTCCGCGCGAGGCCCCCTGGGAAGCGAAGAAGGCGCAGGAGTGGGACCGCATCACCATCGGCGAATGGATCCACAAGAACACCGCGTCCAAGCAGGCCCGCGAGATGCTGGACATGGCGCTGGGCGGCACCTACACCTCGGCCGCGTCCGAGACGTCGCTGTTGTGGTGTTTGACGCAGATGGGGTCCTCCAACGGGGGCGCCACCTTTGTGATCTCCGGCAAGGGCGGCGCCCAAGACGCCCGTCCGGTGGGCGGTATGGGCGCCCTGCACCGCCCGATGGTGGCGGAACTCGGTGACGCACTGCATCTTTCGCGACCCGTCCACCAGATCGCCCAGGACGCCGACGGCGTAACCGTCACCGCGCAAGGCCTGACCGTGCGGGCCAAGCGCGCCATCGTGGCAATACCGCTGGCAATCGCCAGCTCGATCGTCTACGAGCCGCTACTGCCGGTGGACCGGGCGATGCTGCACCAGCGCATGCCCAGTGGCGCGGTCATCAAGATCTCGATGATCTACGACGAGCCGTTCTGGCGGGCCGATGGGTTGTCCGGCCAGACGTCGTCGCCGGGTTCCCCGGCCACCCTGACCATCGACGCCTGCACCGATACCGCGGACCCTGGCATCCTGTGCGTGATCACCGAGGGCCCCGCGGCACGCCGGCTGACCAAGCTCGAGGAGGCCGAGCGCAAGGCCGCCGTCATCGACGAAGTCGTCGACCGGTTCGGCTCTAAGGCCCGCTCGCCGCTGGAATTCCACGAGCAGAACTGGACCACGGAGCGGTATTCCGGCGGTGGGATGATCAGCCACGCCCTCACCGGCGTCCTCACCGAATACGGGTACACCCTGCGCCCACCGTGTGGTCGCATCCACTGGGCCGGAACCGAGAGTTCGGCCGTCATGTGCGGGTGGATCGACGGAGCGATTCGTTCCGGGGAGCGCGCCGCGACCGAGGTGGCCGCGGCCGAAACCGCCGCGGTCGGCTAGCCTCAGCACGCCTACCTGGACATCCCCGGCGTGCCCGCTCGACAGAGCAGTGCCACAATGGGCCGAATATCGGCATCACGGGGGCGTGACCAGGAGAGTTGACGGGATGGGTGTAAACGTCCCAGGCCCTTTGGGTCGTCGATCCGCTCAGCGATATCGGCTGCGGCTACATGCCAGCGCCGGCAGCGGCTTCTACGCCAGGGAGCAAGTTCGGCTGCTCCGAATCTACTTGGGCGGCACAACTTTTCTTTACACCTATGGCGCGACGTTCACCCTCTTTCCCATTCACAAGGGCCTGACCTACGCGAACCCTACCGGGGGCATCATCGCGATCGTCCTCGGCATCGCCGCACTTGTCTGGTTGGGCGTGCGTCCCGACCGACCCGCGCCGGCGACCGCCGTTGCGATCGCGGCCACCCCGATCGTGATGGCCTTCCACATCGCGATCCTCGCCGAGTTCGTCTGCCTGATCGCGCCGATCTTCCTGGCCATGTACCTGCGCGCCTTCCACTCGCCGCGCCGCGGGGCGATTCTGGTCGCCGTGCTGACCGGGGCATGCGTCCTGGCTCTTGCGGTCGCACCGACGCCCAAGCTGGGGATCGACTACTTCATCTTCGTGATCGCCATCGTCGGTGCCGCCGAATCGTTCGGGTTGCTGATGCGAGCCCTGGTCGCCGCGGCGTGCACCGATCCCCTGACGCGTCTGCTCAACCGGGCGGGCTGGGAGATCGCCACCGCCGACCTGCTGGACCGCTCCCGTTCGGCGGCGATCACCATCACCGTCATGGTGCTCGACATCGACAACTTCAAGACGATCAATGACACCCACGGGCACCTGGCCGGCGACGAGCATCTGATCAGCCGGGCGGAATGCTGGCGAAAACTCGCGCCCGCCAATGCCGTTCTGGCCAGGCTCGGCGGCGACGAATTCGCGGTGTGTATCGCCGACGACGCGAACCTGGCACCGGGCAGTTCGGCTCGGTTTATCGACGACGTCCGCCTGCACACCCCGGGCACCAGCATCGGCACCGCATCGCACAGCGCTGCGGGCGCCGACATCGCCGCGCTGTACGCAATCGCCGACGCGGCACTCTACGACGCCAAGCGCAAGAAGCTTCCGGGCGCGCTGGGGATCTAGCCGGCTCGCTTGGCCGGCGGGCGGTAGAAGATCAGCAACTGGCCGATGGCGCCGGCCAGGCCGAGCACCACCGAGATCAGCAGGCCGTTCCAACCGATCAGCGGGTCGTTGATCCCGAAAATCGCCCAGTCCAGGCTGAGCCGGCCGGGGCCCAGCGTGGCGACCGCGATCGCGCTGATCGCCAGGACCAGGTTGTACTCCCAGCCCTCCTTGACGATGAAGAACCCGTTGTGGCGATGGACGGTCCAGGCCGCGACCAGCATCAGCGACACGAAGCCCGCCGCCGGGATCGGTGTGAGCAGCCCGGCCGCCAGGCCCAGCCCGGCGGCCATTTCGGTGCTGGCGGCCACGGTGGCGTGGAACTTGCCCGGCTTCATACCGATGCTCTCGAACCAGCGCGCGGTGCCCGGTATGCGGCCGCCGCCGAAGAACTTGTTGTAGCCATGCGCGGCCAATGTCACGCCCAGCACCAGCCGCAGGATCAGTAATCCGACGTCATAGGGAGTCATACGTGCAAACCTAGATCATCGGCCGGATCGGATAACAGCAGCGGTGAGCGGCTGTGGCCGGCGATCAGTGTGGGAACATAGCGGGCGTTCCCGCGTATGCCGAAACCAGAGCCAGGAGGGGGTGCACCACGGCGCGTATCGCACGAGGCAACAGCACTCCCGAGAGCATCGGGCATGCCGCCACCTCCACCGACCACACCGTGGTGTTGCTGAACGGCGACGCGGACCATCCGCGGCAGATCCTGGGCAACAAGGGCCACGGCATCGAGGTCATGCGTCGGCACGGCCTGCCGGTGCCCCCCGCGTTCTGCATCACCACCGAGGTGGGCCTGCGGTATCTGGCCGAGCCCGCGACGACGCTGGACGCGATCTGGGACGACGTGCTGAGCCGGATGAAGTGGCTGGAGACCGAAACCTCCCGCACGTTCGGCCGCGGTCCGCGGCCGCTGCTGGTCAGCGTGCGCTCGGGCGCCACCCTGTCGATGCCCGGCATGATGGACACGATCCTGAACGTCGGCCTCAACGACGAGGTGACGAAGGCGCTAGCCGCATCGGGGGCCGAGAAGTTCGCCCAAGACACCCGGTTGCGGTTCACCGATATGTATCAGCGCATCGTCGGCGGAGAATCGCAATCCGTTCCGTCCGACCCGTACGCGCAGCTGCGCGCGGGCATCGAGGCGGTGTTCGCGTCGTGGAATTCGCCGCGCGCGGTCGCCTACCGCGACCACTACGGCCTCAACGATCGCGGCGGTACCGCGGTGGTGGTACAGGCCATGGTGTTCGGCAACCTGGGCGCCAATTCCGGTGCCGGAGCGTTCTTCTCACGCGACCCGATCACCGGCGCCAACGAACCGTTCGGCGAATGGCTGCCCGGCGGCCAGGGCGACGACGTCGTATCGGGGTTGGTCGACGTCGAGCCGATCACCGCGCTGCGCGACGAGCAGCCGGCGGTCTACGACGAGCTGATGGACGTCGCCCGCACCCTGGAGCGGCTCGGGTCCGACGTGCAGGAGATCGAGTTCACCGTCGAAGAGGGCAAACTCTGGCTGCTGCAGACCCGGGCGGCCGAGCGCTCGGCGCAGGCCGCGGTGCGACTGGCGCTGCAGCTGCATCACGAGGGACTCATCGACGCCACCGAGACATTGCGCCGAGTGACCCCGGCGCACGTCGAAGCCCTGCTGCTGCCCGCGCTCCAACCGGAAATACGTTTGGCTGCACCACTTTTGGCCAAAGGCCTGCCCGCGTGCCCGGGCGTGGTGTCGGGCAAGGCCTACACGCAGGTCGACGAAGCGCTCGAGGCCGCCGATCGGGGCGAGCAGGTGATCCTGGTGCGCGACCACACCCGGCCCGAAGATGTGATGGGCATGCTGGCCGCCCATGGCATCGTCACCGAGATCGGCGGGGCCGCCAGCCACGCGGCAGTGGTCAGCCGCGAGCTCGGCCGGGTGGCCGTGGTGGGCTGCGGCAACGGAGTGGCGGCAACGCTGGCCGGCAAGCAGATCACCGTCGACGGCTACGAAGGCGAAGTGCGCGAAGGCAATCTGGCCCCGACCTCATGGTCGCAGACCGATACGCCCGAACTACGCGAACTCGCCGACCTGGCACGACGGATCAGCCCACTGCGCGCGCACACCAGCGGCGACCATCCCCGGCTGGATGACACCTCCGACGCCGCGGTGCGTGCTGCCCTGGACAGCGGTCGTACCGACGTGCTTTCGGCCTCCCCACTGATCGTCATGCTGGCCGCGCTGCGATTGTCGAGCCAGGACGCGCCGTGACCGAACTGGCCGTGCTGCAAGCGGTCCGGCTCAAGGGGCGCGTCAGTCCGGCCGATCTGAGCGCGACGCTGAACCAAGACGTCGACGATGTCGCCGAACGGCTGACCGCATCGGGCTTGCTCGTCGGCACAGCGACGTTGCGGATCAGCCCCAGCGGCCGCGACCGTCTGGACGCGCTGCTCGCGCAGGAGCGCGAAGGTATTGACGAGGCCGCGATGACCGCCGCTTACGACGACTTCCGAAGCGTGAACGCGGATTTCAAGGCCCTGGTCACCGATTGGCAGGTCAAAGGCGGCCCCGCCGGAGAACCGAACGCGCACGACGACGTCGAGTACGACGCGGCGGTGTTGGCCCGCCTGGACGGCGTGCACGCCCGGGTGCTGCCGATCATCGAGGCGGCCGCGGCCCAGATACCGCGGTTGAATGCGTATTCGGTGAAACTGGTTGCGGCACTGGACAAAGTCAAGTCCGGCGACATCACCTGGCTGACCCGGCCGCTGATCGACTCGTATCACACGGTGTGGTTCGAATGGCATGAGGAGCTGATCGGCGCCGCCGGGCTGACCCGCGAGGAAGCCGCGAGATCCGGTGATGCGCAGTAACCTCGCTACAACGCGGCGTCCAGCAATTCCAGGTAGGCGTCGACGTCGGCGAGGACCGACTCCGCCGTGTGGACGCTGATGGCAATGGTCTCGCCGATGCCGTGCACTCCGTGCGTCAGACCCATCGACGGGGACAGTCCCGGATAGCCGGCCGTCAGCACCACCCGCGCGTTCCCGAACCGCAGATCGGCGGGCCCGCGGTTGACGCTGGATACCACGGTGTTGCCCAGCACCTGCGCGGACCGGGCGTCGGAGTCGAATCGTGAGACGCCCCAACGCAGTAGCGGGGCAGGCACCGCCGCGAATGCCCGGTCGCCGGCCCGGGTCGCGGGATGTTCGAATCGGCGCCGGCCGTTGGCCAGGTCGGTGGCGATCCGATCCAGCCGCGCATCCAGCTCCAGCCGCGGATAGAGTCCAACGACGACGTTGCCGAAGTGGTTATTCGCTTGCGGCACACCGGGTTTAGCCATCGGGATTTCCGCGCCCAGCGAATCTGTCGAGTCGGGAAGCAACCGCGACAACGCGGTCGAAACGGCGCCGAGCACCGCGACGGTGACGCTGGGACCACGTAGCTGCGAGCGATGGCGCACCAGTGTGCGCATCGAACGAACACCGTCGGGGCGGGCATTGGTGGCAAGCGGCGGGCGAGTCCCGGCCCCCGGTACCAGTAGCCCCGCCCGGGTATCGCGGACCAGCCCGCGATGGCTCCACGCCGCTTGGGCGGCTCGCCACGCGAAGATGCCCGGCCACCTCCGTTGCACCTCGGGCACCGGGGCCTGCCGGCCGAACAGCCAGCCCGCCAGCGCCGCACCGCGAACGCCATCGGCCAGCGCGTGCGGCGCCTGCAGCACCGCCACCGCCCCCGGGCCGTCGGCACCCGGGATGCCGCGCACCGGCGTGAACACGTGCAGCCGCCAGGGCATCCGGCGAAGGTCCAGCTGGCTGTCGGCCCAGCCGGCAACCTCCGACAGGCAGGCCTGCCAGCTGTGATCGGCCAGGTTGTGGCGCACCACCTGCTCGGGCGTCACCGTCGTGGGAACCCACCGCGGATACGTCGGCGAACACCCATCCTCGACCCGCAACCTCAGCTCGGGGCACGCCCGAGCCCGACGCCGAACCTCGTCGAGAGCACCATCCAGGTCGGCGGGTTCGCCGTCGAATGCGTAGAGCAGGAACTCGTCGTTGGGGACTTTGGCCGACATCCAGTAGAACTGCGCATCGACGGCCGCCATTCGGCGCGCGGCCATGGGCTCAGCCGGGTGAGCCGATGAACGCCAGCACCCGCTCGGCGATTTTCTCGGGCTGTTCGAGCTGCAGGAAATGCCCAGCGTGATCGATGATCGCCACATCGCTGCCGGCGGGCAGCACCTTTTGGGTCCAGTGCGCAAAAGCCGGAGTCATGCAACCGTCGTCGCGGCCATGCAGGTACAGCGACGGCAGGATCGGCGCCTCGGTCCACCGCTGGTTCAGTTCGGCGTACCGCTGCGGCGGCCGGGTGTTGCGAAGCGTGGCGCGGTAGGTCCCCAGCGCCGCCCGCCAGCTTTCCGGTGTTCCGATCGCGGCATCGACGTGGCGCAGGTCCTCCTCGGCACCGCGATAACCCGGAGACCACCGCCGCCACAACCGCGGCACCACCCAGGACGCGGAACGCTCAGGCAGGAAAGGCAATTGGAAGTAGAACATGTACCAGCTGCGCAGCAGCTGACGAGGAATCTGGCGGGCCAGCCGGCCGCGCTCGCTCACCTGGCCGCGGAAGGCGGCCGAGACCGGCACCGACATGATCACGGCCTTGGTGAACGGGCTGTTGGGCATCGCGGCCAGTCCGGTGGCCGCCAGTGCGCCCCAGTCGTGTCCGATCACCACGTCGCGGTCGGTGCCGCCGGCGGCCTCACGCACCCGCAGCGCGTCGTCCATGATCGCGCCGACGTGATAGCTGCCGTCGTCAGGAATGGACGACGGCGCGTATCCCCGCATGAACGGTGCGACGACCCGCCAGCCGGCCGCGGCAAGGAGCGGGGCCATCTTGCGCCAGCCGTAGGCGGTGTCGGGGAAGCCGTGCAGACACAAGGCGATCGGGGCATCGGCTGGTCCCCAGGTGAGCGCCTTGAGGTCCGCGGGAGGGCCCGGCACGTCGATCCACCGCGGCTCGGTCATCTCGGGTAGTCCGCCATGTTCACTCCTGTTCGGCGCGCGTCCGCACGGACCAACCTAACGCGTGCGAGTCCGGACCGCACCGACCGGAGCCGAAGAATGTCTAAAGCTGCACGGCATCAAGGGTTTTCACTTCGACACTTGCGCGGCCGCCCGCTCGAGGTCGGCGACGATGATCTTGCGCATCCCGTACATCGCCTGGGTCGCGGCCGTCGCACGGGCCGGATCGGGATGGCTCACCAGCTCGTAAAGCCGGTTCGGCACGACCTGCCAACTCAGACCGAAGCGGTCCTTGCACCAGCCGCACTGAGATTCCTCGCCACCGTCGGTCAACCGGTCCCAGTAGTAGTCGACCTCGTCCTGGTCCTTGCACTCGATAGTGAAGGACACCGCCTCGCTGAACGTGAAGTGCGGACCTCCGTTGATCCCGATGAACCGGGTGCCGTCCAGCACAAAGGTGCCCGACAGCACCGAGCCGGGCTCGCCGGGTCCGGCGTCGGTGCTCCGGTTGAATTCCTCGATTCGCGAGTTCGGGAAAACCGAGATGTAGAACGTCGCCGCCTCCTCCATGTTGTGGTCGAACCACAGCGAGGGCGTGATCGATGGCATGGGCGTCTCCTCCGGTGTCGGGCTACGGGCGTCGGTCGTCGGTCGGATAGACCCCACCAATCGGCAGAAATCATCGGAGGACTATGTAACGTCAGATCGATGAGCACCGTGAGCAGCAGTTCCCAGACGGTCGAGTTCGCAGGTGCGGGCGGTATCGGTCTCGTCGCCGACGAATGGAACCGTGACGCCGCGATCGCGGGCCGACCGTCGATCCTGATGCTGCACGGCGGCGGCCAGAACCGATTTTCCTGGAAGAACACCGGCCAGGTGCTGGCCGACGAGGGCTATCACGTGGTCGCGCTGGACAGCCGCGGGCACGGCGACAGCGACCGGGCGCCGGGCGCGGACTACGCGATCGAAACCCTGATGGCGGACGTCTTGCACGTCCTCGACGCCATCGGCCACCCCGTGGTGCTGATCGGCGCCAGCATGGGTGGACTGACCGGCATCCTGGTCGCCGACAGCGCGGGACCGGAGAAGGTGACCGGATTGGTGCTGGTCGACGTGGTGCCGCGATACGAGAAGACCGGAAGCGCCCGCATCCGGGATTTCATGCTGACCAACCTGCATGGCTTCGGCTCGCTCGAAGAGGCCGCCGACGCCGTCGCCGCCTATTTGCCGTACCGGGAAAAACCACGCAGCCCCGAAGGCCTGAAGAAGAACCTGCGGCTGCGTGACGGACGCTGGTACTGGCATTGGGATCCGGCGTTCATGACCGCACCCGGGGACGACCCGGAGCTGCGCACCGAGCACTTCGAGCAGGCCGCGGCCGATCTCAAGATTCCGGTCCTGTTGATCCGCGGCAAGCTCTCCGACGTCGTCAGCCCCGAAGGCGTCAAGCACTTCCTGGCGACGGTTCCGCGTGCGGAGTTCGTCGAGTTGTCCGACGCCGGGCACACCGCGGCCGGCGACGACAACGACGCCTTCAGCGACGTAGTGGTGGAGTTCGTCAAGCGGCTGACCGGTTAGTCAGCCGCCCTCGCGGTCGCCGCGTCAGCCGCCCACTCCCGGTTTCTCCGCGTGCCCGCCGAACTGCTTGCGCATCGCCGACAGCGCCTTGTTGGCGAAGTCGTCGAGGCTGCGTGACGCGAAGCGGGACTGCAACGCGGTGGTGAGCACCGGTGCGGGCACGCCCTCGTCGATCGCCGCGATCGCCGTCCAGCGGCCCTCTCCGGAATCGGAGACCCGTCCGGAAAACTCCGACAGCGTGGGCGATTCGTGCAACGCGATCGCGGTCAGATCCAACAGCCAGGAGCCGACGACGCTGCCCCGGCGCCACACCTCGGCGATGTCGGCAATGTCGAAGTCGTATTGGTAGCACTCGGGATTGGACAGCGGCGCGGTTTCGGCATCGCCCTTTTCGATACGCGTGCCGATGTCGGCGTTGCGGAGAATGTTGAGGCCCTCGGCGAGCGAGGCCATCATCCCGTACTCGATGCCGTTGTGCACCATCTTCACGAAGTGCCCGGCCCCCGACGGACCACAGTGCAGGTAGCCCTTCTCCGGTTGCGCGACCTCGCCGTCGCGGCCGGGCGTGCGGGGTGCCGCATCGACCCCGGGCGCGATGGTCTTGAAGAGCGGCTCGGCGTGCTCGAAGGCGTAGTCGTCACCGCCGATCATCAGGCAGTAACCACGCTCCCGGCCCCAGACTCCACCGCTGGTTCCGCAATCGATGAGGTGAATCCCCTTCTCGGCCAATAGCTTTGAGTGCTTGAGGTCGTCGCGGTAGTAGGAGTTACCACCGTCGATCACGATATCCCCGGACTCGAGAGTGTCGGCCAGCTCCTCGATCACCGACGTGGTGATGCTGCCGGCGGGCACCATGACCCAGACGACCCGTGGGGCGGTCATTTTCTCGGCCAGCTCGGCAACCGAGAACGCCGCGGTCATCCCCTTCTCGTTGGCCAGCGTCTTGACGACCTCCTTGTCGTAGTCGTAGACGACGCCCTCGTGGCCGCCGTCGACGACACGACGGATGATGTTGGCGCCCATCCGGCCCAGGCCGATCATTCCGAGCTGCATTTTCTGGTCTCCTTACTGTCCCGACTGCGTTTTTGGAGGGAACCACGGGTCTTGCCAATGGTGGTGACCGCGGACTAGCGCCTGCGCGGCCTCGGGCCCCCAGGACCCGGGCTCATAGGGATGGGTTTCGCCCGGCTTGTCGAGCAGCGGCTGGACGATGCGCCACGTCTGTTCAATGCTGTCTTCCCTCGCGAAAAGCGTGCGATCGCCGGTCAGCGCGGCGTGCAGCAACAGTTCGTAGGGTCCCTCGGCTTCACCCAGGTCGGTGGCGAACAACGAGTCCAGGTGGACGTCGTGCCATTCGTCGCGAACCTGGGCGGACAGCTGCATCCGCATCCCCGGCTCGGGATCGATGCGCAGCACGATCTGATTGGGCTCGGCCGCCCTGCGGTGCGGCAGGAAGGCCAGCTGCGGAACGCGGCGCAGAAACAACCGCACCTCGGTGACCTTTTCCGGCAGCGACTTGCCGGCCCGCAGGAAGATCGGCACTCCGGACCAGCGCCAGTTGTCTATCTCGGTCCGCAGCGCGATGTAGGTCTCGGTCTGCGAATCCTTTGCCACCCCAGCGACATCGGTGTAGCCGTGGTACTGACCGCGTACGCAATGTTCGGGATCCAGCGCCGGGATCGCGCGGAACACCTCGGACTTCTTGTCGTTGAGGTCATCGGCGGTGCCGCCCACCGGCGGCTCCATCGCCACCATCGCCAGGACCTGCAGCAGATGGTTCTGCACCACGTCGCGCAGCGTGCCGACCGCGTCGTAGAACCTGCCCCGGTCCTCGACGCCGAAGTTCTCGGCCATCGTGATGTGAATCTCCGACACGCTCTGGCGATCCCATAGCGCGGCCAGCGCCTGATTGGCGAACCGGAGGCATTCGAGTTCGACCACGGGCTGCTTGCCCAAGAAGTGGTCCACCCGCAGGATCTGGTCTTCCTCCAGCACCGCGCGCAATCGCTCGTTGAGTTCGCGCGCTGACTCCAGGTCATGGCCGAAGGGCTTTTCCACCGCGACGCGTGCGCGCGCCACCAGGCCCTCTCGGGCGAGATTCTCGACGATCGGCGCGAACAACGCGGGCGGCATCTCGAGGTAGTACAGCGGGCAATAGTCAGTACCGATCATCTCGGCCAGCCGGTGGTAGAGATCGCGGTCGGTGACGTCGCCGTGGATGTAGTCCAACCGATTCGCCAGTCGATCGAACACCTCGTCGTCGATCTTCTCCCCGGCGTCATTGATCGCCCCGCGAGCCCGCGCGACGAGCTCCTCGACACTGATGTCGTCGCTCGCCACACCCAGGATCGGGCAGTCGAGTAGGTTGCGGCGCTCGAGCCGATACAGCGCCCTGAACGTCATCTTGCGGGCCAGATCACCGGTAATGCCAAAGATCACCAGCAGGTTGGACGAATCACCACCGTCGTCGGCCAAGATCGAACCTCCCAAAAGCCACCGGATCGGTTCACTTGAGATTCACTACCCGGGGGTGATCGCACTCAACCCTAGACACTGGGGATAGGGCCGACAACCGGAAGCCATCGCGCGCTTTGCAAGGATGCGTTACGTGGGTGATGCACTGCATATCGCGGTCTACGTCCTGGCCGGACTTGCCGTGGTCGAAGCCTGCGGACTCGGTGTGATGTGGAGGTTGCTTGTTCGTAGCCGTGAGGAGGCCGAGGAGTTACGGCAACGTGCCGACGCCCGTAATTGGCTGATATCCGGTGGTCGCGAGGCCGTCAAGACGGTGTGGAACACCGCCACCGTGATGCGCAAGGAGGGCTTTGGCGCGGCGGTGCGCAGCAACATCGAAGACCTCGCCGACTGGGCCGAGGTCGAGCGGCCCGATCTCGCCCGGGTCACTCCCGACGGGCGGGTGGTGATTCTGTTCTCCGACATCGAGGAGTCCACCGCCATCAACGAGCGGATCGGCGACCGCGCCTGGGTCAGGCTGATCAGCTCGCATGACAAGCTCGTCTCCGGGTTGGTGAAGCGCCACTTCGGCCATGTGGTCAAGAGCCAGGGCGACGGCTTCATGATCGCCTTCGCCCGCGCCGAACAGGCGGTGCGGTGTGGCATCGAGCTTCAGCACGAGCTGCACCGGGACGCAAAACGCAAGCGGCACGAGGAGATTCGGGTGCGGATCGGCATCCACATGGGCCGCTCGGTACGTCGCGGCGATGATCTGTTCGGGCGCAACGTCGCAATGGCGGCGCGGGTCGCGGCTCAAGCCGTCGGTGGCGAAATCCTGGTGAGCCAGCCGGTGCGAGACGCGCTGCGCGACTGTGACGACATCTGGTTCGACGAGGGCCGCGACGTCGAGTTGAAAGGTTTTTCTGGCAATTATCGATTGTTCGCCGTGGAGTCCTCGCGCTGAATATCGGACTCGGCCAGCCGCTGGTGCAGCCGGGAGCGGATCTCGTCGGGGGTGTAAGCCCGGCGTTTGCGTTGATCGCGCACCACCAGCGCGCCCCCGGCGACGACACCGGCAACGCCGGCCAGGCCGACCCACTTCCAAATGCTGCGCATAGTTGACACGCTATTACCGCCATGGACACCCTTCGCGACAAGGTCGCCGTCATCACCGGAGCGGCCAGCGGCATCGGTCGCGCCATCGCCTACACCTTGGCCGACCGGGGCGCCCGCATCGTGGCGGTCGACCGCGACGACGAAGGCATCCAGCTCCTCGCCGAGGAGCGGGGGCCCGCGGTTGCGCCGCATCGCGCCGACGTGTCGGATCCCGAGGCATTCGAAGGCATTCGGGATGCGACGCTGCAGCAGTTCGGCCGGGTCGACATCGTGGTCAACAACGTCGGTGTCCTGACAAACGGCCTGCCACAAGACATTCCCGCTGCCGAATGGCTACGCATCCTCGACATCAACCTGATGTCGGTGGTCCGCAGCAACGCCGCATTCCTGCCGCTGCTGCTGGATCAGGGCAGCGGGCATCTGGTCAACACCGCGTCGTTCGCCGGACTCTTCACCTACTCCTACGACCGAATGCCGTACGCGGCGAGTAAAGCCGCGATCGTACAGATCAGCGAGGGGCTGGCAATCTACCTGCGGCCCAAGAACATTGGCGTCACTCTGCTGTGCCCGGGGCCAGTTCTGACGAATATCGCGGCCGACGTGCCGAGCTTCGGCAGCGGCGCGCCACTGCGCATTCCCGGCGAGCAGTTCGACTTGCTCGACCCGGCGACCGTCGGAGAGTTGGTCGCCGACGCGATCCTGCACAACCGATTCTTCGTGCCCACTCATCCGCAAGTGGTCGAGGAGTTGCGCCGACGCCTCGCGGACTGGGATGGCTACATCGACTACCAGATCTCTCGCGAGCCCCTATGAAAGGTGATGACCGATGACTGATGCACGCGCTGCGGGACTGGAAGTGTTCAAGGAGATGCTGCCGGGCCTGATCCCGGACGACGCCACCAGCCTGCGTGACGACGGCGTTGCCGGCGAACTCCTCGAGCTGGGTCTCGATCATGTCTTCGGATCGCTATGGACGCGGCCAGGATTGGATCGCCGCTCGCGCAGCCTGGTCACCCTGGGCGCGCTGATCGCGCTGCGAGCCTCGGAGGAACTGAAGGCGCATTTCCCGATCGCCGTGCGCAACGGGCTGACCATCGAGGAAATCGGCGAGGTCATCTATCACATGACCGGCTACGCGGGTTATCCGGCGGCCGCCAGTGCGCGCGCTGTCGCGCGTGACGTGCTGGAGAACTCCTAAGCCATGCTCACCCTGGACCAGGCGCTGAACGAGACCCGAACCGGCGACCTCTGGTTGTTCCGCGGCGGTTCGCGACCCGACCGTGCCATTCAGACCCTGACGAACAGTCCGGTGAACCACGTCGGCATGACCGTGGCCATCGACGACCTGCCGCCGCTGATCTGGCATGCCGAACTCGGCGACAAGCTCGCCGACATGTGGACCGGGACCAACCATCGCGGCGTGCAGCTCAACGATCTGCACCAGGCCGTCCTGCAGTGGAACGAGCGCTACCACCAACGTTGCTGGCTGCGACAGCTGACGCCGCATCCCACCCGCGAACAAGAGGACAAGCTGCTGCGGGTGATCGCGCGGATGGACGGCACCGCGTTTCCGACCACAGCGCGCCTGACCGGCCGCTGGTTTCGTGGCCGGCTACCCACCGTTTACGACTGGACGAAGGGAATCCCCTTCGTAGACAAAAAAGTTCGGGACTCGACGCAGCGACGCAAGGAACGTCAGCGCATGGGCCTGGAAACGGCGTACTGCGCCGAGACGGTGGCGATCACGTACGAGGAAATGGGATTGCTCAACACCCAGAAGTACTCGAATTACTTTGACCCGGGCTCGTTCTGGAGTGGCGACACACTTCCGCTGGCGACGGGGTATGCGCTGGGCGAAGAAATCGAAGTGGCCGTCGGCTAGTCGACCGACATCTCCCCCATCTCCGACCACCCTGTCGCGTCGATCGTCTGATTGATGATCTTGGGCGTGGACTTCAGGGCCTGTGGGAGCTCTTGCATCGCCTGCTTGAAGTGTTCGCTGTTGACGTGGACGCCGCCGGCGTCACCGTCGCGGAATGCCTCGACCAAGACGTACTCTGCCGGGTTCTCCAAGCTGCGCGACCACTCGAACCACAGGTTGCCCGCTTCGGCGCGGGTGGCCGCGGTGAAGGAGGCGACCAGGTCCGGCCAGCGGTCGGTCCAGTCGGGCTTGGTTTCGAACTTGACGACGATGAAGATCATTGCGGTCCCCGCTCCCGCTCGCAGCTCTCAATGCGCCTGCCTGCCCGACCCCGACGGGCAGCGCCAGGATATACGGGCGGCGGCGTGTGCTGTCAGGGGCAGTGTATTCCGGCTCCGTGCGACCGCGGCGTCACGCAATAGCAAAGTCCGCCTAGATGTCTTAATCGACTTCTAGGCGGACTTTGCATTGGTTCTGCGCTAATCGCATTTGCGGCGACACTCGGTCGGATGTGACGTGGCCCACAACGATGTGGTTTTATCGACTACTTCACTGATGGTTACTTATGCCAATCGCGCAGTGCGATCAGTGTGATCCACGTCGCAGTTAATTCCGCGAAATACGATAACGCGCGCAAATTCCGATTCTTTATGAACTTGGAATTCCCGGATCGCCGGGCGGAGGCAAATCCGGGGCCGGCGGAGGCGGCATATCGGGCGCGACGGCACCGACCAAAACGGGCGGCGCGTCGGGCGGTGGCGGCGGTGCGTCCGGCGGCGCAGGCGGCATACCGGGCAGCCCCATGGGAGCGCCGTCACCGTCCGCGGGCATCGGCAGGAACATGTGTTGGGTGAATCCGGGCTGGTAAGCGCCGGCACCACCGACGTGCACCCCGCCACGCTCGCCGCTGGACACCGGCGTGCCGTCCGGCAGGGTCACTGCCGTGTGGCCACCGTTCCAGCCGACAACCAACGCGTTGGGAGCCGTTCCATATTGAAAGCCCCGCGCCAATAGCGCGGCTTCTTCATTTCCTGTATTAAATCGGTTTCCGTAAACCGGCCTGTCGGTCGCAGCATTGACAACCCACGAGACCAGCCCCGAACAATCGGTACCAGCGGGAGAGTCTCCACCCACAATATAGGGCGTCCCGGATACCTGATTGATCAGCGACATCAACGATGCAAGAACAATCATGCGGAGGGACACTAGCAACAAGCTAGTTAGCAAGCCAAAATTTGTGGCGCGCGTCACGTGTCAATTAAATAATGGCCTACGCCGCACGTACAGCAAATAAGTCACGAGAATGCGTAGTTCGCGAAACGGGTTTACCGCGCTCGCGACTTTGTTCGCTTTCGACCGTCGCCCGGTCGACATCGGCCTGCTCGCGTCGCGCGCGGGCGAAGTCCGCGTGGTCCTAGGCTGGCTTGAGGCGGAAAACCGGAATCCGTCGCCCAGCGGCCTTGACGCGGTAGTCGGCGTAGTTGACGCAAACGTGCTCGGCAAGCGCGTACAGCCGCTCGTAGTCGTCGGGATCGGTGACCTCCACCGCCACGAAGTGCTCGTCGCCGAGTCGGCATTCGGGATGGGCCTTCAGGTTGTGGTACCACTGCGGATTCTTGGGCTGCCCCAGGTACGAGGCGACCAAGATCGCGTCGGGCCCGTCATGAAAGTAGGCGAGTTGATGCTCGCGCGGCCGGCCCGATTTGGCGCCCGTGCTGATCAAGGGTGCCGATGAAAGTCCGCCCAGGATGGAGGGGTAGCGCCCGCCCGTGACGCGGTACAGCCACGGGTCGATGTGCCAGAACAGATGTCGCGCCATGAAGCCACCGGTTCGCGAGCGTCCGAAGCGTTCCAACATCCGATACCAGCGGCCGTACTCCACGGTCGGGTCGACATAGCGCAGCGCCATTGGGGCGACTCTACTCATCGGCCTGGCAGGGTTCTGCTCGCCTGCCGCATCACTGCCGGCACCGTGCTCGCCAGATCCGCCCGACTCTTGGCGAAGCCACGAATCGCGCGATAGAAAGACCACATCTGTTGCAGCGTAGGGACTTTCGGCACCCAGCCAGCTCCCTTGGGTTCGTCTGTGACGAGAACGTCGCGCGTGAGCAAGAAATCGCGATGAAAGCGGTCGATCTCTTTCTTGCCGCGGGCCCACAGCGCAATGTGATTGATACCGACCGCCTGCTCGGCGTGCCTCAGTTTTCCTCCAGTGCGGGCCGGCTGGATACCAATGTAGCTGTGCGGGTTGATATTACGCGTCATGTAGTAAATCGACCGGTACTCCATGTGCAACGACGAGAAACTGCTGCAGCCAAGCCAGCCGAACAATGCGTCGTAGAACGCGACGGAGTGCTGGGCGCCGCTGTTCTGCTAGACCGGCGTCCATATCCCGTTGTTGAAGAATCCCCACACACCGGTGGTCGGGTTCCACATCAAATGCGCCTGCGGGGCCCAGGCCGGCGGCGGCGGGGCCGGCGGCGCCCACGGCGGCGGAGGTCCCCAGGAGCCCCAGCCCGCCGGTGCCGGACCTTGCCAGTCGTGGCACTGATTCCAGTCCCAGTGATAGTTGGTGCCCCAGGCCGGATCCCATTGCTGACCAGGGCACCAGTGGTTGGTCGGCGTGGGAGCTGGGGTAGCCCGGGCCACCCCAGCGGCGAGGCCCAACGCGGACAACGCCATCGCCCCAGCGACCGCCAGTCGAACCCACGGACCGGTGCGCCTTACCGTTGCCATCTCCTAAGAATGGTCGGCGCGCGCCGTCTCCGCCAGACCTCGAACGGGAATTCGGCCGGGATACTGCTGCGCGGCGGTCTTACCGCCACCCATCGTCACGGCCACCCATCGGCACGGCCAGCGCGCTGACCGTCCGAGCGGAAACGACGGCCGCGTAGCCTGTGCCGATGGATGCGGCGCTAGACGAAGGTCCGTTCTTCCACGGGACAAAAGCTGAACTCAGGGTCGGCGACCTGCTCACGGCGGGCTTTCGTTCCAACTACCGACCGGAAATCACCATGAACCACGTCTATTTCACCGCCCTGCGCGACGGTGCCGGGTTGGCGGCCGAGCTCGCGGCCGGCGACGGCACGCCGCGCGTGTATCTCGTCGAACCGACCGGTGCGTTCGAGGACGATCCGAACGTCACCGACAAGAAGTTCCCCGGCAATCCGACCCGCTCCTATCGCACCCGCGAACCGCTGCGGGTCATCGCAGAAGTCGACGACTGGATACGGCTGTCACCGGAAGCACTTCAGGCGTGGCGCGACCGATTGGCCGCGCTGCGCGCCGACGAGCGCGGCGAGATCATCAACTGAGCCGGTTGAGAGTCACATCCCGAATTTTTGGCGGGCCTCGTCGGTGACGGGAGTAAACAGGTTGACCAGGTTTCCGTCGGGGTCGCGGAACAACAGCGCACGATTGCCCCACGGCATCGTCGTCGGCTCGGTCACGACCTCGCTCAACTGCCCGCGAAGGCGCGCAAACTCGGCGTCCACATCCTCGACGAGGAACTCCAGGATCGCGCTGCGGTTGGCTGCCGCCTCAGCAGAGCCGACTCCGAATAGCGGCACGGTCTTGTCACTTCCGATGGCCAGCGTCGCGACTTCGGCCGCAATCTCGGCGAACAGTTCGTTACCCCAGACCGCGGCGGTTCCGGTGACCATCTCGTAGAAAGCGACGAGCCGATTGACGTCCGCCGTGATGAGGCGAGTCGAAATGAACTTCATGAGGAGTCCTTGGCTACTCGGGTAGCGCGGCCTGCCGACCGCGCCTTCGCACCAGACGCTAGCCAGCCCCTCCGACACCACCGATCCGGCGTGCGGCGATCTTGCCGTGGTCTTAGACGAAGTGTCGACGCGCTCGGTCAGCCCGATATTTCCGTTGCTCACGATATTTCCGTTGCCCGCGATTTTCCAAAATTTCATTTCAGCCGATTCCGTCCGCTCGACGCAGCATTCGACAGCGGGGAATCTCGTGGTAACCGCGCTAGCCGCCCAGCGCAATCCCGACTAGCCATTCCATTGGTTCACCTGCCGTACTGGCTCCTTATTCCCATAAGGTGGACATCCTGCTCTCGCCATCTTTCGGGGAGTCGCAGGTACCGCACTGCATCCCGGTTCCGTTGCCGTAGCACTCGCTGAAGCATTCCGCCTGGCCAAAGCCGATGATCAGCAGGAACGCCGCAATCGTGGTCGCAATCAGTGTTGCAATAGTGTTCATTAGTGACTTCCTTAAAACTTTATTACTAAATATTTCGCTGCGGGAATACCCGCAAACAAAGAGCGCATCGAATCAACAAAGACTCAACGAATACCATGGCTGTGCATTTAGGCATATTACGTAAGCGCAATCGCCTCACGAACGCGCAGTAAAATGCTTAAGTAGCCGAAAATGTTAGAATCAAGTCGCCCAACGATTTCTGGGCCGAAATAATGGCTTCTAGAGCACATTGACTTGTAATTTCTGAGTCTACCACTAATTTGCCGATAGTGATATAGCGCACATCGGGATAAAAAGTTGTCGGCGTCCAGGGAATGTCGGCCGCTTGCCACTTGCGTCTGCACCTGCCCGCAGGGCAGCCACAACCTGTCCCGAGGCCAACCGCGAAAGTGGTTGAACCTGAGCGCGATTGGATAGGGCCCTGCGCCTCGCTGCTGCCGCTCAGACGTTGAACGGAACTCCACGACGTCGCCGTCGGCCAGGCGAGGTCAGCGTGACGGTCAATTATTCAGTCTGTCCGCGGCTTCACGAGCCAGTGCACCGGCACGCCGGTAAGCGGCCAAAAACATGACGGCGATGCCCAGCTGTAGAGCCAGGGTCGGCACCATGTGAACCGGTCGAACCAGTCCGCTGGCCATTGCGTAGCCGCCAGCAGCGGCCAGTCCCAGAACGACCGGGCACACCGTGAGCAACAGGATCCCGCGCCGTGCGACCGGTTTGCGGTCGGCCCACACCAACAGCGCGGCCCAGCCAGCCATCAAAGCCGCACCCAGGCCGGCGACGTATCGGTAATCAGCGCCGGGCGCAAACGAATTCACGCCGAGCATCGCCGCAGCCACACCGGGCACCAACAGCGGTATTACCATTGCGGCATCCACCACCGCCCCAGTCCAATACGCAAAGTGCAGAAGAGCGTAGCTTCCAGGAACAGACCGAACGCGGCTCATGGACGTACCTCCGATTCGGAGTGACGCTATTTCCACTTGAGGTAGTGGTCAAGCCGCCTGACGCAGCCGTCCATCTCCTGCTGGTAGCTCCGCTGTTAGGCCTTGCTCTTGGACGTAGAGGTTGTTCCAAACCGGAATTCCACGACGTCGCCGTCGGCCATCACGTAGTCCTTGCCTTCCATCCGGACCTTGCCGGCCGCCTTGGCGGCCGCCATCGACCCGGCCTCGATCAAGTCGTCATAGGACACGATTTCGGCCTTGATGAAGCCCTTCTCGAAGTCGGTGTGGATCACCCCCGCCGCCTTGGGCGCGGTATCGCCCTGATGAATCACCCACGCGCGTGCCTCTTTTGGGCCTGCCGTCAGGTAGGTCTGCAGCTTCAGAGTGTGAAACCCGGCCCGCGCCAACGCATCTAGTCCGCGCTCGGTCTGCCCGATGGACTCCAGCAGCTCGGCGGCCGACTCGTCATCGAGCTCCTGGAGTTCGGCCTCGATCTTCGCGTCGAGGAACACCGCGTCGGCGGGTGCGACCATCGCGCGCAGCTCGGCCTTTCGGTCCTCGTCGGTGAGCACCGACTCGTCGGCGTTGAACACGTACAGAAATGGCTTGGTCGTCATCAGGTTCAGCTCGCGCAGCGGTGACACGTCGACACCGGCCGCAAACAGCGTCTTGCCCGAGTCCAGCAGGGCCTCGGCAGCGACGGCCGCCTCGTGTACGGGCTTGCGCTCCTTGTTGTTGCGGGCTTCCTTCTCCAGGCGCGGGACGGCTTTCTCCAATGTCTGCATGTCGGCGAGGATCAGCTCGGTCTCGATCACCTCGATGTCGGAGCTCGGGTCGACCTTGCCGTCGACGTGCACGACGTCGTCGTCGGCGAACACCCGCACCACCTGGCAGATCGCGTCACACTCGCGGATGTTGGCCAGGAACTTGTTGCCCAGCCCGGCGCCCTCGGAGGCACCCTTCACGATTCCGGCGATGTCGACGAACGTCACAGGCGCCGGCACGATCTTCTCGGAACCGAACAGCTCGGCCAGCTTGTCCAGGCGCGGGTCGGGCAGCGCCACGACGCCCTCGTTCGGTTCGATCGTCGCGAACGGGTAGTTCGCCGCTACCACGTTGTTGCGGGTCAGCGCATTAAACAGGGTCGACTTGCCCACGTTGGGCAGGCCCACGATTCCCAGGCTCAGGCTCACGGGGAACCAAGTTTAGGGCTCCGCGCAGCGCTCGGGTGCCGCGGCTCATTTCGCGCGCGCCGCCGTGGCACGCCCGGCATCCCTAACAAGGTATTTACGGGGGTTTTCGTACATTGCCGGTACGGTCTACATGTGTCAGCGCAGCGGGGAACCTCGGCAGTAGAAGCTGCCCATCGCTCGATCTACCCCGGCATCGCAGGGGTGCCGTCGTGGATAGCCCTGCTCATCGCCGTTACCGCGACTGCCATTGGGTATGGCATCGACTCCGGCTCCGGTCACAAGGAGCTGACCGGCATCTTCGCTTGCCTCTATATAGCGGGCTGCGTGCTGGCGGTGCTGGCCGTACGCCAGGAAGGTCTGTTCACCGCGGTCATCCAGCCGCCGCTGATCCTTTTCTGCGCGGTGCCGGGCGCCTACTGGCTGTTCCACGGCGGCAAAATCGGCAGCGTCAAAGACCTGCTGATCAACTGCGGCTATCCGCTCATCGAGCGCTTCCCCTTGATGCTCGGCGCCGCCGGCGGTGTGTTGCTGATCGGCCTGATCAGGTGGTATCTGGGGATGTCGCAGCGACCGACCGCGAGTGACGCGGCTGAGGACACCGCGACCGCCGGCGTTGCGGAGAAGTCGCCCTTCCTGCGGGCCGTCAGCACGAAACTGAACTCACTGCTGGGCGTCGGGTCATCGGATGACGACGCCGACGCAGAAGAGCCCATCGACGCACAGCGCCGCTCCACCAAAGCCTCGACCAGAACCAGCCGCACGGAGCGCAGCGGCCGGTCCTCGGCAAGTTCCGCCCGAAGCCGGTCCCGGCACGCCCGCCCGTCGCCGGAGGAGGAGCACGACCCTGCGGCCGAGCGGCCACGGCGGCGGCGCCAGACCCCGCCGCGCGACTACGACCCCGCCGACCCGCCGCCCCGGTCCGCGCGGCGCCGTCCGCGACCGCAGGGCGATCTCGACCAGCGCGGCCAATCGCAGCGGGAAGGCCGTCGGGACCCGCGCAGCCGCCGCAATCCCTACGAGCGCCCGGCGCCGCGCGGCAGTCGATACGAGGACTACGACCGCTACGATCCGTCGGAGCCATTGCGCCGCTACCAGTCCTATGAGCCGTACGAGTCCTATCAGCCCGCCTCGGAGTCCCGGCGCGAGCACGCCGCGGCGAGCGGGACGAACGGCACCGACCCGTCGCACCACCCGATTTCGCAGGTGCGCTACCGCGGATCGGGCAAATCCGACGAGCGCCGCGGTGAGCCGCGCGGGGACCGCCGCGGTCGGTCTCGGACAAATGGCCGGCCGGCGGAGCGTCCCCCGGCCGAATCCTGGGAGTACGACGCCTAACCCGTGCCGTGAGCGGGAAGGGTCAGAGCAACGACCGGATTTCCCGCGGCAGCGCGAACACCAGCGTCTCCTGCGCCGTGGTCACCGGTTGCACCACGTCGAAGCCGGCCTCGGCCAGCCGCTCCAGCACGCCGCGCACCAGCACCTCGGGAACCGACGCGCCGGAGGTGACCCCGACCGTGGTGACCCCCTGCAGCCAGGCCGGGTCGATGTCGTCGGCCCAGTCGACCAGGTAAGCAGCCATAGCGCCGCCGCCCAGCGCCACTTCCACCAGGCGCACCGAGTTCGACGAATTGCGGGATCCGACGACGATCACCAGCTCGCACTCGGGCGCCATCGCCTTGACCGCGACCTGGCGGTTCTGGGTCGCGTAACAAATGTCGTCGCTGGGCGGATCCTGCAGCTTCGGGAAGCGTTGCCGCAGCCGCTCAACGATCTCCATGGTTTCGTCGACCGACAGCGTGGTCTGCGAGAGCCACACCACCTTGTTCTCGTCGCGGATCGTCACGTCGTCCACGGAGGCGACCCCGTCGACCAGCTGCACGTGGTCGGGCGCCTCCCCGGCGGTGCCGATGACCTCCTCGTGGCCCTCATGGCCAATCAGCAGGATGTCGTAGTCGTTGCGGGCGAAGCGCCGGGCCTCGTTGTGCACCTTGGTGACCAAGGGGCAGGTGGCGTCGATGGTGTGCAGGTTACGTTCGGCGGCCGCGGCGTGCACGGTCGGCGCGACGCCGTGGGCGGAGAACACCACGATGGCGCCCTCGGGGACCTCATCGGTCTCCTCGACGAACACCGCGCCGGCCTTTTCCAGGGTGTCGACCACGTGCCGGTTGTGCACGATCTCGTGGCGCACATAGACCGGCGCACCATGCTTCTGCAGTGCGCGCTCCACCGTTTCGACCGCCCGGTCCACACCCGCGCAGTAGCCACGAGGCTCGGCCAGCAGCACTCGCTTACGGGCCGGATCGTTGGCTACAGAGCTGGATGCGCCGGGAATTCCCATGTCGACAGTCGGCGCCATGTGCTCCAGGGTACGTTCCGCCGACACGGGGTCGCCAGCTAGCGGCGCTGGGCTTGGCGTTAGCCGCTGCTTAGGGCAATCTTGGACCCATGGCTTCTGCACCGTACGGGGTTCGGCTATTGGTCGGCGCGGCGACGGTCGCCGTCGAAGAGACCATCAGACTGCCGAAGACCATCCTGATGTATCCGATGACGTTGGCCAGTGAGGTCGCCCACATCGTGATGCGGTTCCAGCAGAATCTCGCGGAGCTGGTGATCAAGGGCGACTCGACCCTGGAATC
Organism: Mycobacterium sp. 050128; assembly: GCF_036409155.1. NCBI lineage: Bacteria > Bacillati > Actinomycetota > Actinomycetes > Mycobacteriales > Mycobacteriaceae > Mycobacterium > Mycobacterium sp. 050128. Next base: position 2,804,816 of record NZ_JAZGLW010000001.1, on the reverse strand, counting down.
CATTTTCCCGCCCAAAGACGAAAAGCCGGAATGGGCAACGTTCGACGAGGACACCGAAGTCGCCTTGGACACCTCGGACGGGGGTTTCGCCGAATTGCCGGATGGCGCCGGCGGCGATCGCCGCGCCGAGGGGCGCTTCGCGCTGTACTCCGTGGCCGACGCGCACGAAGACGCCAGCGCACTGCTCAATCCCACCGGGCAATCGAAGAAGCCAACGGCCAACCCGGCGGTTCCGGAGCCGTCGGTGGCAGCCGAACTCGACTATCAGACGCTGACACTGGCCCAGCTGCGCGCCCGAGTGCAGTCGCTGACCGTCGACGACCTCGAAGCCCTGCTGGCCTACGAGCAGGCCACCAAGGCCCGAGCACCGTTTCAGACGTTGCTGGCCAACAGGATCACCCGCGCGTCCGCGAAGTGACCCGAGCGGCGAATTCGGACGCGAACTCGGCCGAGAACCCGTTCCCGGTTCGTGCCGTCGCGATCCGCGTTGCGGGCTGGATCGACAGGCTCGGAACCGTATGGGTAGAAGGGCAATTGGCCCAGATCAACATTCGGGCCGATTCCAAGACCGTGTTCATGGTGCTGCGTGACCCGGCCGCCGACATGTCGCTGAGCGTGACGTGTCCGCGCGACCTGGTGCTGGGCGCGCCGGTGAAATTGGTCGAGGGCACCCAGGTGGTGGTCTGCGGAAAACCGTCGTTCTACACCGGGCGTGGCACGTTCTCGTTGCGGCTGTCCGAGATTCGCGCCGTCGGCGTCGGCGAACTACTGGCCCGCATCGAACGGCTGCGCCGGCTGCTGGACGCCGAGGGCCTCTTCGACCCCAGGCTTAAACGCCCAATCCCCTTCCTGCCGAACATGATTGGGTTGATCACAGGCCGAGCCAGTGCCGCCGAGCGCGACGTGACGACGGTGGCCGGCGCCCGCTGGCCCGCGGTGCGTTTCGCGGTGCGCAATACCGCGGTGCAGGGGCCTAACGCGGTCGCCCAGATCGTCGAGGCGCTCTTCGAACTCGATCGGCACCTCGAAGTGGACGTGATCGTGCTGGCCCGCGGCGGCGGCAGCGTCGAGGACCTGCTGCCGTTCTCCGACGAGACGCTGTGCCGCGCGATCGCGGCCTGCCGCACCCCGGTGATCAGCGCCGTCGGCCACGAGCCCGACAACCCGCTATGCGACCTGGTTGCCGATCTGCGCGCGGCCACCCCGACCGATGCGGCCAAAAGGGTAGTCCCGGACACCGCCGCGGAGCAGCGCGGAATTCAGGACCTGCGCCGGCGCAGCGCCCAGGCACTGCGCAATTGGGTGTCTCGCGAACAGCGGGCGCTGGCTCAACTGCGCAGCCGCCCGGTGCTGGCCGAGCCGCTGGCGGCGTTGACGGCGCGCACCGAGGAGATCCACCGCGCCCGTTCGGCCGTACGCCGCGACATCACCCGGTTGGTCGCCGCCGAATCCGATCGCGTCGGCCACCTGGCCGCGCGGCTGGCCACGCTGGGCCCGGCGGCGACCCTGGCCCGCGGGTACGCGGTGGTGCAGGCCGTTCCGGTGGACGGCGCCCCCGGCGCCATGCACGTGCTGCGCTCGGTCGACGAAGCGCCGGCCGGCACCCGGCTGCGGGTGCGCGTTTCCGACGGCGCCGTAGCGGCGGTGAGTGAGGGGCTGACCGATGGTCAATGACAAAGACGGCGGCGCGGACAAAGCAGAGGCCGAATCGGTTACGCCCATTAGTCAACTGGACTATGAATCCTGCCGCGACGAGCTGATCGAAGTCGTGCGCCTTCTCGAGCAGGGCGGGCTGGACCTCGATGCGTCGCTGCAGCTGTGGGAAAGAGGCGAAAAACTGGCAAAACGCTGCGAAGAGCACTTAGCTGGCGCCCGCAAGCGAGTGGAGGATGCACTGGCGGCGGGGCAGGGCGACGACGCTTAGATCGAACCGTCTATGCAAAGCGAATCGTGTCATTTTTTCGGAACTGTAACGTGTTTCAGTTATCCTGTCCGGCATGGGTGATCCATCACTGACAACCGAACTCGGCCGCGTCCTGGTCACCGGCGGCTCCGGGTTTGTCGGCGCCAACCTGGTGACCACCTTGCTCGACCGCGGATACTCGGTACGTTCCTTCGACCGCGCGCCCTCGCCGCTGCCCCCGCACTCGCGCCTGGAAGTGCTGCAGGACGACATCACCGACAAGGATGTCTGCGCGCAGGCGGTCGACGGCATCGACACGGTTTTCCACACCGCGGCCATCATCGAGCTGATGGGCGGCGCGTCGGTGACCGACGAATACCGTCAGCGCAGCTTTGCGATCAACGTCGGCGGCACCCAGAACCTGGTGGACGCCGGGCATGCCGCGGGCGTGCAGCGGTTCGTCTACACGTCGTCCAACAGCGTCGTGATGGGCGGCCAGCCCATCGTCGGCGGCGACGAAACCCTGCCCTACACCACGCGATTCAACGACCTCTACACCGAGACCAAGGTCGTCGCCGAGCGATTCGTGTTGTCCCAGAACGGCGTTGACGGCATGCTTACCTGCGCGATCCGTCCCAGTGGCATTTGGGGCCGCGGCGACCAGACGATGTTCCGCAAGCTGTTCGAGAGCGTGATCGCCGGCCACGTCAAGGTGCTGATCGGCCGCAAGTCAGCCCGGCTGGATAACTCTTACGTGCACAACCTGATTCACGGCTTCATCCTGGCCGCCCAGCATCTGGTGCCCGGTGGCACCGCGCCCGGTCAGGCCTACTTCATCAACGACGACGACCCGATCAACATGTTCGAGTTCGCCCGGCCGGTAGTGGAGGCATGCGGCCAGCCCTGGCCGCGAATTCGGGTCAACGGCCCCATCGTCCGGGCTGCGATGACCGGCTGGCAGCGGATGCACTTCCGGTTCGGAATCCCCGCGCCACTACTGGAACCGTTGGCCGTCGAGCGGCTGTACCTGGACAACTTCTTCTCGGTCGCCAAGGCATCCCGCGACCTCGGCTATCAGCCGCTGTTCACAACCGAGAAGGCGTTGGACGACTGCCTGTCCTACTACGTGGACATGTTCGGTCAGATGAAGACGCAGGCCGAGGCGGCCAAAGCCGGCGCCAAGCGATAGCGCGTACTCCGCCCAAAAACACCGCCTGGGGCTAAGGTTCAGCTCAACGGCGACGCGGAGGGCGGCGGGTTGGCATGAACACCGAATTCACGCTCACTCAGAAACGTGCCCTCGCGGTGCTCACCCTGGTCGCGCTGCTGTTCGGTGCCTACTTCCTGCGCGACTTTTTCGTGCTGATCGTGGTGGCCGCGGTGGGCGCGTATTTGTTCACGCCACTGTTCAATTGGTTCAACAAGCGTCTCGGCACCGGCCTGTCGGCGACCTTCACGTTGTTGTCGGCGCTGGCGATGGTCATCGTGCCGGTCGGCCTATTCATCGTGTTGGCCGTCGTCCAGATCTCCCGGATGATCGACAGCATTTCCGGGTGGGTCAAGACCACCGACCTCAGCGGGCTCGGCGACAAAGTCCTGCACATCGTCAACGACCTGGCGGCCCGAGTTCCGTTCCTGCACATCACCATTAATGCGGAGATGCTGCGAAAGGCGATGGTCACCGGCGCGCAAAATGTCGGTCAGTGGCTGTTGCACACCTTACAGGGCGCTGCGGGAAGCGCCTTCGGAGCCATCACATACGGGATCATCTTTTTATACCTGTTTCTCGCGTTGCTGGTGCACCGAGAGAGGTTGCGCACGTTGATCGGTCAACTCAACCCGCTGGGCGAGGAAGTCACGGACCTATACCTGAAGAAGACCGGTGCGATGGTGCGCGGCACCGTGTTCGGCCAGTTCGTCATCGCGTTGTGCCAAGGTGTCGCGGGCGCGGGGTCGATCTACCTCGCCGGATTTCACCACGGATTCTTCATTTTCGCGATCCTGCTGACGGCGCTGTCGATCATCCCGTTGGGCGGCGGCATCGTGACGATTCCGTTCGGTATCGGAATGATCTTCTACGGCAACATCTTCGGCGGCGCATTCGTGATTCTGTGGCATCTGCTGGTGGTCACCAACATCGACAACTTCTTGCGCCCCATCCTGGTGCCGCGCGATGCGCGGTTGAATTCGGCGCTGATGCTGCTGTCGGTGTTCGCCGGTATCGCCATGTTCGGGCCCTGGGGCATCGTCATCGGACCGGTGCTGATGATCCTGATCGTGACGACACTCGACGTCTACCTGGCGGTCTACCAGGGCGTCGAGCTGGTGAACCCCGACGACGACGCACCCGCGCGCCGCAGCTGGCTGCCACGTCGGAAGGCCGAACAGCCAGCGGTTAAGTCAGCCGCTCAGTGAGGAATTCGACGACTCGCTTGCGGGCCTCGTAAGCCGGCTGGCCGTCGATCTCACGGACCTCGTCGGTGAGCACCGAGTGCGCCATCTTGGCGAAACCGTGTTCGTTGCCCGGGCGCGAATCGATCTCGATCACCTCGAACGCGTCGCCGAGTCGCTCCTTGAGCGCGGTGAAGCGGCCCCGCGGAGACATCCAGTCCTCGCTGAATCGCAAGCCGATGGCGCACAAACCGTCGTTGGCGGCGCGCTCTGCGATCCTGGTCAGCTCGGATTCGCTGAGCCCGGTATCGCTACGACGAGTCGGGCCCAGCGGCAACGGTACCGACGGCTGACTCAGCACCGGCGCCAGCACACTGTCATCGACCGCGGCAGCCAGCGCGAAGCCGCCGGTGAAACACTGGCCGATCACCCCGACGCCTTTGCTTCCGGTGGACTCTTTGAGGTCACGGGCCAGTGCGCGCAGGAACAACGACACCGGCCGCTGCTTGTTCGTTGCAAAAGCGGCGAATTCCTTTGCCACACATGCCCGTGCGACGACCGTGGCGGTATAGCCCACCGTCTTGGCCTTGCCGGGCACTCCGAACAACGATGGAATCGCGACCGTGAAACCGTTGTCCACCAAGTGATTACCCAAGCCCAGTACACCGGGATGGGCCCCCGGTATCTCGGGAATCACCATCACCCCGGGGCCGCTGCCCTTGCGGTAGACGTCATGGGTGTAGCCGCCACCGGTGAACGGTGCGGCCACCCATCCGGACAAATCCGCTTCGGGTGCCCTCATGCGGGTCGCTCCTATCGGCTGGTCGGCAGGGGCGACTGCGACTGCGTCGCCGCCGCCAGCGTACGGAACTGATCGGGGTTTGCGGCACCCGTGATCGCGATCTGGGTGGTTCCACCCGGGCCGGTCAGCTTGGTGGTCCAGACCGGCTCGGCGTCGGCGCCGCTGTCACCGGAACCGCGATAGACGATCCAGTTCGTTCCCCCGACGTCGACCGTTCCGGTCGGATACGCCGACGGATGGATCGAGGCGATCAGCTTGTCCTCATCGGCGTTGCTCTGCGTCAGGCTCAGATACATTCCCGTCGGGCCGATGTATCCCACCGTCGAGGTGGCCGCGCCCAGGCGCTGACCATTGGACATGCGCCCATTCTCGATGCCGCCGCGGCCACCGGAGTTGGGCTGCCAGCCCTCGGGCAGCTGCGGCATTCGGATCGGAAAGCCCAGCGTCTGAGCATCCGCGCGCAGGGCCGTCGCCGCATCGTACGACGGAATTGCGCCCTTGTTCGGCCCGGTCGGCTGGAACGAACACATCCCGACCATGCCGGCCAGCAGGATGCATCCGATCACCAGCGGCGCCAGCGACCAGAACATGTCGCGGCCGTCCTGCAGCAACCGGGGTTTGGCGGGCCGGGCCGCCGGTGCCGGCTCACCGGCCTGGTCGGCGTTGGGCTGTTCCTCGGTCACCCCGCCAGTATCCCAGCCCGCCGCTGGCAGCCACAGCCCAGATCCAGCGGACCGATCAGCTTCTGGGAGAATCAGCAACCATGACAGCATCGGGCGGATCCGGTTCGTCTTCGACCGCGACTGCGGGCTCTGACCCGCAGGTACGGGCACGCCGCGAGGCCCCGGACCGCAACCTGGCCCTGGAACTGGTCCGGGTCACCGAGGCCGGCGCGATGGCCGCCGGCCGCTGGGTCGGCCGTGGCGACAAGGAGGGCGGCGACGGTGCGGCCGTCGACGCGATCCGTGAACTGGTCAACTCGGTGTCCATGCGCGGGGTGGTCGTGATCGGAGAAGGCGAAAAAGACGAGGCGCCGATGCTCTACAACGGCGAGGAGGTCGGTAACGGCGACGGCCCGGACTGCGACTTCGCCGTGGACCCCGTGGATGGCACCACGCTGATGAGCAAGGGCATGCCCAACGCCATCTCGGTGCTGGCGGTGGCCGATCGCGGCGCGATGTTCGACCCGTCGGCAGTGTTCTACATGAACAAGATCGCCGTCGGGCCCGAGGCCGCGCACGTGCTGGACATCACCGCGCCGATCGCCGACAACATCCGCGCGGTCGCCAAGGTCAAGGACCTGTCGGTGCGCGACATGACGGTGTGCATCCTGGATCGGCCGCGCCACGGTCAGCTCATCGAAGATGTCCGCGCCACCGGTGCCCGTATCCGGCTGATCACCGACGGTGACGTCGCCGGCGCCATCTCGGCGAGCCGGCCCAATTCGGGCACCGACTTGCTGGCCGGCATCGGCGGCACCCCCGAGGGCATCATCGCCGCGGCGGCGATCCGCTGCATGGGCGGGGCCATCCAGGCGCAACTGGCACCTCGCGACGACACCGAACGCCGCAAGGCACTCGACGCCGGCTACGACCTGGACCAGATCCTGACCACCGAGGATCTGGTGTCCGGCGACAACGTCTTCTTCTGCGCCACCGGGGTCACCGACGGCGATCTGCTCAAGGGCGTCCGGTACTACCCGGGCGGCTGCACGACCCAGTCGATCGTGATGCGGTCGAAGTCGGGCACCGTCCGGATGATCGAGGCCTACCACCGGCTCTCGAAGCTCAACGAATACTCCGCGATCGACTTCACCGGCGACAGCAACGCTGCCTATCCCCTGCCGTAACCGCGCCAGCACACCCCAACGAAGAGGAACTCATTCATGGCCGAAAGCGCCGAATATCGCATCGAACACGACACCATGGGCGAGGTACGTGTACCCGCAAAGGCGTTGTGGCGAGCGCAAACCCAGCGCGCTGTGGAGAACTTTCCGATTTCCGGCCGGGGCCTCGAGCGCGCGCAGATCCGGGCGCTGGGGCTGCTGAAGGGCGCTTGCGCGCGGGTGAACGCCGACCTCGGGCTGCTGGCGCCGGAGAAGGCCGACGCGATCATCGCCGCGGCGGCCGAGATCGCCGACGGTAAACACGACGACCAGTTCCCGATCGACGTCTTCCAGACCGGCTCGGGCACCAGCTCCAACATGAACACCAACGAGGTGATCGCGTCCATCGCGGCGGCCAACGGCGTTACGGTGCACCCCAACGACGACGTCAACATGTCGCAGTCGTCCAACGACACCTTCCCGACCGCCACCCACATCGCGGCGACCGAAGCCGCGGTGCGCCATCTGATCCCGGCGCTCGAGGTCCTGCACGACGCGCTCGCGACCAAGGCCGGCGAATGGCACAGCGTGGTCAAGTCCGGCCGCACCCACCTGATGGACGCCGTCCCGGTCACACTCGGCCAGGAATTCAGCGGCTACGCCCGACAGATCGAGGCGGGGATCGAGCGGGTGCGCGCCACGCTGCCGCGCCTCGGTGAGCTGGCCATCGGCGGAACCGCGGTGGGCACCGGCCTCAACGCTCCCGACGGCTTCGGCGCCAAGGTGGTCGAGGCGCTGGTCGCGTCGACTGGGCTGTCCGAATTGCGCACGGCAGCAAACTCGTTCGAGGCTCAGGCGGCGCGTGACGGCCTGGTGGAGGCGTCCGGTGCACTGCGCACCATTGCCGTGTCACTGACCAAGATCGCCAACGACATCCGCTGGATGGGGTCCGGGCCGCTGACCGGTTTGGCCGAGATCGCGCTGCCGGACCTGCAGCCGGGTAGCTCGATCATGCCGGGCAAGGTCAATCCGGTTCTGCCAGAGGCGGTTACGCAGGTGGCCGCCCAGGTGATCGGCAACGACGCCGCCGTCGCGGTGGGCGGCTTGTCGGGCGCGTTCGAACTCAACGTCTACATCCCGATGATGGCCCGCAACATCTTGGAATCCTTCAAGCTGCTGAGCAACGTGTCAAAGTTGTTCGCCGAGCGCTGCATCGTCGGCCTGAAGGCCAATGAAGAGCACCTGCGCGAGTTGGCCGAGTCGTCGCCGTCGATCGTGACCCCCTTGAACTCGGCCATCGGTTACGAGGAAGCCGCCGCCGTGGCCAAGCAAGCGCTCAAAGAGCGCAAGACGATCCGTCAGACCGTGATCGACCGCGGCCTGATTGGCGACAAGTTGTCGATCGAGGAACTGGACCGCCGGCTAGACGTGCTGGCGATGGCCAAGGTCAAACCGGCGAAATAAAAGTGGGGGTGGTTCTGCTATGACGGTTCCTCCAGGCGGCCCGTACGGACAAGATCCGTACGGCGCGAATCCGTATGGGCAGGGCCCTTATTGGGGTGGCCCACCGCAAGGGGGCCCGCCTCCGGGCGGCCCTCCCCCGTACCCGCCCGGCGGTCCCTACTCGGGGCCGCAGAGCGGTGCCTACCCTTACCCGCCGACGGGTCCGTTCACCAATCCCCAAGGCGGGATGGATCCTTCGTATCCGGGCCAGCCCTACGGTCAGACCGGGGGACAGCAGTATCCCCCCGGCTGGCCGCCCGGCTCCTACCCACCGGGACCGCCGCCGAACGGACCTCGGTCGAACATGCCATGGCTGATCGTCGCCGGCATCGCGGTGCTGGGTGTCATCGCGCTGGTGGTGATCCTCGTCGTCAGTCTGAACAACGAGCCCAAGGGGCCCAAAGCCAATCCGTCGACGACGACGGCCGCGCCGACGTCGCAGCAGCCGGGTGGTTCGGGTCAGACCGCAAGCGATTGCACGCCGAATGTGTCCGGTGGCGATAAGCCCGCGGGCGGTGCGCCGATCAAGGCGGGCAAGTTGTCGTTTCCGGCCAGCGCGGCACCCGGATGGGTGCCGTTTTCGGATGACCAGACTCCGAATCTCATTGGCGCAGTAGGGCTGGCGCAGGAGGTGCCGGGCGCCAGCCAATGGGTGATGCAGGCCGAGGTCGCGATCAGCAACTTCGTTCCCAGCATGGACGTCAGCACGCAGGCCGCGAAGTTGATGAATTGCGTGGCCGAAGGCCCGGGCTATTCGAACGCCTCACCCACGCTGGGTCCGATCAACAAGTCGTCGATCACGGTTGAGGGAATCAAGGCAGCCCGGGTGGACGCCGATGTCACGATCGCCGACCCCGCCCGCAAGGTGAAGGGCGACTCCGTGGTCATCATCGCGGTCGACACCAAGCCGGTCACCATCTTCCTGGGCGCAACGCCCATCGGCGATTCAGCCTCGGCGGGACTGCTCAGCCAGGTGATCGGATCGCTGAAGGTCTCGAAGTAAGGCGGTTTCAGGCGGGGCCCGCGGGCGCCGACACGTGGGTGGCTTCGGAGCGGCCGCGAAGCACGGTGGAATAGCACTGCGCCCAGTGACCCCGTTCGGTCTCGTCGGCCCGGTCGATGGCCGCCGCCGAGCACAGGATGCGCCGATCCGAGGTCTTGGCCAGATCCGCCAGGCGTGCGGCCTCGTTGACCGCATCTCCGATCACGGTGTATTCATACCGGTTTTCGGCGCCGATGTTGCCGGCGAAGACCCGGCCCGCCGACACCCCGATACCGAAATCGACGGGGAGGCGGCGCAGTTGGGTACCCAGCGTGCGCGCCGTAGCCAGTGCCGCCGATGACGGCTCGCCCGTGCGCAGGGGTACCCCGAAGATCGCCAGCGCGGCATCGCCCGCGAATTTGTTGATCAGGCCGCCGTGTTCGTCGACGGCGCCGACCACGATGCGGAAAAAGTCGTTGAGCACGTCGGCAACCTCTTGGGGCGGATGGCTTTCCGCGAGCTGAGTCGAACCCACCAGATCGATGAACAGCACCGCCGCCTCGGCCACATCGCCCGACAGCGACGCACCCTCTTCGATCGCGCGCTGGGCGACGTCGGCCCCGACGTGACGCCCGAACAGGTCGCGTAGCCGGTCACGCTCGGCGAGACCGGCCACCATACGGTTGAATCCCGTTTGCAGGCGCCCGATTTGGGATCGCTCGTACGCGCCGACGGTGGTGTCGATGTTGCCGCGCTCGACCTGAGCCATCGCGTCGACGACTTCGCCGATCGGATCCGAAATCGATCGCGACGTCAGGATCATCGTGGGCAGCCCGAGCAGCAGCGCGGCCAGCGACACCACCAGGATCGGCACGTCCAGCGACGCGGACTTCTGAATCAGCCAACCGTAGGTGCGCAGCACCACCAGGGTGGCGACGATGCCGATGGGAAGTGCGCTGACCAGAAACCAGAGTATGACCAGTCGCGCGAACACACCGGGCACCGCCAGCCGAGGCTCGAGCCCCCGGGTCGCCGCGCCCATGACGGGGCGCAGGGTGCGTTGCGCGAGCAGCATTCCCGTGCCCGCGGCGGCCGGGGCACCCAGCGCCACGCCGAGCACCATCGGCAACAGCAGGGCGGCGCCGCCGTCGAGATTGACCAGGAGCAGGATCGCGCCGGCCAGACCCCAGGCCACCATCAGGATCGCGGTTTGGCGGCCGGCGAGTTTCATCGCGGCTTCGCGCTGCGCAACGGTGGGTTCTGCGCCGGCCGCATACCACCGCAGCGTCGGGGCAAGGCTGACCATGCCGGCCACCGCCACACCGACGGTCCCCGCCGCAACCAGCACCACGATCGTCGGCGTGTTCCTTTGCGCGAAATCGACGTCGGTGTTGAGGAATGTGTGGCCGCGCAGCGGAATCAGGATGGCGGCAACGTCGATGACGGCGATGACGTAGGACAGGGCAAGGTCGATCGCGTATTCGATGGACAGCCTGCGAGCTGACTTGCGCTGCGCCGGCCCGGATGTCGCCGCCTGATCGCGCGATCGCCGACCTCGCAGCCAGTCTGCTGCTTTGCTCACCCTCTCAAGGTAGTCGCGCGGCGCTCACGCACCGTTATTTGGCCCACCCGAGTTCTGGCCGGGGATGTCGGTGATCGGGAAATTCGGCATCGGCCTGGGCGACGGCGTGTTGGGCAGCGTCGGGATGTCGGCGGGCGGGATGTCGTGAAGTTCGTTGGCGGGCGGCCCGTTTTCGCGGCTGCCGTAGCTGCTGCCCGGCGCCCGCGAACCAAGCAGTTCGCTGACCGTCACCAGGCGGTAGCCGTTGGCCTTGAGCACCGGAATGAACTGATACACCAGGTCGACGGTGCTCGAGTAGGTGTCGTGGAACAGCACTACCGAGCCGGGCTTGATGTAGGTCATCAGCATGTACCGCGTCGCGGCGGTGTTCGAATCGTTTGCCCAATCGAAAGGGATGACATCCCACAGGATTTCGGCCAACCCATAGCGGGCGGCGGTCTGGCGCACATCGGGGGTGGACAGCCCGCCGGCCGGACGATACAGCGTCGGGGTCCGCCCGGTCGCGCCGCTGATCGCGTCGTTGGCCTTGGCGAACTGCGGCGCGACGTCTTCGGGCGGGATCGTCGTCATGTTGGGGTGTTCCCAGGTGTGGTTGCCGATTTCCATGCCGGCGTCGGCGATGCGCCGGGCGCCGGCCGGGTTGGCGGCCACCTTGTTGCCGATCAGGAAGAAGGTGGCCTTGGCGTCTGGGATGCCACTGTCCTTCAGGACTTGCAGCAGCCGCTCGTCGAACGGACTTGGCCCGTCGTCGAAGGTCAGCGCGACACACTTGACCACCGAGCAGCTCAGATTGTCGGCGCGCGTCACGTGCCCGGTCAGGCCACCGATCACCAGTACCGCACCGGCAGCCACGACACCGAACACGGTCCGCCAATAGCGCCAGGCCTGGCTGTCGGGTCGTTTCGGCACCTTGGCAGCCTACTCGCCCTCGAGTGCGCAACCTGGGCGTCGAGTGTGCGTCCAGGGCGATTAAACGGCTGAAATCCCGCCGCCGGCGCGCACTCGACGCCCAGACGGCGGCCGCCTCACTGCGGCCCGGCGATCTCCTCGAGCATCTCGGTGACCAGCGCGGCGATCGGCGAGCGCTCGCTGCGCAGCAGGGTGATGTGCGCAAACAGCGGGTGACCCTTGAGCTTCTCGATCACGGCCGCGACACCGTCATGGCGGCCCACCCGCAGGTTGTCGCGCTGGGCGATGTCGTGGGTGAGTACCACTCGCGATCCGGTGCCCAGCCTGGACAGCACGGTCAGCAAGACGTTGCGCTCCAACGACTGCGCCTCGTCGACGATCACGAACGAGTCGTGCAGCGAGCGCCCGCGAATGTGGGTCAGCGGCAACACCTCGAGCATGCCGCGCGACAGCACCTCCTCGAGCACGGCCGGACTGGCCAGACCTTCCAGGGTGTCGAACACGGCCTGCGCCCAGGGGCCCATCTTCTCGCTCTCGCTGCCGGGCAGGTAGCCCAGCTCCTGGCCGCCGACGGCGTACAGCGGACGGAACACCACGACTTTGCGCTGGGTCCGCCGTTCCAGCACCGCCTCGAGACCGGCACACAGGGCCAACGCCGACTTGCCGGTTCCGGCCTTGCCGCCCAGCGACACGATGCCTACCGACTCGTCGAGCAGCAGGTCGAGCGCGACGCGCTGCTCAGCGGAGCGGCCGCGCAGCCCGAACACCTCGCGGTCACCGCGAACCAGCTGGACGCGTTTGGCCGCCGTCACCCGGCCCAGCGCGTGCGAGCTGCCGCCCAGCAGCCGAATTCCGGTGTGGCATGGGAGGTCTCGCGCTTCCACCAGATCGATCTCGCCGTCGGCGAAGAGTGCGTCGATGTCCTCGGTCGCGGTCTCGATCTCCTGCATCCCCGACCAGCCGGAGGCCACCACGTCTTGCGCGTGGTACTCGTCGGCGGCCAGGCCCACGGCGGCGGCCTTGACGCGCAGCGGAATGTCCTTGCTGACCAACGTAACCCGCTTGCCTTCGGCGGCGAGGTTGGCCGCGCAGCTCAGGATCCGGGAGTCGTTGCTCTCGGTCCGGAAACCGGCCGGCAGCACGCTCGGATCGGTGTGATTGAGCTCGACGTGCAGCGTACCGCCTTGTGTCCCAACGGGAATGGGCTGATCGAGGCGCCCATGCTCCAGTCGCAGATCGTCGAACAATCGCAGCGACTGTCGAGCAAACCATCCCAGCTCATGGTGGTGGCGTTTAGCCTCCAGTTCGCTGATCACCACAAGCGGGACCACCACCTCGTGTTCGGCGAACCGACTACATGCCCACGGGTCGGACAGCAGCACGGAAGTGTCGATCACGTAGGTCCGGATTTCGGTCACGTAGCGCTCCTCGAGCGGGATAAGCCCGCGCGGACCCGCACAGGCATGTCGGCGGGAACTGCGACACCAGGACCGGGGCCGGTCCTTCCGTTGTGTTGACGGGAGGTGCCGCCCTGGCAGCTGAGCAAGACGCTGACCATCGAGAATGACGCTACTCTCGTCGCCGCTTTGCAGCAGCGCAGGCGCGCCGACGCCGGGATGTGATGAGGACCGCGAACCGCGGGACGCTCGCGACGGCGGGCTTAGCCGCCGACGAACTGCCGCAGTTTGGGCTCGTCAGCGACGCCCCACTCGGTGATGCGGTCGGCGATCGCCTGGCGCAGCTCGGCGGGTCCGAAAATTCCGGCGGCGGCGACATTGCGCACCTTGTCCGCGTATCCGCGGATGTCGCCACCGACGACCTGCAGTTCGGCCGCGCGCTTGGCAATCGCGTCGATCGTCTCGTCGCGGGTGTAGGTCAGGCAGTGCGCGACGAGATTGGAGAAGAACAGCTCGTGGCGCACCTCGTCGCGGTGGATCCGGTCGATCAGCCCGGCCAAGATCGGCTCCTCGAGCTGGGCGGCCAGGTTGCGGGTGAAGACCGCGTAGGTGCGCTCGGTGAGCGCCATGTACACCAGGGTCTCCACCTGTGTGTACTTCTCGGCGCGGTAGCCCTGCATCAGGTACTCGACGCGGGCCTCTTCGTTGGCGGTGGGGTCGACCTCGCGGGTCACCACCAGGTACTCGCGCAGCGCGATGGCGTGCAGGTGCTCCTCGGCGGTCCAGCGACCCAGCCAGCGGCCCCACCAGTCCTCGAGAATGAAGTGCTCGACGAGCTCGCGGTGATGAGCGGCCAGGTCGTCCTTGAGCAGCAGCAGGATCTCGCAGGCGTCGGTGAATTTCCTGGGCAGCGTCATGCTGGACGGGTCCCAGTCGCGTCCGCCGAGGAAGGCGAAGTTCTCGCCCCGGTCGAACGGCACGTAGTCGTGAGCGAACCAAATGTCGTCGGTGGACAGGTGGCGGTCCATTTCGGCCTCGACGACCGGCTCGAGTTCCAGGGTCAGCGCATTAGCGACAGGTTTCTGTGCCATGCGGTTACTGTAACCGATAGACACAGGTTCAATAAAACCTGCCGGGCCGTGTCGCGGCCGACTAGCGAAAACCTAGACCGTAAGGCCCGGGTACAGCGGATTGGCGGCCAGCAATTCGGCGGCGGCCGCGCTGACCCGTTCGGCGGTGCCGTCAGCCAGTGAGTACTTGGCCTTGGAGCTGCCTTCCGGTGCCGTATTGCCCAGCACATCGATCATCAGCTCGGCCACCCGGTCGAATTCGTCGGGACCGAAGCCGCGGGTGGTCAGCGCCGGGCTGCCGAGCCGGATCCCGCTGGTGTACCAGGCGCCGTTCGGGTCGGCCGGGATGGCGTTGCGGTTGGTCACCACGCCGGCGTCTAGCAGGGCCGACTCGGCTTGGCGTCCGGTCAGGCCGAACGAGGTGACGTCGAGCAGCACGATGTGGTTGTCGGTGCCCCCGGTGACCAGCCGGGCGTCGCGCTTGAGGAAGCCGTCCGCCAGGGCCTGGGCGTTGTCGGCGATCCGCTGCGCGTAGGCCTGGAAAGAGGGTTGCCGCGCCTCGGCCAGCGCGACGGCCTTGGCCGCCATCACGTGCGACAGCGGCCCGCCCAGCACCATCGGGCAGCCCTTGTCCACGGCGTCGGCGTATTCGGGTTGGCAAAGGATGAGGCCGCCGCGGGGACCGCGCAGCGACTTGTGTGTCGTCGTGGTCGTGACGTGGGCGTGCGGGACCGGATCCTCGTCGCCGGTGAACACCTTGCCCGCGACCAGGCCGGCGAAATGCGCCATGTCCACCATCAGGGTGGCGCCGACCTCGTCGGCGATCTCACGCATCGTCGCGAAATTGATCCGGCGCGGGTAGGCCGAGTAGCCGGCCACCAGGATCAGCGGCTTGAACTCGCGCGCGGCGGCCGCGACGGCGCCGTAGTCGATGAACCCGGTGTCGGGGTCGGTGCCGTAACTGCGCTGGTGGAACATCTTGCCGGAGATATTGGGCCGAAAGCCGTGCGTGAGATGCCCACCGGCATCCAGCGACATGCCCAGCAGCCGCTGGTTGCCCAACTTGGCGCGCAGCTTCTCCCACTCCGTCTCGGACAAGTCGTTGACGTGCTTGACGCCGTCGTCGGCCAGGCCCGGCGCCTCGACCCGGGTAGCCAAGATCGCCCAGTACGCAACGAGGTTGGCGTCGATGCCCGAGTGTGGCTGCACATAGGCATGCGGCGCACCGAACAGCTCACGGGCGTGCTCGGCGGCCACGCTCTCCACGGTGTCGACGTTCTGACAACCCGCGTAGAACCGGTGCCCGATGGTGCCCTCGGCGTACTTGTCCGACAGCCAGGTTCCCATGGTCAGCAGCACCGCGGGCGACGCGTAATTCTCGCTGGCGATCAGCTTCAGCGAATCACGTTGGTCAGCGAGCTCTTTGCGCGTCGCCGCGGCGATGCGAGGTTCGACGGACTCGATCACCTGCAGTGCGGCGCGGTAGGCGGCGGTCGCGGTGTCGGCGTATTCGGCGCCCGGTGACGTGGTGGAGATGGCGGTGTGGGTCGAGTCGGCTGACATGCGAACGAGACTAGTCGGCCGGCAACGCCCGCGTGGTCAGCGGTTGGCACAGCAGCCGTCCGATCCGTGATCCCCGCCTTTTGCCAGCCCAGCCGTCTGGCACGTGATCGTCCCTGCCACACTGGCACTATGCCCCGGCTGAGCGAGCCGAGCCCATATGTGGAGTTCGACCGAAAGCAGTGGCGCGCGTTGCGTATGTCGACGCCGCTGGCCCTCACTGAAGAGGAGCTTGTCGGTCTGCGTGGTCTCGGCGAGCAGATCGACATCCTCGAGGTCGAAGAGGTGTATCTGCCGCTGGCCCGGCTCATCCACCTTCAGGTCGCGGCACGGCAGCGATTGTTCGCTGCCACTGCGGAATTCCTCGGTGAGCCGCAGCAGAACCCGGACCGGCCGGTGCCGTTCATCATCGGCGTGGCCGGCAGTGTGGCGGTCGGGAAGTCGACGACCGCCCGTGTGCTGCAGGCGTTGCTGGCGCGCTGGGATCACCACCCGCGCGTCGACCTGGTGACCACCGACGGCTTCCTCTACCCGAATGCCGAGCTGGAGCGGCGAAACCTGATGCACCGCAAGGGCTTTCCAGAGAGCTACAACCGCCGGGCGCTGATGCGGTTCGTCACCTCGGTCAAATCGGGCTCCGACTACGCGTGTGCGCCGGTGTATTCACACCTGCGCTACGACATCATCTCCGGGGCTAAACACGTGGTCCGCCATCCGGACATCCTGATCCTGGAAGGCCTCAACGTCTTGCAAACCGGTCCGACCCTGATGGTGTCGGACCTCTTCGACTTCTCGCTCTACGTGGACGCCCGGATCGAAGACATCGAACAGTGGTACGTATCGCGGTTCTTGGCGATGCGCAGCACGGCCTTCGCCGACCCGGCATCGCACTTCCACCACTACTCGGGCCTCAACGACACCAAGGCGGTCGCCGCCGCCCGCGAAATCTGGCGGTCGATCAACCGGCCCAATCTGGTCGAGAACATCCTGCCCACCCGTCCGCGCGCAACCCTGGTGCTGCGCAAGGACGCCGACCACTCCATCAACCGGTTACGGCTGCGCAAGCTCTGACGCCCCGCATCGGCGGGACGGGGTGCTTACGCGGGCAATCGACGCACCCCCAGGTATTGCAGCCACGCAAAGGCCGCGGCGTAGGCGCCGGTGGCCAGCGTCGCGGCCACCCCGGTCGCGGTCATCGGCACTGCTTCGACGGCCACGATGCTGCCAAGCGCGACCACGACGTTCGCGCTGACGACACCGACGCCGGCTCCGCGCAGGTCCGGCAAGCCCGTGAGGCCGTACACCACCAGGGCGTAGATCACGAACAGGGCACCGATGCCGTATTCCAGGTTGGAGCTCAGGTCTGCGATGAAGGCGATGGCGAGACCGCACAGCCCCGTCAAAGTGGCATCTGCACGCATCGCGAAACGCAACAACGAGTCGGTCGCGTCGTACAGGTGTCTGGTCGATATGCCGGTTACAGCGGACATTGGTTACTCCTCGCGATGGCGGTTTCTGTCGAACTGGTTTGAGCGTCCCGCCGGAGCACTGCCATATCGACGCGTGGCACTGCCAACTCCTGCCACGGAAGAAATGACCAGGGATTACCGCCAGGTATTCCCGTATTCGGCGGCGAATGTGGATTTAGACGGCGACTGCTTCGACGATGCTCAGCGGTGCGGCCGTCTCGACCACCCGCGTCAGCCGGAAACCGGCGCGGCTCAGCAGCCGGCCATATTGGTCGGCGGTGCGCTCGCGGGCGCCGGCCGCGATGTGCATCTCCAAATCCAGCCAGTTGCCCGGGAATTCACGGTCGTGCCGCGGAATGACGAATTCCAGGATCAAGACACGCTTTCCGGCCCCGGCGGCTTTGCGGACGTTGCTGAGAATCTGTACGGCCTCGTCGTCGGGCCAGTCGTGGATGATGTGTTTGAGCAGGTAGGCGTCGCCACCGTCGGCCACCGCGTCGAAGAAGGAACCTTCGACCAGCTTGACCCGGTCCGCCACGCCGTGTTCCTCGAGTAGTGCCGGAGCGCCCGAAACCACGTGCGGCTGGTCGAACAGAATGCCCCGCGCCTGCGGGGTCGCCTGCAGGATCGCGGCCAGCAGCCGGCCGTGTCCACCGGCAACGTCGACGATCGTCTCGTAACGACTGAAGTCGTAGCTCGTGACGACCGGCAGGATTTCGAGGTTGGTGAGCTCGGTCATGGCGTCGTTGAAGATCGCATCGAGTTCGGGCTCCCCGACGATGTACTCGAAGGCGGGCTTGCCGCGCAGTTCCGGGACGACGGCCCGGCCGGTGCGAATCGAGTCCGTGATGTGGCTCCAGTGCTCCCGTGCCTGAGGCGATCCCACGAAGCGGGCGAATGCGCGCAACGACCCGTCACTGTCGGTGCGCAGCGTGTCCGCGAGCGGGGTGAGGTCGTATCGTCCGTCGCGGCGACGACGGAAAATGCCGCGCGAGATCAACGCCCGCAGCAGACGACTGACGGTGTCGGCATCCGCATCGACCGCTTCGGCCAACTCGTCGACGTTCAACGGTCCCTTGGCCAGCGCGTCGGCGATGCCGAGATCGGCCGCAGCGGTAATCGCCTGCGCGGCCCACGCATTCGTGATCATTTCCAGCATCGCGGCCTGCGGCACCACCATGCGCTGGTGCAGCTGACCGACATGATGCCGGACGAATTCAAGAGCCCGCGCGAATTGGGCGGGCGGAAGGGTCGGCGAAAACATAAGTCCCCCTAGTAGATTCGGAATGGTATGGGCGGCCCGGCGGCCGCACTTACCCGTATTCGTTGCCAGTCCACCCGAAGATGGGACGCGTCGCCATTACAACCAGCGTTGTCATCCGAGAAACGCAGCAGGCGGGACAGATAAGGGGGAAACGACGGCGTCGAGCTATTCGCTGGGGACGGCGACGCGCCCGCGAAGATCAACGGCGATGAGCCGGGCCGCGGCGTTTTGCCAGTTATGCAGCGAACGCTGCGGGACCTCAGTGACGAACCATTGCCAGGCCTGTCGCGCGATCGGATCCAGGCCCGAGGCGGTGGCGTTCTGCGCATAGGCCCGCACCCCGACGACATACGGGAAGTACAGCGAGTTGTAGTACCGCCACTCTTCGGTGGTCCCGAAATCGCCGCCGTCACGCGGCTTCAACCGCGAAATGCCGTCGGCGAGCAAGGCCTTGAGCTCGTTGGCGCGCTCGACCGGATGGTCGGGGGCGCCGCGGGCGGCCAATCGCTCGTCGATCACCGGCAGCGCCGTCAGCGGGCTCGCGACCAGCTTGCTCAGGTCGCCGTAGTGACCCAGCGCGCGCCGGGTGAGCCGGACGAACGTGACGTCGTCGACGTCCGCGAGCGGATGCTCCTGGCGCAGCGGCAGCGCCGCCCCGGTATGCCGCAGCGCAGCCCGATCTGCCCGCAGCGCAGGCGATTTCGAGAACGCCAGCCGGTCGAGCACCCCGGCCAGCGGATCCGCGAGCACCTGCACGGTGATCGCGACGGCCACGCTGGTGAACAGCAGCACGGTCAGCGCGGTCCGCGCGGCGGGGTCGTCGCGGGTCACCGCCAACCCGATCAGCGCCTGGCCGCCGAACAGCGCCGCCACCGCCACCGAACCCGCGAACGAGCGCAGCATGTCGGCGCGCAACGCCTGGCCCTCGTCGAACGCGTCCCACAGGGCGACGGCGATCCCGAGCCCGAGGACGTCGCAGCTCGTCGACGCGAGCGCAACCCAGCTGGGCACCAGGCCCAGGGGAATGATCAGGATGGCGTTGCCCAGCGCGAAGAACAGGGTCGCGGTGATGGCGAGCCCCACGGCCGGCCGCGGCCGTCGCGGGCGGCGCAGCGCGACGGCCATTGCGCCCAGAGTCGACACCGAGATCACCGCGAACATCAGCCAGTGCCCCGGCCGCAGCGGCCCGTCGACGCTGCCGGCCAGCATCGCCCCGAGCAGGGTCAGCGCGGCGACCCCGGCCACCAGCAGCAGCTCGCGGGTACGCGCCCGCCAGCCGTCGGTGGGTCGGGACAGCTCGACGAGCACCGCGAACCAGGCCACGCCGGGAACGATCGCCAGGTAGATCTCGACTCGGCTGAGCAGCGGCGCGTACGCGGGGCTGGCCGTCCGCACCGCGTCCAGGCCCACGACGAGCGCGAATCCGCAAAGCCCGATCGCCGCCAACACCAGGACGGGTTTGCGCGGATCACGGGCCGCCAGATACAGGCCCAGCCAGGCGCTCAGCGTGAACACCACCGCCGACAGCGCAGCCATCTACCCAGTGTGGCATGCGGACGACCTGCGGCTTAAGACCCTTGGGCTACTTGCCGTACCGGCGATTGCGCAGGCTGTAGTCGCGCAGCGCACGCAAGAAGTCGACGCGACGAAACGCCGGCCAGTGCGTTTCGCAGAACCACATCTCCGAATAGGCGCTCTGCCAGAGCAGAAATCCCGACAGCCGCTGCTCGCCCGAGGTGCGGATCACCAGATCGGGGTCGGGCTGCCCGGACGTGTAGAGGTTCTCGGAGATGGCGTCGACGGTCACCGCCTCGACGAGTTCCTCGGCGGTGGCACCGTTGGCGAGTTCCTTGCTCAACAACGCGCGCACCGCGCCGACGATCTCCTGCCGGCCGCCGTAGCCGACCGCGACGTTGACGTGAAACGGCGCGAGGCTGGGCGTGGACTCGACCGCGCCGCGCAACCGGCGGGCCGGCTCGTCACCGAGCAGTTCCAGGTCGCCGACCGTGCGCACGCTCCACCGGTTGGCCGGCGCGCAGATCTCCTCGACGACATCGGTGATGACCTCGATCAGCCCGGCCAGCTCTTCGGGATCGCGTTGCAGGTTCTCGGTGGACAGCAGATAGACCGTGGCCATCTCGACGCCGGCTTCCTGGCACCATCGCAGCATCTCGGCGATCTTGGCAGCGCCCATCCGGTAGCCGAAGCTGACGTCCTCGTATCCCGCGTCGCGCGCCCATCGCCGGTTGCCGTCGCACAGCACGGCGATGTGCCGCGGAAGCTCGGATTTCGAGCCGGCCAGCTCCTGCTTCAGCCGCAGCTCGTACACCCGATACAACGGCTCTTTGAGCCGCGGCGGAATGATCTCCACGAGGATCCACCCTACTGTGAGCGGCAACCAATTCCGGAGTGGATTCCCGGCGAACTCCGCGCAAGTCGAAGATCATCCTCCTGCCGCGAACGCTAACGTTGACTGATATGAGCACCGAGACCAGCACGGCCGCCCAGCCGGAGCCCGAATCGCAGGGACTCGCGGCCCACGCCGCGCAGCACCTCGTCGACGGCGTCGCCCGGGTACTGACCAAGCCCCGGTTCCGCGGCTGGATCCATGTCTATTCGGCCGGCACCGCCGTCTTCGCGGGCGCCTCGCTGGTCGCGGTGTCGTGGGCGGTGGGCTCCACCCGCGCCGGCCTGGCGACCCTGCTATACACCTTCGCCACCATCATCATGTTCACCGTCAGCGCCACGTATCACCGCGTGCACTGGAAGTCCGCGACCGCCCGCAAGTGGATGAAGCGGGCCGACCACTCGATGATCTTCGTCTTCATCGCCGGCAGCTACACCCCGTTCGCCCTGCTGGCCATGTCCCCCCGCGACGGGCACGTGGTGCTGTGGATCGTGTGGGGCGGCGCGGCGGCGGGGGTCCTGCTGAAGATGCTGTGGCCGTCGGCGCCCCGCTGGGTTGGAGTGCCGCTCTACATCCTGCTGGGCTGGGTGGCCGTTTGGTACACGGGCGAGATCCTGCACAACGCCGGGGTGGCCGCGATGGTGCTGCTGTTCGTCGGCGGCGCGCTGTACAGCATCGGTGGCATTCTTTACGCGTTGCGCTGGCCCGACCCGTGGCCGTCGACGTTCGGCTACCACGAGTTCTTCCACGCCTGCACCGCGGTAGCGGCGATCTGCCACTACATCGCGATGTGGTTCGTGGTGTTCTGATTCGGCGCTAGCGCGCGGGTACGCCCAGGGCGGCGGCGAGGTCGGTCGTCCGAGTCACCGGCAGATCGCAGAGACGGCCGCGGCACACGTAGGCGGCGTCGGCGCCCCGCACCCGGTCCCGGCCGACCAGCAGCGCCGACGAGTCCATCTTTCCGCCCATCACGATCGCCCCGCCGGGTGCGAGCCGGCGGGCGTCGGTCAGCAGCGGCGACCGCGGCGAGTGGCAGGCGATCGCGATCTGCAGCGGGCCCCGGATCGCGGCTTCGGCCACGGAGATCCAATGCCCGGCCGACCGCGGGGCCTTGGCCAGCAGTACCGAATGGGCGGCCAACGCCTCGGTCGCCGCTCGCAGGTAGCGCGGCGCGTCGACACTGCCGACCAGATGCGCCGCGGTCAGCAGCGCCTCGGTGATCGTCGACGCGCCCGACGGGGTCGCCCCGTCCAGCGGGTCGGCGGGCCGCAGCATCAGCTGCTCGGCATCGTCGGCGGTGTCATACCAGCGCCCGGGTCGCTGCGGATCGGCGAAATGCGCGAGGGCGGTGTCGAGCAACTCGCACGCCGCCGTCAGCCAAACGTCCTCGACGGTCAGCTGATACAGCGCCAGCAGCCCGGTGGCCAGCGTCGCGTGGTCCTCCAGGATGGCGGCGCTCTCGCCGACCACCCCACCGAGGCTGGCCCGCCGCAGCCGGCCGCCGACCACGTGCAGGTCCAGCAACGCCGTCGCGCACCGCCGAGCCGCGCGGGCCAACTCGGGTTCTTCCAGCGCCACGCTGGCCTCGGCCAGCGCGGTGATCGCCAGCCCGTTCCACGACGTGACCACCTTGTCGTCGCGTCCCGGCTGGGTTCGGGTGTGCCGGGCGGCCAGCAGCGCGGCCCGCACACGTTCGACGCGTTGCGGATCGTCGGGATCGCCGGGCAACTGCAGCACCGACGTCCCGTGTTCGAACGTCCCGGACTCGGTGACCGCGAAAACCTCAGCGGCCCAAGGGCCGTCGTCGGGCCCAAGCACCTCGGCCAACTGCTGCGGCGTCCAGACGTACGTCGAACCCTCGCGGCCGTCGGCGTCGGCGTCCAGCGACGAGGTGAACATGTCGCCGTCGGCCAATTCGTCGAGCATGAATTGCGCGGTCTGCGCCGTGACCCGGCGGGACAACGGATCTCCGCTGCGCCGGGCCCAGTGCGCGTAGGCGCGCAACAGCAGCGCGTTGTCGTACAGCATCTTCTCGAAATGCGGTACTACCCAAGCGTTGTCGACGCTGTAGCGGGCAAATCCACCGGCCAGTTGGTCGTAGATGCCGCCGCGCGCCATCGCATTGCCGGTGCGTTCGACGGCCTGCAGCGCTGCCGCCGATCCGGTGCGCTCGTAATTGCGCAGCAGCGCTTCGAGAACCGCCGACGGCGGGAACTTCGGCGCGCCGCCGAACCCGCCGTGCGCGGTGTCCTGGTCGGCCAGCAGCGCGGCGACCGCGTGATCACACAGTGCCGGGTCGACGTCCGGTCCACCGTCCGGCAGCCCGACGAGGGCCCCAGACATCTTGCGCAACTCGCCGGCGATGTGGTCGGATGCCTCCTCGACCTCGCCGCGGCGTTGCTGCCAGGTTTCGGTGACGGCCGAGAGAAGTTGCAGGAATCCGTCTTTCGGGTAGTAGGTGCCGCAGAAGAAGGGGCGCCCGTCCGGGGTCAGGAAACACGTCATCGGCCAGCCGCCGTGCCCGGTGAGCGCGACGGTCGCGTTCATGTAGACCGCATCGATGTCCGGCCGTTCCTCGCGGTCGACCTTGACGCAGACGAAGTCCGCGTTCATCGCCGCGGCGACCTCGTTGTCCTCGAACGATTCGTGGGCCATCACATGACACCAGTGACACGCGGCGTAGCCGATCGAAAGCAGTATCGGCACATCGCGTTCGGCAGCGTCTTCCATCGCCTCGGGAGTCCATTGCTGCCAGTGCACCGGGTTGTCGGCGTGTTGACGCAAATAGGGGCTGGTGGCCAGCCCGAGCGTGTTGGTGGACGACGAGTCAGCCGGGCTCATCGCCGGGTCCTGACACCGATCCGTTCGCCCGCCCGGGGGCCTCGTCACGGGGTGGCCCGACGGTGTCGGTGCCCTCGTCCGCCGCCTGATCGGGCTCGGGATGCTTGGGGTCGAACGACTCGGGCACCTTCTTCAGTTGCTTGTTCATCGAACGCAGCAGAAACAAGGTGGCGATCAACAACAGCACGACGACCAGCAACCCGATCGGACTGGCCTTGCCGAAATCGGGCCCGGTGTGCTGCGGTGTCCCGTCAGCGATCACCGTGAGCAAGAGGTGTCTCACGCGTGGTTCTCGATTCCGGTGAACAGGTCGTCCTCGGGCAAAAGGACGGGCACGCGGGAGCGCGCCAACTCGAATTCCTCAGTCGGCCACAGTCGCTGCTGCCAGGCGATCGGGGCGGCGAAGAAGTCTGCCTTCGGGTCGATTTGGGTGGCATGCGCGCGCAGCGCATCGTCGCGTTGGCTGAAATATTCCGAGCACTCCACCCGTGTGGTCACCCGGGTCTCGAACGGATCGTGCTCGGGTTTCCAGTGCTCGAGCCACTTCTGGAACAGGGGTTCGCGACCCTGCTTGATCGCCTCGTCGTGCAGCAGCTGCATCCGCTGGCGCAGGAAGCCGTGGACGTAATACAGCTTGGACACCGCCCAGGGCTCGCCGGCGTCCGGGAAACGGGCATAATCGCCGGCCGCTTCGTAGGCGCCGACCGAAACCTGATGGCAGGCAATGTGATCCGGATGCGGGTAGCCGCCGTTCTCGTCGTACGTGGTGATCACGTGCGGGCGGAACTCGCGGACGACGCGCACCAGCGCCTCGACGGACTCCTCCAACGGCACCAACGCGAAGCAGCCGTCGGGCAGCGGCGGCGGCGGATCACCCTTGGGCAGACCGGAATCGACGAAGCCGAGCCAGGTGTGCTCGACGCCGAGGATTTCGGCAGCCTTCGCCATCTCGTCGCGGCGAATCTCGGAGATGTGCTCTTGCACGTCGGGCAGGTCCATCGCCGGGTTGAGGATCTCGCCGCGCTCGCCACCGGTCAACGTCACGACCAGCACGCGGTGACCCTCGTCGGCATATCGGGCGAGTGTGGCCGCACCCTTGCTGGATTCGTCGTCGGGGTGGGCGTGCACCGCCATCAACCGCAGTTCGCTCACGTGTCCCCTTGTCGGTCCGCTGGTCTCCCCTCGAGCCTATAAGGACCCTATAATTCCAGTTTCGCCATGTTGCACGCTGTCGGTCGTCCTCCGGCAGCACATAAGCCCACACGTGAAACAGTTATGACCCAGACTTCCATTCCGCGCCCCGAGGCCCGCTACGGACGCTCGCGCCTGTCTCGGGTCTCGCGACGCCGGGTGGCGATCGCGCTGGGTGTGCTGGTTCTGGCGGCCGGCATCGGCATCGCGATCGTCGGCTACCAACGGCTGGGAACCAGCGCTGTCTCGGGTTCGCTGGCCGGTTACCAGGTGGTCGACAACGAAACGGCGTCAGTCACGATCAGCGTGACGCGATCTGATCCGTCGCGGCCGGTGGACTGCATCGTGCGGGTCCGCGGAAAGGACGGCAGCGAGACGGGCCGACGCGAGGTCCTGGTCGGGCCATCCGCGCAGGCCACGGTACAAGTCACGACGACGGTGAAATCCGCACAACCACCGGTGATGGCGGACATTTACGGATGCGGCACCGACGTGCCCGGCTACCTGCGCGCAGCCTGACTGCTCACAAAGGTGAAGCTCAAATGACGTCATCGGCTGTTTCCACAGTGGTAACATGGATGAATGCACGGTTCCTCCAGGGACCGTGTATTGCTGCATTAGCGGCCGTGAGCCCAACGGCACGGCGGCAAGGGGCGGGACACAGACACTCCCTTTACCGGAGTTTAGAAACTCACGCGGTTACGCGGAGAAATACGACGAGGAGCACGACAAGATGACGGACACTCAGGTGACCTGGCTGACCCAGGAATCACATGACCGGCTGAAGGCTGAGCTCGATCAGCTGATCGCGAATCGTCCCGTCATCGCCGCGGAAATCAACGACCGCCGCGAGGAAGGCGACCTGCGGGAGAACGGCGGCTACCACGCCGCACGCGAGGAGCAGGGCCAGCAGGAGGCGCGCATTCGCCAGCTCCAGGACCTGCTCAACAACGCCAAGGTCGGCGAGGCGCCCAAGCAGTCCGGCATCGCGCTGCCCGGTTCGGTGGTCAAGGTCTACTACGACGGCGACAAGTCCGACACCGAGACCTTCTTGATCGCCACCCGCCAGGAGGGCGTCAAGGACGGCAAGCTCGAGGTGTACTCACCCAAGTCACCCTTGGGTGAGGCCCTGATCGACGCCAAGGTCGGCGAGACGCGCACCTACACCGTGCCCAACGGCAACACCGTCAAGGTCACGCTGGTGAGTGCCGAGCCGTATCACGACTAGTTCCGCTGCGAACTAGCCGAGGGCTTGTTCGAGGTCGGCCAGCAGGTCGCTGACGTCCTCGATACCCACCGACAGCCGAACCAGGTCATCGGGAACTTCCAATTGCGAACCGGCCGTTGAGGCGTGCGTCATCGCGCTCGGGTGCTCGATCAGCGACTCGACCCCACCCAGTGATTCGGCCAAGATGAAAACTTCGGTTGCGGCACAGAGCTTTTCGGCCGCCGCCCGGCCGCCGCGCATGCGCACCGACACCATGCCGCCGAAGCCTGACATCTGCCGCGCGGCGACGTCGTGCCCGGGATGGGTGGGCAGGCCTGGATAGAGCACCGCGTTCACCGACGGGTGCCCGGCGAGGAATTCCGCTACGGCCAAAGCGTTTTCGCTGTGCCGCTGCATCCGAAGCACCAACGTCTTGAGGCCGCGCATCGTCAGGTAGGCGTCGAACGGGCCCGGCACCGCGCCGGCCCCGTTCTGCAGAAAGCCGAAGGCGTCATCGAGCGCCTTGTCGTTGGTGACCAATGCGCCACCCACCACATCGGAGTGCCCACCGATGTACTTGGTCGTCGAATGCAGCACTACGTCGGCGCCCAGCGTCAACGCCTGCTGCAACGCGGGCGAGGCAAAGGTGCTGTCCACCAACACTTTTGCCGAATGCCGCGTGCCGATTTCAGCGATGGCCGCGATATCGGCGATGGACAGCAACGGATTCGTCGGTGTTTCCACCCAGATCAGCCGGGTCCGCGGTGTGATCGCGGCCGCCACGGCGTCCAGGTCGGACAGCGCCGCCGGCGTGTATCCGACGTTCCACTGCGTGAAGACCTTGTCGATCAGGCGGAAGGTGCCACCGTAGGCGTCATTTGGGATGACCAGATGATCGCCGGGCCGCAGCATGGCGCGCAGGGCACAGTCGGTGGCGGCCATGCCGGAGCTGAACGCGCGTCCGAAGGCGCCGCCTTCGACGGCCGCCAGCGAGGCTTCCAGCGCGGCGCGGGTCGGGTTTCCGGTGCGCGCATATTCGAACCCGCCGCGCAGACCGCCGACGCCGTCCTGGGCGAACGTGCTGCTGGCGTAGATCGGGGCGTTCACTGCCCCGGTCGCAGGATCCGGGCGGTAGCCGGCGTGGATGGCTTTGGTGGCCAGTCCCTTGATTGCGTGGTGTCCGCTTCGGTTTTCGCTCATCGCCATTCAGCCTAATGAGCGCCGGGCTTTACGCCGAGCGCGATGAATTGGCCGATGCGCGGCCTCCAACAGCCGATGGCCTCGGCCTGACGCGTCAGACCGGCAGGACCACCGTCGTCAGGATCTTGTCGGCGATGGTCTGCCGTTTGGCGTCCCACAGCGGAAACAGGAATCCGACGAAGCAGATCACGGCGTCGACGAAGTGGGCGAGGTCGCGCACGACGGACATCCCGAAGCCGATCGGCGCCCCGGTGGTCTCGCTGACCACCTTGATCTTCATCGCGGTCTTGCCGAGGCTCGAGCCGGTGGTGCCCTGGCGGTAGCCCCGGTTCCAGAGCCAGTACGCCAAGCCGGCCAGCGTCGCCAACCACTGCGCGAGCTGCCCGATCATCGAGGGCTGGCTCACGCAGTATTGGCTGACGTCGTACTGCGTGATGTCGGTGACGCAGGACGACTGCTGGGTGGCGTACATGATCCCGGTGCCGATGCCCTGCACGATCGCGTACGGCAGGTAGTCGATCAGCAGCGCCAGCACTCGGGTGATCCACGGTGTGTAGGAGTCCGTCGGCAGCGCACGGACCGCCGGTCCGGGCGGCGGCGGGGCGTATCCACCACCAGACGGCGGAGGGGGTGGCGGGTAACCGCCCTCGGGCGGCGGGGGCGGCGGCGGGTAGGAACCACCCTGAGCGGAGGGAGCGGGTTCATACCCGCCAGAGGCCGGTTCATAGCCACCGGGTGGTTCAGGCGGCGAAAAGGGCGGCGGCTGATCGGTCATGGTGCAACCTTCCACTGCGGGTTAGCTGAACTAGCCGCATTACAGTACCTGAGAAGCCGCCTCTCGCGGAGGCTCCGGACACGCGTCGTTAACGCCGCCCCGCCTGCACACGAGGCCCATCCGACAGGAAGCCCAATAGGTCGTATCGGGTGATGACCCCGACGGGTTTGCCTTCCTCGACGACCATCAGCGCATCCCAGTCGCGCAGCGCCTTTCCGGCGGCGCTGACCAGCTCGCCGGCACCGATGATCGGCAACGGCGGGCTCATGTGCTGGGAGACGGCGTCGGCCAATTTGGCGCGGCCCTCGAACACGGCCGAAAGCAGTTCGCGCTCCGAGACGCTGCCGGCGACCTCACCGGCCATCACCGGGGGCTCGGCGCCGACCACCGGCATCTGGGACACGCCATATTCGCGCAGGATGCCGATGGCGTCGCGCACCGTCTCGGTCGGGTGGGTGTGGACCAAGTCCGGCAGCGCACCCGACTTTCCGCGCAACACGTCGCCGACCGTGGGCTGTTCGGTCGAGCCGTCGAGGCGGGTACGCAGGAAGCCGTACGACGACATCCACGCGTCGTTGAAGATCTTCGACATGTAGCCGCGGCCGCCGTCCGGAAGCAGCACGACGACGAGCGCGTCGGGCCCGGCTTCCTCGGCCACCTTCGCCGCGGCCACCACGGCCATCCCGCACGAGCCGCCGACCAGCATGGCTTCTTCCCGGGCCAGCCGCCTGGTCATGTCGAACGAGTCGGAGTCGGATACGGCGATGATCTGGTCGGGCACCGTCGGGTCATACGCCGCGGGCCAGAAAT
This sequence comes from Mycobacterium sp. 050128, assembly GCF_036409155.1. Lineage (NCBI taxonomy): Bacteria > Bacillati > Actinomycetota > Actinomycetes > Mycobacteriales > Mycobacteriaceae > Mycobacterium > Mycobacterium sp. 050128. Next base: position 2,775,728 of record NZ_JAZGLW010000001.1, on the reverse strand, counting down.
CCTCGCCGACGCCTTCCACCAGATAGGGCCGGCCCGTGCCGCCCGAATACACCGACCCCTCGGGGTCCGCGCCGATGATGCGTACCGGTCCTTCCGGTCGGCCGCTCGACACCTCCTTGAGGTAGCGGCCCGCGCCGGTGATCGTCCCGCCGGTACCGATGCCGGCGACGAAATGCGTGACCTTGCCGTCGGTGTCTGCCCAGACCTCGGGACCGGTGGTCGCGTAGTGGCTGGCCGGGCCCTGCGGGTTGGCGTATTGGTCGGGCTTCCAGGCGCCGTCGATCTCGCGGACCAGCCGGTCGGAGACGCTGTAGTAGCTGTCCGGGTGCTCCGGCGGCACCGCCGTCGGGCACACCACGACCTCCGCGCCGTACGCGATCAGCACGTTGCGCTTGTCCTCGCTGACCTTGTCGGGGCAGACGAAGACGCACTTGTAGCCGCGGTGCTGGGCCACCAGTGCCAGCCCGACACCGGTATTGCCCGAGGTCGGTTCGACGATCGTGCCGCCCGGCTTGAGCAGACCGGCGGACTCCGCGGCGTCGATCATCTTGACCGCGATGCGGTCCTTGGAACTACCGCCGGGGTTGAGGTATTCGACCTTTGCCGCAACCGTGCCAGCACCGGCGGGGATGACGGAGTTCAGGCGAACCAGTGGCGTGCCGCCGATGATGTCACTGATGTGCTGCGCAATTCGCATGCGCTTATCGTCTCAGGCGATTTCTGGCCGCGCACACCCGCTCTCGGTGCAATAGGGTCCGGGCCGCCGTGCAGCATCGAACGACTAGCCGGTGGCTTCGCGGATGTACTCCCCGATTTGGCGCAGCGAACGCACGGCCTCGGGCACCAGCGGCGCCGCCAGCTGGAAGTCGTGAACCTGGCCGGGCCAGACCCGTACCTCGGCCGGCACCCCAACGGCCGCAAGCCTGCTCGCCGCTAACCGCGCGTCGTGCAGCAGCACCTCGGATCCCGACACGTGGATCAGCGTGCGCGGAAGTCCGGGCTTGATGTGGTCGAGGGGTTCGTAGATCTGCTCGGCCTTGCCGTCGACGATGTTCTTCTCCGCCGCGCTAGCAACCAATTCGACGAGCGCGTCGAATGCCTTCGCCCCGAACATCGCGTCGGTTTTGATATTGGGATGCGTTTGCTTGTATTCCTTTGCCAGCTGCAGCAGTGGCGAGATCGCCACCAACGCCGCGGGCTCCTCCCCTTCGTCCTGCAGCCGTTGCGCCAGCGTCAGCGCGAGATACCCGCCCGCGGAGTCGCCGGCGAGAACGATCTGATCCGGCTGGTAGCCGCGCCGCCGAAGCCAGCGGTACGCGTCGTGACAGTCCTGCACCGCCATCCCGATCGAATGCTTGGGCAACAGCCGGTAGTTGACCACCAGGACGGGCGTGTCAGCAAACTTCGAGATCGATTCGACCACCCGGCCGTGAGAGTTTGCTCCGCAGGTCAGGAATGCACCGCCGTGGAAGTAGAGCACCACCCGCCGGGTGCCGTCCGCGGGCAGCACGCCCGGAGCGCGGACCAGTTGCGCCGACGCGTTTGGCAACTTCACGGTGTTTCGCACGGTGGCCGTTACCGGCAGCAACGCCTTGGCCGCAAAATCGATCAAACCCCACGGCCAGGGCAACGTGGGCGCGTAGCTGCCGGCCGACAGAATCGGCCGGATTGTCACGCGTGAGGCCAGCGTGGCTACTCGCCCCTGGACGCTGGGACCGGATTCGACGACCTCGACCGGTGCGCCGTCGCTGATAGCGAATTTGCGCGCCTCGGCCCTGCGTGACTTCAGCAGGTCACGAAGGTGGCCGGCATTCCGGGGTGCACCGGAAACCTTGCTAGGTGCGGTCATGCTCGACACTCCTACGCCTTTGTAGTGCGATACAGCATGTGACGAGCAAGCCAAGCGCCCAGTTCAAAATCGCGCGCCGAGTCGTTCAGCCAACCCGTTAAACTTAGCTTCGCAGGCATTTCTTAAAGGAACGTTTGAAGAGTCTGATTTGATACCACATCTGATTCACAACGTGACCGCTTTGTTTGTCGGCCGTCCGCGCAAACACGACAGCCGATCTAAAATGATCCCGTGACCGTGAGGGTGCCACGTCTTTCGACAATCGCCCTGGCCACGGCGGGCGCAGTCGCCTCGACAGGTACGGCCTATCTGGGCGCGCGGAACCTGCTGGTCGGCCAGGCGACGCACGCGCGCACGGTGATCCCCCGGGCCTGGGACATCCCGCCCCGCGCCGACGGCGTCTACAGCCCCGGCGGCGGGCCGGTGGAACGGTGGCAGCGTGGCATGTCCGCGGACATGCACGTGATGATCTTCGGCGACTCGACCGCCACCGGGTACGGCTGCGCGAGCGCCGAAGAAGTGCCGGGTGTGCTGATCGCGCGCGGCCTCGCCGAGCAGACCGGCAAGCGAATTCGGTTGAGCACCAAGGCCATTGTCGGCGCGACCTCAAAGGGCGTCAGCGGGCAGGTCGATGCGATGTTCGTCGCCGGGTCACCGCCGGATGCGGCCGTGATGATGATCGGCGCCAACGACGTCACCGCCCTGAACGGGATCAGCCAGTCCGCCCGACGGCTGGGCCGCACGGTGCGCAAGCTGGGTTCGCGTGGCGCGGTGGTGATCGTCGGTACCTGCCCGGATCTTGGCGTGATCTCCGCGATCCCCCAGCCGCTGCGATCGTTGGCGCACGCGCGGACCCGACAGCTCGCCCGCGCGCAGACCGCGGCGGTGCGAGCCGCCGGCGGGGTGCCGGTGCCGCTGGCGCACCTGCTGGCTCCCCAATTCCGGGCGACGCCCGAGCTGATGTTCTCCGCCGACGGCTTCCACCCCTCGCCGACCGCGTACGCCCTGGCCGCCGCGCAGCTTTTGGTGGCGCTCTGCGATGCGCTGGGCGAAGAGATCGAGGGCCCGGTGCTCAACCTGGCCGCGCGCGCCGAGACACCCATGGTCAGCGGTGGTCACACCCCGCTGAGCGCCATGTCGCGGCTGTGGCGGCGCCCGTCGCCGAGCGAGGCCGCCCCGTCGTCGAACTGACGAATCGGCACCGATAGATTTGCCTCTAGCCCGTCGGGGTGGGTGTGCCACCCGTATTGTCACGCGAGCGAAGCATCTTGGAGGGAACTGTCATGCCCGAAGCCGTCATCGTCTCCGCCGCCCGCTCGCCGATCGGGCGGGCCATGAAGGGGTCGCTGGTCAGCATGCGGCCCGACGACCTGGCCGCCCAGATGGTGCGGGCCGCGCTGGACAAGGTCCCCGCGCTCAACCCGCATCAGATCGACGACCTGATCCTGGGCTGCGGCCAACCCGGCGGTGAGGCCGGATTCAACCTGGCGCGCGTGGTTGCCGTCGAACTGGGCTACGACTTCCTGCCCGGCACCACCGTCAACCGGTATTGCTCGTCGTCCCTGCAGACCAGCCGGATGGCGTTCCACGCGATCAAGGCCGGCGAGGGTGACGTGTTCATCTCCGCGGGTGTGGAGACGGTGTCCCGCTTCGCCAAGGGCAGCTCTGACTCGTGGCCGGACACCAAGAACGCGCTGTTCAGCGAGGCGCAGGAGCGCTCCGCGGCCGCGGCCAACGGCGCCGACGAGTGGCACGACCCGCGCGCCGACAACAACCTGCCCGACGTCTACATCGCGATGGGGCAGACGGCGGAGAACGTCGCACTGCTCACCGGCGTGAGCCGCGAGGACCAGGACCACTGGGGCGTGCGCAGCCAGAACCGCGCCGAGGAAGCCATCAAGAGCGGGTTCTTCGAGCGGGAGATCTCGCCGGTGACACTGCCCGACGGCACCACGGTGAGCACCGACGACGGTCCGCGGCCGGGCACCACCTACGAGAAGATCAGCGAGCTCAAGCCGGTCTTCCGGCCCAACGGCACCGTGACAGCGGGCAACGCTTGTCCGCTGAACGACGGCGCGGCGGCGCTGGTGATCATGAGCGACACCAAGGCCAAGGAGCTGGGCCTGACCCCGCTGGCCCGCATCGTGTCCACCGGCGTCAGCGGCCTCTCGCCGGAAATCATGGGGCTGGGCCCGATCGAGGCGTCCAAGAAGGCGCTGACCCGGGCCGGCATGTCGATCAAAGACATCGACCTCTACGAGATCAACGAGGCCTTCGCGGTCCAGGTGCTGGGCTCGGCCCGGGAGCTGGGCATGGACGAGGACAAGCTGAATGTCTCCGGTGGCGCGATCGCGCTGGGGCACCCGTTCGGCATGACCGGCGCCCGGATCGCCGCCACGCTGATCAACAACCTGCAGACCTACGACAAGACGTTCGGCCTAGAGACCATGTGCGTTGGCGGTGGCCAGGGCATGGCGATGGTGATCGAGCGGCTCAGCTAGCTCTTTTCGACCGTTGAGTGTGCGTCCTGGGCGGCGACACGCCGGGTTACCCCGCCCTGGCCGCACACTCGATGCGGCGGGGCGGCTAGCCCGGGGCGGCTAGCGGATGCGGCGGGGCGGCTAGCGGATGCGGCGGGGCGGCTAGCGGATGCGGCGGGGCGGCTAGCGGATGCGGCGGGGCGGCTAGCGGATGCGGCGGGGCAGGAACTTCCCGTACGAAAAAGCCGGCCCGCCCGAAGGCAAACCGGCTTTTTGCGTGAGAGAAGCTAATCGTTCTGCAGATAACTGAGCAGACGCAGGATCTCCAGGTACAGCCAGACCAGCGTCACGGTCAGGCCGAGCGCGATGCCCCACGCCGCCTTCTCGGGAGCTCCCGCGCGGATCATCTGGTCGGCCGCGTCGAAGTCGATCAGGAAGCTGAACGCGGCGATGCCGATCACGACCAGCGAGAACAGGATCGCCAGCGGTCCACCGCTGCGCAGACCCAGACCCGCTCCGCCGCCGACACCGAACATGCCGAGCACCAGGTTGCCGATCATCAGGGCCAGCGCACCGAACATCGCGCCGACCACCCAGCGGGTGAATTTCGGGGTCACCCGGATGGCGCCGGTCTTGTAGACGACGAGCATCCCGAAGAACACCCCGAAGGTACCCAGGACCGCCTCACCGATCAGCGCGCCCGCGTTGACGTGCGACACCTGGAAGTTGGCGAAGACAAACGAGACCGCGCCGAGGAATAGGCCCTCGAGGACGGCGTAGCTGAGCACGATCCCCGGGTTGTCCTGCTTGCGGCCGAACGTCGCGATCATCACGAGCGCGAAACCGCCCAGCGCGCCGATCAGGGTCAACGGCATCGCCAGGGCGAAGTTGTTGGTCACCAGGAAGTAGGAGACGATCGCCGAGACAGTCAGCACGCCGAGCGTGATGCCGGTCTTGGTGACGACGTCGTCGATGGTCACCGGGCGGGTGGCCTTGGCCTCCTGGTACGGAGCCGTGTAGGGGTCAGCTTGGTAGTACCCCTGCTGCATCTGGGCCGCGCCAGTGCCGAATTGCGCATATCCGCCACTCTGCTTGGGCAGCGAACGAAATACCGGGTTGCTGGTCTCCCGCACCGTCGGATCCTCTCTTAAGACTGTGGCTTCGAGCCGTGCGAACACTTGCTCAACGATCAGTCGCCTTCCCAAGTTCCCAACGGAACCGGTGTGTTCAGGGTATATCCGGGCTGGGTGGACTGTCGCCGCTCAAACATAATCCTTACCCGCGGGCATCGCGTCGGTTGTCACGATCTAGATTGCTGGTCAAGGCCCAGAAGTCATCGCGGCGACACCCTGGGCACAGATTGCGACCCGCAACAGCCCGCAAACAGACTGAGAGGCGACGGCGTGACCGAAGGCGCGACCGAGGGTTCCGACGAGATTTTGGCCCGTGTCGACAATGGCGTCGGCCTGATCACGCTCAACCGCCCCAAGGCAATCAACTCGCTGAACCAGACGATGGTCGACGTGTTGAGCCCCCTGCTGGCGCGCTGGGAACACGACGATGCGGTGCGCGCTGTGGTGCTGTCCGGGGCCGGCGAGCGCGGGTTGTGCGCCGGTGGCGACGTGGTCGCGGTCTACCACAGCGCCCGCAAGGATGGCGTCGAGGTACGGAAATTCTGGCGCGACGAGTATCTGCTCAACGGTCAGATCGGCCGGTTCGCCAAGCCGTACGTGTCGTTGATGGACGGCATCGTGATGGGCGGCGGGGTCGGCGTCAGCGCGCACGGCAGCGTTCGCGTGGTCACCGAAACGTCAAAGGTGGCAATGCCGGAGGTGGGCATCGGCTTCATCCCCGACGTCGGCGGGGCGTTTCTGCTGTCCCGGGCGCCCGGAGCCCTCGGCCTGTACGCCGCGCTGACCGGCGCACCGTTTTCCGGAGCCGACGCGATCGCGCTGGGCTTCGCCGACCACTACGTCCCCCACGACCGACTCGAAGCGCTGCGCCAAGCAATCGTCGACGACAGCATCGAGAGCGCACTGGCCGCGCACGCCGTAGAGCCGCCACCGAGTGATCTTGTCGCGCAACGATATTGGATCGACGAATGCTTTGCCGGTGACACCGTCGAGGACATCATCGCGGCGCTGCGCCGTCACGACGCCGGGCCGGCGCGCGACGCCGCCGACCTGATCGGCACCCGATCCCCCATCGCGGTGTCGGTGACGCTGGAGGCGGTGCGCCGGGCCGCGAAGACGGAAACGCTGGAAGATGTTCTGGTCCAGGACTATCGGGTGTCGTCGGCCTCGGCCCGCTCGCACGATCTGGTGGAAGGCATTCGGGCGCAGATCATCGACAAGGATCGCAATCCGAAGTGGTCGCCGCCGAACTTCGCCGCGGTCTCCGCGGCCGACATCGAGGCGTATTTCGCGCCGGTCGACGACGACTTGAGCTTCTAGAAAGGCGATTTGGATGAGCGAAGACACCCCAGCAAGCTACGAAACCATCCTGGTCGAGCGCGACGAGCGGGTCGGGACGATCACGCTGAACCGGCCGCAGGCGCTCAACGCGCTCAACAGCCAGGTGATGAACGAAGTCACCAGCGCCGCAACAGAATTCGACAACGATCCGGGCATCGGCGCCATCATCATCACCGGTGCGGGCGGCAAGGCCTTCGCCGCGGGCGCCGACATCAAGGAGATGGCCGGGCTGAGCTTCGCCGACGCGTTCGGCTCCGACTTCTTTGCCACCTGGGGCAAGCTGTCCGCCGTGCGCACCCCGACCATCGCCGCGGTGGCCGGATACGCGCTCGGCGGCGGCTGCGAGTTGGCGATGATGTGCGACCTGCTGATCGCGGCCGACAACGCGAAATTCGGCCAGCCCGAGATCAAACTCGGTGTGCTGCCGGGCATGGGCGGTTCGCAGCGTCTCACCCGCGCCATCGGCAAGGCCAAGGCGATGGACCTGATCCTGACCGGTCGCACCATCGGCGCCGAAGAAGCCGAACGCAGCGGCCTGGTGTCGCGAGTGGTGCCGGCCGGCGACCTGCTGAGCGAGGCCAAGGCCGTCGCCACCACGATTTCGCAGATGTCGCTTTCGGCGTCGCGGATGGCCAAAGAAGCCGTCAACCGTGCCTTCGAGTCCACCCTGGCCGAGGGACTTCTCTACGAACGCCGGCTGTTCCATTCCGCCTTCGCGACCGAAGACCAGTCCGAGGGGATGGCGGCATTCGTCGAGAAACGGGACCCTCACTTCACGCATCGCTAAGATGCTCTCGTGAGCGAGTCAGGTTCTGCGACCCGCGCCGACGACGAATCAACCGCCGGCGCAGACAAACTCGCGGGGCCGCCAGACGCCGCGGCTGCGGGCGTCGCCACCGAACCCGAAACCGGGCCGGAAAGCACCGACGAGCTGACGGACATCGCGACCAAGCCGTTTTGGGTGCGCCACTACACCTTTACCGGCACCGCGGTCGGTCTCATCTTCATCTGGTTCTCGCTGACGCCATCGCTGCTGCCCCGCGGCGCGATTTTCCAGGCGTTGGTCAGCGGCTTCTCCGGCGCCATCGGTTATGGGCTGGGCGTCTTTTCGGTCTGGCTGGTGCGCTACCTGCGCACCACGAACTACAGCCCGCCGCCGCCGCGGTGGGCGTGGAAGGTGCTGATCCCGGTCGCCGTGGTGGGCCAGGTGCTGATGGCGATCTGGTTCCACGTATGGCAGGACGACGTACGCGATCTGATGGGTATCGCGCATCTGCAGTGGTACGACTACCCGATCGCCGCGATCCTGTCCATCATCGTGCTGTTCACCGTCGTCGAAATCGGCCAGGCCATCCGGGTTCTGGTCAGTTTCCTGGTGCAAAAACTGGACCGGATCGCACCGTTTCGGCTGTCGGTGACCATTGTGGTGGTCCTGCTCGTGACGTTGACGATCACCCTGCTCAACGGCGTCGTGCTCAAGTTCGCGATGCGCACCATGAACAACACATTCGCGTCGGCCAACAACGAGATGAATCCCGCGGTCGGGCCGCCGAAAAGTTCACTGCGCTCTGGCGGTCCGCAGTCGCTGGTGTCGTGGGAATCGCTGGGCCACCAGGGCCGCATCTTCGTCAGCGGCAGCCCGACAACCGAACAGCTGAGCAGTTTCAACGGAGCCCCGGCCACCGAACCGATCCGCGCCTACGCCGGCCTGAATTCCGCCGATGGCATCACCGCGACCGCTGAGCTGGCGGCACGCGAACTGCAACGCGAGGGCGGCCTACAGCGCGAGATCGTCGCGGTCGCAACGACTACCGGCACCGGCTGGATCAACGAAGCCGAAGCCTCGGCACTGGAATACATGTACAACGGCAACTCGGCGATAGTCAGCATGCAGTACTCGTTCCTGCCGAGCTGGCTGTCGTTTCTGGTGGACAAGGAGAACGCGCGGCACGCCGGCCAGGCACTGTTCGAGGCCGTCGACAGACTGATCCGGCAGCTGCCCGAGGGACACCGCCCCAAGCTCGTGGTGTTCGGTGAGAGCCTGGGCTCGTTCGGCGGTGAGGCGCCGTTCATGAGCCTCAACAACGTCCTGGCCCGCACCGACGGCGCGCTGTTCAGCGGCCCGACGTTCAACAACACCATCTGGACGGACCTGACCGCCACCCGCGACGCCGGCTCGCCGGAGTGGTTGCCCATCTACAACGACGGCCACAACGTCCGATTCGTCGCTCGCCCAGGCAATCTGGACCGCCCCAAGGATCCGTGGGGCGCACCGCGGGTGGTGTATTTGCAGCACGCGTCCGACCCGATCGCCTGGTGGACGCCGGATCTGCTGTTCAGCAAACCGGACTGGCTACGCGAGGGGCGCGGCTATGACGTGCTGCCGCAAACACGGTGGATCCCGGTGGTGACCTTCCTGCAGGTGTCGGCGGATATGGCCGTCGCCGTGGACGTGCCCGACGGCCACGGCCATCGCTACGTCGCCGACGTCGCCAACGGCTGGGCCGCGGTGTTGTCACCGCCCGGGTGGACGCCGGAGAAGACCCAGCGGCTGCGACCGCTGTTGCACGCCAACGATTAGAGCCAGCGGCGGGCGGGTGCCCCGGCGTTCGCCAGCACGTCCGGATTGACCGGATCGCCGGCCAATTCGGCGAGCACACCGGCGCCGGCCAGCGCGTGATAGCCACCGACGACGTCGGTGGCCCGGTGCAGGCCGATGTCGAGCAGCGCGGCCGCCGCCAGGCTGGAGGTGTAGCCCTCCGAACACACAATCACCCACTCGACGTCGTCGCCGACGGCTTCGGGCAGGCGGGCATCACTGGTCGGGTCGCAACGCCATTCCAGGACATTGCGTTCGATCACCAGGGCACCGGGAATCTCGCCCTCGCGGAATCGCTGCGCCTGCGGCCGGATGTCGACGAGCACCGCCCCACGCCGCAGAGCATCGGGCACCTCGGCGGCTCCAAGCCGCCGAAAACGGCGCCGGGCGGATCTCAATACCACGTCGATACGGCTCATTGCGTCCCCTCCGGTTGGTCGGTCAGTTCGGTGCGCCGGCGGCGCAGCCTGCTGTTCTCGGTGACCTCGTAGTACGACATCGCGCTCAGCGGCGGCGAGTACGCGTGCACGCTCAGCGTCGGTGCAGCCGGTCGCTGGATTCCGGTGACGGCCCCCGGCAGCGAGCGCGCGACAGGCCTGGGCGCCCACACCACGTCGTGCACCCAGCCCAGCGGAAAGCCGGCCTGATCACCGGCGTCGAGCCGACGGCGCCGTAAACTCGTTCCGTCCCAACGGAATTCGTTGAGCGATCCGGAGACCACAGTCAGCGCACCCAGTGACCCACCGTGGTCGTGCAGTTCGGTGGGGTGGCCGGGAACCCAGCTGATCAGCCAGACGTCGATTTCGTCGTCGCCGTGGATGCGGGTGAACCAGCGCTGCGAATCCGGGACGCCGCCGTCGGGCAGCAGGTGGTCGCAACGGCCGCTGAGCACATCGTCGGCGGCTTGATCGGTGGCGTGCAGCAGGTCGGGAACCCGCAGCCGCGTGGGCCCCGCGGACGGCGTCGCGACGGTCGGTGGACGCAACGCAACGGAACTGGCGACAGACACAGACATGGGGAGAACTCCACAAGCGATGGGATTGGGCAAGGGCGGCGCGTTAAGGCCGACAACACTCGCAAAATCCGAAGCGCTCCATCACGGCCGCCAGTGTTGCATAGATTGAGGCGGTGTGGTCGTGCACTCACCGCCCCCGGCGCTGGGGCGCACCCGTTGTGGCGGCCGGTTTGATCGCTGCGCTTTCGGTCACCGGGTGCTCGTCGGGCGGTACGCCCGCGGGCAAGGTCACGTCCTCGGCGCCGCCGTCGTCGCCCCGCCCGCAGGGCCCGGCTTCGGTGCCGCCGGGGGCGGTCGGCCTGTCCCCCGCCGGGGTGACAACCAAGGTCGATGTCCCCGCGGAGTCGACCGAAGAGGAGTACTACCAGGCCTGTCATGCCGCAAAAGTGTGGATGGACGCGCGGCCCAAGACCGGGGAATCCCAGTTCGAGCCCTATTTGGCGATGCTGCAGACCTCCCCGACAGCCACCGCGGGCAGCTGGAACACCAGGTGGGTGGACCTGATGCCGGCCCGGCAGGCGGCGGTGATCACCGCCGCGCGGGCGGCCGCCGACGACGAATGCGACTAGCGCCCCGCGGCCGCGGTTCGAACTCCTGCGCAATTGCGATCACGGATGAAAAAAGTGCCGCCCCGACCCGGCGAGGGTCGCTTGCGGCACGCAAGATGTAGGGGTGTCTGGCGAAGCCGTCGAGCGTCGATCCTCACGTCCCCGGGTCGCCGTGGCACTCGGGAGCGGTGGCGCCCGGGGTTACGCCCACATCGGGGTGATCGAGGCGCTGCAGGAGCGCGGCTTCGAGATCGTGGGGATCACCGGCTCGTCGATGGGCGCGATGATCGGCGGTCTGCAGGCCGCCGGGCGGCTCGACGATTTCGCCGACTGGGCGAAGTCGCTGACGCAACGCACCATCCTGCGACTGCTCGACCCGTCGATCAGCGCGGCGGGGGTGATGCGGGCAGAGAAGATCCTGGAGGCGGTGCGCGACATCCTCGGCCCGGTCACGATCGAGGAACTGCCGATCCCCTACACGGCGGTGGCGACCGATCTGCTGGCCGGCAAGTCGGTGTGGTTTCAGCACGGTCCGCTCGACGAGGCGATCCGGGCCTCGATCGCGATTCCAGGGGTGATCCCGCCCCACGAAGTCGGCGGCCGCCTGCTCGCCGACGGCGGCATCCTCGATCCGCTGCCGATGGCCCCGCTCGCGGCCGTGAATGCCGACCTGACGATCGCCGTGGGCGTCAGCGGCAGCGAGGTGATCGCGAAACGAGAACCCGAGCCCGGCGCCACCGTCGAGTTGCTGAATCGCATGGTGCGCAGCACGACTGCGCTGCTCGACACCTCGGCGGTGCGCTCGCTGCTCGACCGGCCCACCGCGCGAGCGGTCTTGAGCCGGTTCGGGGCGGACACCTGGACGGAGGACTCGGGCGAGGGCGACGGCGACGAACTCGTGGAGGCGTCCGGGGTTCCGAAGCTGGGCAGCTTCGAGGTGATGTACCGGGCCTTCGATATCGCCCAGTCGGCGCTCACCCGCCACATGCTGTCGGCCTACCCACCCGATCTGTTGATCGAGGTGCCGCGTTCGACGTGCCGGAGCCTGGATTTTCACCGGGCCGCTGAGGTGATAGACGTCGGCCGGTCGCTGGCCGACCAGGCCCTGGATTCACTCGAGCCCGCTTCTGTGGATCCCGCTCCGCCGGCCATCGAGGACTGATCATCCCGGAAGCCGTTGGGGCGGTTGGGATCTCCTCGGCTCCACCGAGACGTAGAATCCTAGCGTCCCGCCGCCGCGACGCGGGGCATTTGAACGACTCCTCGGAGCTTTCAGGTCTGCGACCGGCACTGTTAAAAGTCAATTACAACGCGATTCACAGGTTATTCAACACGAGCCCAGTAACCTGGGCGCGCGGGCACCCTGACCTCTTGTCAAGATCAAATCCCAAGGAGCGCAGTGACTCTCACAGCCGGCATCCCCGAGGCTGCAACAATCGCCGAGGCAACGGACCCCGCGACACTGGACGGCAGCATGCAGGACTTCCGTGAATTGGCCGGCGACGACCTCGTCGCGCGCGTCGACGGGTTCTACCGGTGGCAGGACTGCCGGCGCGAACACGGCCTATGGCCGTTCGGCCGGGCCACCCAGGCCGGACCCAGGCGCCATGCCACCGTGCACGACGACGCCGGCAGAACCATGTCGGGGGTGAATTTCGCTTCGCAGGACTACCTTTCGCTCTCCGGTCACCCCGAGATCAAGGCCGCGGCGCGGGCCGCGATCGACGACTACGGAGTCCACAGTGCCGGTTCCCCGGCTCTGGTGGGCAACACGTCGGTGTCGCTCGCGCTGGAGCGCAAGATTGCGGATTTCGTCGACGCCGAGTACGTCAGCCTGTTCTCCACCGGTTGGGCAGCCGGCTACGGCGTGGTCAAGGGCCTGGTGCGGTCCGGCGATCACATCGTCATGGACCGGCTCGCCCACGCCTGTCTGCAGGAGGGTGCGGCCGCGGCGACGCGCAATGTGCATCTGTTCAAGCACAACGACACCGCCGACGCCCGCGCGAAGCTGGAAGCGATTCGCGCCCAAGACCGTGACCACGGCATCATGATCGTGACCGAGGCGTTGTTCTCGATGAATTCTGACACCCCCGACATCGCCGAATTACAAGCGCTGGCACGCCAATTCGGGGCGACACTGATGGTCGACGTAGCACACGATCTGGGCTCGATCGGCCCCGACGGGCGCGGCCACATCGGCTTGCAGGCCATGCTGGGCAAGGTCGACCTCGTGATGGGATCGTTCTCCAAAACCTTTGCCTCCAACGGTGGATTCGTCGCCACCAAGCATCGCCGAGTGACCGAGTACCTGCGCTTCTACGCCTCACCGAACACCTTCTCCAACGCCCTGTCGCCGATCCAGGCGGCCATCGTGCTCAAGGCCTTCGACATCGTCGACAGCGCACAAGGCGCGGAGCTACGGCACCGGTGCATGACCAATGTCTTGCAATTGCGGGCGCGGCTGGCCGACGTGGGCTTCGAGGTCTACGGCGACCCGTCGCCGATCGTCTGCGTCAAGATGGGTAGCGAGCGGATAGCCCGACTGGTCAGCCGGCAGTTGCATCGAAACGGGTTGGTAGCCAATCTCGTCGAGTTCCCGGCCGTGGCCAGAGGCCAGGCGCGTTTCCGGATGCAGGTGATGGCCAACCACAGCGAAAGCGATATCGCCAGCGCGGTCGACAAGATCGCCGACGGTTACCGGATCGCCTGCCGCGAGCTGGCGGATCTAGACGCCGTCTCGATGTTGGAGGGCGGCTAGATCAGACGTTCAAGAACCGGGCGACGGCGTGGGCTTCGCGGCGGCCCTGTTCCCGGCCCGCCACGGCCGAGCTGACGCGACTGCGCGGGTCTAAGACATTGGGCCCGAACGCTTTCAACGAGTCGGCGTCGGCGAATACCCCGAATGCGCTGCCGCCGAACGCCGCGATCTCGGCGGCCGGCCCGTCGCCGAACGGCGATGGTGCGTCGGCCGCGGCGGGCACCAACACCACGGCCGCGTCGCAGTCGCGGGCGACGTCGAGGTTCACCGTGCTGGCCACCCCACCGTCCATGTATCGCCGGCCCGCGATCGTCACCGGCGGCCACGCGCCCGGCACCGCGCAACTGGCTGCGACGGCATCGACCAGCTCCACTTGCGATTCGGAGTCGAAGACCACCAATTCGCCGGTGGCAGTGTCGATCGCGGTGATGCGCAGCGCGCGGGGTGGCCAGTCGTGCGACGGCAGACGTTGCGCAATCACCTGGCGGCGCAACGGCTCCGGGACGGTCTTGGTGCTCAGGGCCACGGCCCCGATCCGCTGCATCTGCTGACGGGTCCTGCCCTGCGAGTCGTCGTACGGCTCACCAAGGGCGGTCAGGAACAACTCGGTGATGGTCTCGAGGTCGACGCCGGAATCGATTTCGCTTGACGTCTCGGCGATTTGCCGATCGAACAGCGTCTCCAGCGTGCTGCCGCTGCCGATCTGCGCGGCGACAGCCGAACCCGCCGACGTTCCGACCAGCACGTCCGAATCCAGCAGCAGCCGCGCCGCCGCCGGTGACTTGTCGGCAATGCCCTGCAACATTCCTGTCTCCCAGGCGATCCCGGCTATTCCCCCGCCGGCCAACACCAGCGCGCGTCTGGACGTCATGTCACAGCTTCCTGGTGTTGGGCAGAGCGTGCTGCGCGTCTTCGACCGGCACGCTCAGATCCTCCCTGCGCAGCAGGTGCTTGGGCGGGTCCGGCAGGATCATCGTCCGGTGGATCTGCAGGGAACCGTCGACGTGCAGTAGCTCGCCGGGGTGCAGCAGACGCCAGCGCGGGTCGTTGTCCATCGGTTCGGTGGCCAGCACCACCGACGGCTGCGTGCACAGCAGGTCGGACTGCGCGTGAATTCGCATGGTACGCAAGTCAAACTCCGAGTCGGGGGTGGCGGCGGGCTCGTCGCGCCGGTCCAGCAGGCAGAGCTGGTGAGTTGCCGGGTAGCGCATCGCCCACATGTCCGTGGCGGTGCACAGCAGCACGTTGACCGCATAGATCGGCACGTTGTCCGCAAGCCAGGTCATCGCCTCGGTGATGCCGGTGGAGACGTCGCCGCCCGCCGCGCGGATCGATGCGGTCATCAACGCGAACACCCGCTCCGAATCGGTTTGCCCCAGCACCAAGTCGTCGGCGCCGACCTCGCGCAGCCGCTCGTCGAGGATCTCCAGTCCCTCGAGCACGCCGTTGTGCGCGAAGATCCGGCCGTCCTGCAGAAACGGGTGGGTGTTGCGGACATCGAGCGATCCGGTCGTCGCGTAGCGCACGTGGGCGATGAACGTCGTACCGGTCAAGCGGTGGGCTTCGGTGGCGAAGTCGCTGTCCTGCCACGCCGCTATCGGCTCCTTGTACAGCCGCGGTTCGCCGTTCGCTTCGAAGACACCCAGGCCGGTGCCATCCGGATTCCGCCTGCTCTGCTCGGAAAGACTGTCCGGCGCGTCGAGCAGCCAGAAGGTCGCGGTGCAGGCGTGCGTCCCGGCGTGCAGGCCAAAGAGTCGACACATGGCTCGACGGTACCGAATACGGTTGCGGCCTCAGCGCGTCAGCATCCCCGACAGGTCACGCAGGGCTTGGCGCGCGTAGCCCTTCCACATCGTGCCGAACACGGGCAGCGCCAACGCGGTCAGCACCGAGCGCGGGTGAATGTCCCAGCGCCAGGTGACCTCGGTGCCGCCGGCGGTCGGGGTGAAGGTCCACTCGCCCAGTACGTGGTCGACCAGCAGAGCCATCGGGCCGGTGACGTCGCCGAGCCGGTAACCGAACGATCGCGGCGGGTCGACGCTGGTGAGTTCCTCGCGCGTGCTGCCACCGCCGGCCATCACCACGGTGCGGGTCTGGCCCGCGGCATCCCACGCACCGGTCTGGTCGCGCACTTCTTTGATCGGCGGGAACAGCCCATGCCGGCGGCTGAAGATCTCCGTGAGCGGCACCGGCAGCGTGCGGTGGAACGCCTGCTCGACCGGAACCGGTATCACCAGCGATTCGGAGAAGACACGCGAATGTGCCATGGAGTTAACCCCTTTCGGCTGCCGGCGCGCAGGCGTGTCTGCCCGCGGCGCCGGGCTTCAGTCGTGCGCCTCGGTGACCTTGTATCCGCTGTCTGCGTGCCGGGCCCGGATGGCCTTCTTGTCGTACTTGCCCACGCTGGTACGCGGAATCTCGTCGGCGAAGGCCCACCGCTCGGGCAGCCACCAGCGAGCGACCTTGTCGGACAGAAACTTTCGCAATTCGGCGGCGCCGACCGAGGCGCCCTCATTGAGGACGACGACGGCGAGCGGGCGTTCCTGCCAGCGCTCGTCGGGAACTCCGACGACGGCGGCCTCGAGTACGTCCGGGTGACCGATCAGGCAGTTCTCCAACTCGACCGAGGAGATCCACTCTCCGCCGGACTTGATCACGTCCTTGGCGCGGTCGGTGAGGGTGATGAAGCCTTCCTCATCGATGCGGCCGACGTCGCCGGTGCGCAACCACCCGGAGTCGAATCTGGCCGCGTCCCGCCCGAGGTAGTAGGAGCCGGTGATCCACGGGCCACGGACTTCGACCTCACCCACGGCCTGGCCGTCATCGGGTAGCACCGTGCCGTCGTCGGAGACGATGCGCATCTCCACACCGCAGATCGGTCGGCCCTGGGTCGCACGGATGGCCCAGTGCCGTTCCTCCGGGGTGTCGATCGGCGGCCAGGCCAGCGTGGCCAGCGGCGACGTTTCGGTCATGCCCCACAACTGCCGGATCTGGACGTTGTACTTGTCTTCGAAGGTGTGCATCATCGACACCGGAACGGCCGAGCCACCGCAGGCCACCAGCCGCAGCGACGAGATGTCGTGGTCGGGGTCCTTCTCCAGGTGATGCATCACGTCGTTCCAGATGGTCGGCACCGCGCCGGCCAGGGTGGGCCGCAGCTTCTCGATCATGTCGATCACCGACGGGGCGTGCAGATGCCGATCGGGCAGCACCAAATCGGCGCCCGCCATCAGGGCCGCGTACGGCAGCCCCCATGCGTTGGCGTGGAACATCGGCACGATGGGCAGCACCCGGTCGCAGGCCCCCACCCCGATCCCGTTGGTGCTGCACGCGGCCATCGTGTGCAGAAAGCTCGAACGATGGCTGTAGACAACACCTTTGGGGTTTCCGGTGGTGCCACTGGTGTAGCACATCGCGGCCGCCGATTT
Source organism: Mycobacterium sp. 050128 (assembly GCF_036409155.1). Taxonomy (NCBI): domain Bacteria; kingdom Bacillati; phylum Actinomycetota; class Actinomycetes; order Mycobacteriales; family Mycobacteriaceae; genus Mycobacterium; species Mycobacterium sp. 050128. The sequence continues at coordinate 2,758,577 of NZ_JAZGLW010000001.1, read as the reverse complement.
CTCGTCGAGGTCCGGCCAGTCGAATTCGGTCGGCTCGCCCTCGATCAACTCCGCATAGCGCAGCACCGTCTTGCCCTGCTCCTGCAGCTCTGCGATGTCGCCGTCGCCGACGGCGATCACGGTGTGCACGGTTTCGAGTTCGCGCAGTATCGGGGCGAGCAGTTTGGCCAATGACAGGTCCACCAGCACGACCTGGTCCTCGGCTTCGTTGGCGACGTAGGCGATCTGCTCGGGGAAGAGCCGAATGTTGAGCGTGTGCAGCACGGCGCCCATTGACGGGGCTGCGAGGTATGCGGTGAGGTGCTCGGCGTTGTTCCACATGAACGTCGCGACGCGCTGGTCTCCGGTCACGCCCAGGCCGCGCAACGCGTGTGCCAGTTGGGCGGCGTGGCGCCCCAGCTCGCGGTAGCTGGTGTGCCGGTAGCCGCCGTCACCCGTCGCCGTGGTGACCGTCCGGGAACCGTGGACGCCGCAGCCGTGCCGCATGATCGCGGTGATTGTCAGCGGGAAGTCCTGCATCGTGCTGTCCATCGATCTACCGCCTTACCGTCTCGGCGCGGCACCGCCTCATGGTCGGTCGGGCGAATGGTATCGCCGCGCCACACCATGGGAAACCGCATTCCCCGACAAAGCGTGTTGTACCGCGCCGGGACGGGGCAGAAACTCAGGCGAGCACGGGTTCGTGCGGCACTTCGTGCGGCAGGAGGTCGGGCACCAGCCAGCCGGTCGTCGACAGCTCGGGCACGGCCGCGGCACTCTCGATGGCCAACGGCGTTGCCGACGCGATCGGCGAGACGCTCACCGCGCCGGAGTAGCCGGCGATGTAGAGACGGTTGCCGTCCGGGCTTTCCACCGCGCAGGACGGCTGCATCCCCGCTCCGAGGGTCGCGATCACGTCGTGGGTCAGCGTGCACAGCGCGGTGACGTTGTCGTCGCTGACCAGGTAGATGCGGTCTCCGTCAGCGGACAGCGTCATGCCGGTGAGAATTCCGCCGATCTCGCCGACCTTGCGCGTGTTGGTGATCTTGTTGGTCCGGGTGTCGATCACGTCGACGACGACGCCCACCTCGGGAGCCCAACTCGCTACGTAGGCGAGCGCTCCGTTGGGGCTCAGCGCGATGTCCCGGACGGGCAAGCCGATCTCGACGGTGCCGATCACCCGCAACCGGGTGGGCGCGCCGGTGTCGCGCGCCTCGCGCCGGCCGGTGCGGGCCTCGGGCTGCGCTTTGGTGCCGATCACGACAAGCCGGCCGCCGGCGGGTCCGTTGACGCCCACGTACACCCGTGATCCGTCGGCGCTGACGTGCACGCATTCCGTGGTGGCGGCGTCCGCGACCGTGATCGTCCGGACCTTGCCGGTCTCGGTGTCCAGGGCGGCCAGGTCGGCAACACCGTTGCCGTTGCGGCTGGCGTACACCTTTCGCCCGGCGGCATCGACCGCCAGATCGCTCACGCTCAGCGCTAGCGGATGCGATGCGACCACCTCGTTCGTGGACACGTCGATGACCTGAATCGAGTCATAAGCCGCCGACGCCGTGCTGACGTATGCCCGGCCCGTTCCCGAGCCCCCCATCGCGATGGCGAGCGGCTCGTTGACGCCGTCGATCATGTCGACGACCCGAAAAGTGTCGGTGTCGATGACCGAGATGCTGTCGGATCCATAGTGGGTGGCCACCAATCGGCTGCCGTCGCGGCTGATCGCGATGCCGCTGATCGGGCCGTTGCGGACGGCGATCTCGACGGCCACCGGGGCCATCGGCGCCGCATCCATCTCGACGATCTCGCGGGCGGCCTCCCGGCCGTTGGTTTCGCTCACGTTCGCACCGCCTTCGCTATCGAGGTCGGCCATCCGCGTGCACCGGTGGCCGCGATTCGTGAAGCGGCACCGGCGGCTGATGGATAACCGCATTTCAGCGCTGGAAAAATGCGCTGTCCTGCACACATTTTACTGGCCGAATTTCGGCCAAAAACCATTGAAATCGGCACTATCGGCTAAATCACCGTGCGGCCTCAGGCTCCGCTCAGGTGATAGTTACCGAGTATATACACGGCCACCTGCCAGCGAACAACTCCGAGATAGTCTACATGCTGGTATATGCATATCAGCTAACGCGACAGCCGGCGTTGGAAAAATACCTGGGTAAGAATTTATTAGGTTCACCGGCGGAAAGAGGGAAATGTCACATTTGCCGGGCTGGGTATGTCGCAGTTCTATTAACTGAACTTCGTCTTCGGCCTGGCCAGGCTGACCCCGTCGACGGCGATGTCCAGCTTCTCGTTGTAGAAGGCCACCAGTCCCGCGATCTGGCCGATCGCCGGCAGCGGGAAGTGATACGTCCACGCGAGGTCCGCGTGCACGGTGTCGCCGACGCGCACCGACCAGTAGCCGGACGTCACCCCTTTGTAAGGGCACTGCGTCTGAGTCGGGCTGGGCTCCAGATGCGCGAAGGAGACATCGGTGGGATCGATGTAATACCTTGTCGGCAAACCGGTTTCGAAGACCAGTACCGGCGATCGGGTGTCGGCCAGCACGACGCCGTCGCACTGCACCCGGATGTGGCGGTGCGAGCGCAGCGCGTCGACCCGCGTGTACGGATTGCGCGGGTGGACATAGATGGGCTCGTCTTCTTCGAACCAGCGCAACGCATCCCATTCAAAACGCACGGTGCCCGCCACTGGACTGTCGGCCTCGGCGTCGAACACCCGCGCGGCCGACGGGTGCGTCTGGCCGGCCCCGACCAGGGCATGCATTCGCGACGGCCCGAATTGCACCTTCTGCGCGTGGTTCTCGTCGAGCAAGAACTCGGCGCGCACATCGGCTAACGGCACGTAATAGGCTGGGTAGTAAGGGATTTCCCACACGTAGCGGGCCGCGGTGGTGTCGAAGACCAGCTCGTCGCCCAGGAAGCCGCGGACCCGCCGCGGTACCGGCTCGATCCTTCCTCGGACGGCGGCCGTCTGGGGATAGTCAGGCTCGGTCATGGCTCTCCTACTGGTCCTTGGATGCGAGGCCGGCCGGCGCATTCGCGATCGCCTTGTGGATGGCGTCGGCCAACGCCAGCGCGCTTTCCGCGGTGAGTTCCAGCGCGACCCGCGCCGACGGACCGAGCTGCGGGTTGATCACGTCGATGTTGACCGTGTGGCCGTAGGGCGCGTGGACGGGGTGATCGACGTAGACGGTCGCGCGGTCGGCGCCGAACCATCCCGACGCGCCCTTGCCACTGCCATCGATCTCGACGTGCTCGGTCAGATATGTGCACATAGCTTGGCGGACCTAACCTTTCAGATGCGTGGCGAAGAACTCGTCAATGCGGCGCCAGCCGTCGACGGCCGCCTCGGGGCGATACGCGGGCCGGTCGACGGAGAAGAACGAGTGGCCCGCACCCTCGTAAGAGTGGAACTCGTGTGGCTTGCCCAGCTTGGTCAGCTCGGCGTCCAGCGTGGCCACCGCGGCCGGGGCCGGGAACTTGTCGTCGATTCCGAACAGGCCCAGCAGCGGGCAGCCCAGGTTCGGCGCCAGGTGCAGGATCGGTTGCATGGCCTTGGGTATGCCGTCGGGCCGATCCTCGACAACGAAGGCGCCGTAGCAGTCCACGGCCGCGTCCAACTCCAGCGAGCACGCCGCCAGGTAGGCGTGCCGCCCTCCCGAGCAGTGCCCGATCACACCGAACTTCCCGTTCGCGCCGGGCAGCGACCGCAGGTGCTCGATAGCGCCCGCCACATCACCGACCAGCCGCTCGTCGGGCACGCCGCCGGCCGCGCGTACCGTCGCGGCCGCGTCGTCGGGAGCCGCGCCGGGCGCCTCGCGGGAGTACAGATTCGGCGCCACGGTGTGGTAGCCACTGACGGCCAGCCGGCGAACGAACTCCTTGGTTTCCCGGTCGTATCCGGGCATGTGATGGATCCAGACGACGCCGCCGCGTGATCCTTCAGCGAGCGGCTCGGAAACTGGAGAAGCGCGATAGGCCTCGATCTCATCGCCAACGTGGCCCGTGATGGTGATCGTCTCCGCGCGAATGGCATCCGGGCTGACCGAGTTCATCGAGATGCTCCTTGCTGGGCCGCAATCGAGTGCGCAGCGGGTGCGGCTCGTCCTGGTGCCGACGGGGCGGTGCGCCCGCCTGGAAACCAACGTAATCGAAGTCCGGCCAGGGGGCTCAGCCCACCTTGATGGGCACCGTCTCCGCCTCCATCGTGGGCGGCAGCTTCCTCATGTCGATCGTCAGAATCTCGCCGCTGTCCTGGGCGCCATTGGGCGCGATCTTGGGCTTGAGCGCAAACGGGACAGTGGTGGAAGCCAGGCCGTCCAGCCCGAAATCACTGTCGTTGGCAATCATCAACGTCTTTCCGCCGTCGGGCGTGATGATGCCTTCGATCTTGGCGTGTCCGAAGAAGTTTCCGGCGGCCGACAACGAGCGCAGCAGATCGGTGAGATCAAGTTTGAGCTTCTTGCCGGCCACTGAGATCCCGGCGGCGCTGAGTTTGTCGGTGGCCGCCTCGACCCCGGCGATCCCGACAAAGGTTTCGATCGCAACGTTGTTGATCAGCAGCCCGCCGCGGTCGGCCTGATAGGTCGCGCCGGACACCTTCGCCCGGGGGCCGACATCGGTGGCTCCGGAGATGTCGGCCAGGTAGATCTTCTTGTTGCCGTTGGGCTGTGGCTCGCCGTCAAGCTCGTCGACCAGAAACGTGGTGTTGCTGACCGCGGTGATTTCCGAGACCGCGACCTTGGTCTGCTGCGGGTTGGCCAGCGGGTAGAGATACTCGTGTACGTCGCTGTGGTTGGAGAGTCTGATCGTCACGATGCGCGTCATCGGGACCGACGCCGCCGGGCCGACCAGTCCCGGTGTCTGCAAGCCCGACTGCATGATGCCGACCAGCGTGGTGCCGTCGGGGGTCAGCGTCAGGCCCTCCAGGCCCTGGTTCGGGCTGCGCAGCGACAACTCCTTGGGCAGCGTTCCGTCGAACGGCGAAAGACGTTCCAGCTCTTTGCCATTGGCGTCGAAATGGACGATGAACGGGCCGTATTCGTCGGAAACCCAGAACGTACCGTCGGACAACGCGACCAAGCCTTCGCCGTCCAGGCCGTGATCCGAGGGCGGCAACGGCGCGCCGTTGATGTCGACCATCGACTCGCCGGCGGCGGCCTGCGGGTAGGCCAGCCCCACCAAGGGCGCCCCGTCGTGGCCCGACAGCGTGATGATCTTCTCGACCGACGCCACACCGTCGGCGAGCTTGAGCTTGGCGATCTGTGGGTGGAAATCGGGTATCGGAAAGACGATTTCGTTCGGCGTACGCCCGGCAACGTTGGGGCCGCGATCGGTCAGGCCGTAGATCTCGTTGGAGCTACCCGGCACCGGGGCGATTGCCGAACCATGCGCATTGGCCTGGACGGCGACGCCACCGATGGTGGCGAGCGGCGGCAGATTCTCGGCGTAGAGCTTGACGCTGGGCGTGGAGGTGAGGTGGAGCTGGTCGGTGCCGGTGAACCCGGCGTCCGGGGTGTAGATCATCGCGCCGTTGGGGCCGTAGGTGATGGTGCCGTGTTCGGGCTTGGCATACGCGACCGGCGTATCCCCATCGGTGGCGGCCAGCATCTGCTCCGGGGTGATGGTCAGCGCCTTGCCGGCGGGTGTGCTCAAGTCCGGCTTAGCGCCCGACCCGGAATGGCCTGACGAGCAGGCCGCCACCACGACGAGCACGGTGGCGGCAGCGACGGGCCAGATCCTCTTGAATGCCATGCAATCGACCTAACAAGTGGAAGTTGTCTCGCTGATGAATGTCACGCGAGCAGACGTCGCGCCCTACCCCTTCTTATCGCGCACTTTGTAGGACGACGGCCACGACTTGCGCGACTCGTCGCCGGTCAGCGGAGTTCCCATCCCCCCGACCTTCACGTTGTATGCCTCCTTGCCCGGGCCGACCTCGCGATTCGCGTGTTCCTGGGCGAGGTAATACAGCTCATCGATGGTCGCTTCGTCGTACGCGACGAACGAGGTTTGCCGGGCGAGGTCCTCGACCCCGACCAGCATCCGCTCCGGGACGTACCGTGACGCGAGCGCTGCGACACCCAGCAACGAATACGGGATGACCCAGTAGCAGATGAACAGCAGCGGGGTCTTGGTGTCCAGGATCGTGGCCGCTTGCCCCCCGAACTCCTCGAGCACCGGCGGGATCGCGGATGACACCGTCATACCGGCGAACGCGGCGATCCAGATCCAGGACAAGACATCGGTGATCCGGTCAAACAACTCGGTCTTGACCACGTCAGGGGGTTGCTCGGCGGCGGCGAACTCGCGCACGAACGACTTGCCGACCAGCTGCCCGATCAGGGCCACCAGGAAGATCCCGCCGCTACTGAGTGGCTGTATCCATCGATGCATGAACGTCTCGCTGAGCGTGAACGTCAGAACCGTCAGGACGGCGAACGTGGCTACCGCGCCGATCTCCAGGGTGCCGCTCGACTTACCGAGTGCGCGCCCGATCGCGAACGCGGCGATCGCGATCACCAGCGCGACCACCACCGCGGTCTTGAAAGGGACGTTGCCGACCAAAACCCAGTAGATAAGCCACGGCGCAAATCCAAAGAGCATGCCCACGGTGGGCCAGTGTATGAGTTGCCCGCTCCTCCACCGGCGAGCACCGCCGCATCGGGGCCGTCAGGCATCCTGCGGCGACCGGGCAAACCCATTACATTGCGTCTTTAGTGAATGACGATCCGCGCAACGACGTGGTCTCCCGGCAATACGATCGGTGGCAGTACCCGCCCCCCATTGACGACCTCGAGGCCTACTCGAAGAACAACTGGGAGTGGTTCGACCCGTTGTGGGCGCACCGGGTGTTGTGGCCGGACCGCGGCTATCGGCCCGACCTGGACATTCTGATCGCGGGGTGCGGAGCGAACCAGGCGTCGGTATTCGCCTTCACCAATCGTGCGGCCACGGTCGTGGCGATCGACGTCAGCCAATCGGCGCTGGATCATCAGCGGTACCTCGCGGACAAGCACGGCCTGGACAACCTGGAATTGCACCTGTTGCCGATCGAAGAGGTGTCGACGCTGGGCCGCGACTTCGACCTGATCGTGTCCACCGGCGTTCTGCATCACATGGCCGATCCGCTGACCGGCATGACGGCGCTGGCGGGTTGCCTGCGACGCGAGGGCGCGATGGGGGTCATGCTCTACGCCAAATACGGACGGACCGGGGTCGAACTGCTGGAGTCGGTCTTTCGCGACTTGGGCCTTTCCCAGGACGACGCATCGGTTCAGGCGGTCAAGGACATCATCGCGACGCTGCCCGCGGACCATCCCGTCCGGAGTTACCTGGCGGTGGCCCGCGATCTGCAGACCGACGGCGCGCTCGTCGATACGTTCCTGCACGGTCGCCAGCGCAGCTACACCGTCGACGAGTGTCGTGACCTGGTCGCCTCGGCCGGGCTCACCTTTCAGGGGTGGTTCCACAAGTCGCCGTACTATCCACACGAAATGTTTACTCCGGCAAGCAAATTCGTGGAGTACCTGACGAAATTGCCCGAAACGGAACTGTGGTCGGTAATGGAGCGGCTGCAGACGGCGAACGCGACACATTTCTTCATGGCGTGTCGTCCGGACCGTCCGAAAGAGCACTACACGATCGACTTCACGACGGATGCGGCTCTGGACTACGTGCCGATGTCGCGTACCGCGTGCCTGCTGTCGGAAGCCGACCTGCTCGGCCCCGGCTATCGGCTGCGGCTCGGCCCGGCTCAGCTGCCCTTCGCACAACTCGTCGACGGCCGCCGCAGCATCCGGGAGATCGCCGCCGCAGTTGCGCGGCGCGGTGGCGGCAGCATCGGCGACGCGGCGGACTTCGCGCTCAAGCTTTTTCAGGAGCTGTGGCGTCTGGACTTCCTGTCGATGGCCATCCATCCGAGCGAGCATGGAGCGTAATAAGTTGCGCGCGGCCGTATCTCGCACCCAGGGTTAGGAGCGAAAGCCGCGAAACCCGTTGTCGAGACATAATGTCAGGACGAAGTTAGGATTCTGGTCCTGCACGGTTCACATCAAGGGGGTCGACGAATGAAGAACACGGCATGGTTGGCGGGCCCAATCGCCGCCGTGGCGACCGGCCTTGTCGCCATCGCCGCTGCCCCGATCGCGAGCGCCGACGGGGCGGATGACACCTACCTGCGCACGCTGCAGCAGCGTGGGCTCTCCTGGCCCGGCGGCCAGGACCCGATGATGATCAACGCCGGCCACGCGGTGTGTCAGGACTTTGACGCCGGGGACACGATGGCCCAGACCGTCGATGACGTGAAGAAAGCGCTGGGAGTGAGCAACATGGGTGCCGGCAGCATCGTCGGTGCGGCGGTTGCGGCTTACTGCCCGGAGAACCGCAGCAAAATGTAGAGCTGACCTCGGGATCGGGCGCGCGGTAATTGCCGCCGGCCGCCCGCCGATGTCATTCGTAGTGCAGGGTTACCCCCGATGGGCACCCCTTTTGACGTGCCCCCAGTCGGACTCGAACCGACACTGGGCGGATTTTAAGTCCGCTGCCTCTGCCAATTGGGCTATGGGGGCCCCGGCGGCGAATCTAGCGCGCGCGACCCGATTGCGGGACACCGCGTCTCCCCCGAATTTGGCCGAATTCAGCACGTGCGTCCCGGCCCTGCCTCGCGTAAGATCCGCGCGCCGCGCGACTTCCAGCTACTCGGCACCCGGCCACAGATGACACGGCTATGTCAGCCGGCAGGACCTTGTTAAAACTGCTTGCGTCAGCGTTAAAACGCCGTAAACGCCCGTCACCCGCGCCCTTTCGGTCGCGAACTTGGTGACTGGGGGAAATAGCCTTACGCCAGTACACAGGGGCTTGTACACCACCACTCAGGGTTGACCCAGTGCTTTTTGGGTCGACATGGTTTCGAACACTAGAGGAGCAATGGATGTCATTCCTGACAACAGTGACTGAAGAGTTGCTTGCCGCGCAGGGGCAGCTGGAAGCGATCAACGCCAACCTGGCGGCGCAGAATGTCGGCGCCGCGGCCGCGACCACGGTTGTTGCTCCGGCCGGCGCCGATGCGGTGTCGCTGCAGCAGGCGGCGATCTTCTCCGCGTTCGGCACCACGTACCAGACGACCGCCACCGACGCTCAGACCCAGCTGGAGACGTATACGACCAACCTGGGCACCAGCTCCGGCAGCTACAGCGACACCGAGGCCAGCAACGCGGCATCGGCCCTCCTTCAGTCGGCCGACCCGTCGCAATTGAGCCTGCTCGCGGATCCGGTTTCGCAGGTTCAGGCGGCCGGTCCCGGCAGCACCGGCCTCGACATTCTGCAGTACCTCCTGGGTGGCACCGGTAACTTCACCAACTCAGCGATGCTCGGCGGCATGTTCGGCCTGTCCAGCAACGGTGCCAACATCTTGAACATCGGTGCCGGCAACTGGGCCTCGGCCGCATCGAACCTCGTCGGTATGGCCGGTGGTGGTCTGCTTCCCGCCGGTAGCGACACGATCGGCGACGCCGCCGCGGCGGCGGGCGCCGCGGACCTCGCCGCCTCGACCTCCCCGATGCCAGCAGGCATGGGTGGTGGCGCGATGCCGGTAGTCGCCGGCATCGGCCAGGGCACCCTGGTCGGCAACCTGGCGGTGCCGCCGAGTTGGGTCGGCGGTCAGGTCACTCCCGTGGTCGGCACCACCGCCACACCACTGCACACCGTGGGCTGGACCTCCGCCGCGCCAGCGGCCGGCACGGGCACGCCGATCGCCGGCATGCCCGGCATGGTCACCGGCGCGGGACGCGCCTCCAGCGGCTTCGGTGCGCCGCGCTACGGCGTCAAGCCGATCGTCATGCCGAAATCGACTGCCGTCTAGCAGCTTTCACGGTTAACCACCTAGCGAATTCTTCGAACAGGAGCGGATACAAAAATGGTTATGGACTTTGCAGCACTACCCCCGGAGATCACCTCGACGCTCGTGTGGAGCGGCCCGGGCTCGGCGCCGCTGATGGCCGCCGCAACCGCGTACGCCAACCTGGCCGCCGAGGTGGGGACCACGGCAACCTCGTGGGAGTCGATCATCTCGCTGCTGACCACCGAGGCGTGGACGGGTGGCGGGTCGGCAGCGGCAGCGACCGCGGCGCAGCCGATCGTGACCTACCTGACCGACACGGCGACGGCGCTCGAGCAGGCGAGCTCCGCTGCGGCATCGTCGGCGGCGGCTTTCGAGGCCGCTCACGCGGGGGTGGTCAACCCGGCGCTGGTCTTCACCAACCGCGCGGAATTCACCGCCGCACTCGCCGGGCTCCCCTTCACCCTTCCGCAGGTGACGGAATTGGAGATGGAGTACTCGGAGATGTGGGTCCAAGACGCCACCGCGATGAGCGCGTACCAGGCAGCCAGTGACGCGGCCGCCGGGATGCTGCAGCCGGTGACACCGCTGGCCTCCACCGTCGACCCGGGCGTGCAAGCCGCCGACGCCCCGGTCCAGGCGGCGGCTGCGGCGCCCCAGGCGCTGGCCGCACTCGATTTGAGCTCGCTGACCCAGGCGCTGCAACTCCCGTTTACCAGCAACAACCTGCTGCAGTCGATCGACGGCTTCCTCGGCACGCCTTCTGTGCTGAACGCCATCAACGGCGCGGTCAACACCGCGGCCTGGTTCACCATGATCACCATCCCGACCGCGGTGTCGCTGGGCCACGTGCTGGCCGGCGCCGCGGTGCCGGCGGCCGCGGTCAGCGACGTGGTGCCGGCCGGTGCGGGCGGCGTCATCGAGGGCTCCGTGGTCAGCTCGGTGACACCGGCGGGTGGCTTGGGCAGCGCAGCGTCGGCGAGCCTCGGCGGGGCGCAGACCGTCAGCCGTCTCTCGGTGCCGGCCAGTTGGGCCGCAAACGCTGCCCCGGCGACGGAGTTGGCCGCCGCGACCGCCCCGATCGAGGGTTCGGGCTGGACGGCCGCCACCGAGGAAGCTTCGGTCATGGGCGCGCCCGGAATGCCCGGCATGGTGGCCGGGGCCAAGGGCGCCGGCGCCTTCGGCTCGGGTCCGCGGTACGGCTTCAAGCCGATCGTCATGCCCAAGCAGGTTGTCGTGTGACGGCCAAAATCAGGGGTCACATGTAACTCGCTCGAGGCTGGCAGTTAACCGCTACGCCGTAATCTATCCGCTGCGCGGCTACCACCGCGCCAAGACTTCCACCTACCGAAGGCATCACCCGAAAAAAAGGAGAAAGGCAACATGGCAACACGTTTTATGACCGACCCGCACGCGATGCGTGCGATGGCGGGCCGTTTTGAGATGCACGCGCAGACGGTGTCGGATGAGGCGCGCAAGATGTGGGCGTCGTCGATGAACATCGCCGGTGCGGGCTGGAGCGGTCAGGCCCAGGCCACGTCGTACGACACGATGGGTCAGATGAACCAGGCGTTCAACAACATTGTCAACATGCTCCACGGTGTGCGTGACGGACTGATCCGCGACGCTAACAACTACGAGACGCAAGAGCAGGCCTCGCAGCAGGCCCTCGGCCACTAGCCGCGAAAACCACTGGATCCCAAAACTTTTCATTCAGGAGGATAGACAATGTCGATCAATTACCAGTTCGGAGACGTGGACGCGCACGGTGCGTTGATCCGCGCGCAGGCCGCTTCGTTGGAGGCCGAGCACCAGGCCATCGTTCGCGATGTGCTGGCGGCCGGTGACTTCTGGGGTGGCGCCGGTTCGGTGGCGTGCCAGGAGTTCATCACCCAGTTGGGTCGCAACTTCCAGGTGATCTACGAGCAGGCCAACCAGCACGGGCAGAAGGTGCAGACCGCGGGCAACAACATGGCCAGCACCGACAGCGCCGTCGGGTCCAGCTGGGCCTGACACCCTTCGCTTCACCCGGGGCCGCACACCAATCGGTGTGCGGCCCCGGTGCATGTGCGGCACCCTCTTCGAAGGACTGACCCCAGCGCCCCGCTCCGTGTGCTTTGCCACCGGGTTAGACGGCCCGTGTGATCGCGTCAACGAAATTCGTTGGGGCACAGCGTCGTCTGACGCGACGTCCGCGCCGCACTCGATTCGGGACTTCGTAAGATTTGAGAAGTCTATGAACTCCGTGACAAGCGCTTATGCGCTTTGCGAGAATTCAAGGACATGACCGCCGTAACGTCCGGGTACACGGGTAGCCAGCGCCCGCGTCAAGCCATCCTTGGACAGCTGCCGAGGATCTATCGTGCTGACGGTTCACCGATCCGGGTTTTGCTGGTGGACGACGAGCCGGCACTCACCAACCTCGTCAAGATGGCCCTGCACTACGAGGGCTGGGTGGTGGAGATCGCCCACAACGGACGTGAAGCACTGGCCAAGTTCGACCGGGTGACGCCGGATGTGCTCGTCCTCGACATCATGCTTCCGGACATGGATGGCCTGCGCATTCTGCAGCGGATCCGCGAATCCGACGTCTACACCCCCACGCTGTTCTTGACCGCGCGCGATTCGGTCATGGACCGGGTTACCGGCCTCACCGCGGGCGCCGACGACTACATGACCAAGCCGTTCAGCCTCGAGGAACTGGTCGCACGTCTACGCGGGTTGCTGCGCCGGTCGAGCCAGCTGTCCCCGCCGGCCGCCGAAGCGCTCAAGGTCGGCGATCTTCGGCTGGACACCGCCAGCCGCGAAGTCACCCGCGACGGCACGCCGATATCGCTGTCGTCGACCGAGTTCGAATTGCTGCGCTTCCTGATGCGCAATCCGCGCCGCGCGCTGAGCCGCACCGAAATCCTGGACCGCGTCTGGAACTACGACTTCGCGGGGCGCACCAGCATCGTCGACCTCTACATCTCGTATCTGCGAAAGAAGATCGACTCCGGCCGCGAGCCGATGATCCACACCGTGCGAGGTGTTGGATACATGCTGCGACCCCTGGAATGACGGGCCAGCGCAATACCCCTTTCTGGTTGCCCCGGTCGCTGCGCCGCCAATTACTGATAGGTGTATTAGCCGTTGTCACAGTGGTTTTGGTGTCTGTCGGCGTGGTCTCGGTGCTCAGCCTGCGCGGCTACGTCACCGCGATCAGCGACGCCGACGTCGCCGAGTCGCTCGATGCGCTGAGCAACTCCTACACCCGATACCGAAACGGCGAGCACACCTCGGCGCACCGCCGCACTCCGCCGGTGGACCAGGCGATGCTGGAATTCACCGGACAAACACCGGGCAACCTGATCGCCGTGGTGCACAACGGCACCGTGATCGGCTCGGCGGTGTTTTCCGAGGATGAGCCAAAACCCGCCCCGCCCGACGTGATTCACGCGATCGAATCGCTGTCCTGGACCGACTCGCCGCCCAGGACCGTACGGCTCGGCAGCCTGGGCGCCTACCGCGTCGATAGCCGGCGCGAGGGATCCGATCTGCTGATCGTTGGGATGTCGGTGAAGCTGGCCGACCAGATCATGGCCCGCAAATACATCACCACCAGCCTGCTGATCGCGGCCGCCCTGGTGATCACCGCCGGGCTCACCATCTGGGTGGTCGGCTACACACTTCGTCCGCTGCGCCGGGTCGCGGCGACCGCCGCGGAAGTCGCCGCAATGCCGCTCACCGGCGACGACCACCGGATCAGCGTGCGGGTCCGACAGGAAGACACCGATCCCGACAACGAGGTCGGCATCGTCGGGCACACACTGAACCGGTTGCTGGACAACGTGGATAGCGCGCTGGCGCATCGCGTCGACTCCGACCTGCGGATGCGGCAATTCCTCACCGACGCCAGCCACGAGCTGAGAACGCCGCTGGCGGCGATTCAGGGCTACGCGGAGCTGACCCGCCAGGACAGTTCGGCGCTACCGCCGACCACCGAGTACGCGCTGGCGCGCATCGAGTCCGAGGCACAGCGGATGTCCCTGCTCGTCGAGGAGCTGCTGCTGCTCTCACGCCTGGGCGAGGGTGAGGACCTGCAGAGCGAAGACGTGGACCTTGCCGAACTGGTCGTCAACGCGGTGAACGACGCCGCGGTCGCGGCGCCGACGCACACCTGGCTCAAAGACCTGCCCGAGGGCCCGGTCTGGGTGCGCGGCGACCATGCCCGGCTGCATCAAGCCGTCAGCAATCTGCACAGCAACGCCCGCCTGCACACGCCGCCCGGCGTCACGGTCACCACCGCAATCACCTGCCACCGCGGCGATTCCGGCGCACCCCATGCCGAGCTCACCGTTGCCGATAACGGTCCCGGCATCGACGCGGATCTGCTCCCCCGGCTCTTCGAGCGATTCGTCCGCGCGAACACCTCCCGATCCGACGGGTCGGGCATCGGACTGGGCCTGGCCATCGTGAGTTCGATCGTTAAAGCCCATCACGGCTCGGTCAGTGCCGAATCCGCCCACGGCCGAACGGTCTTCCGGGTGCGGCTGCCGATGATCGACGGTCCGAGCGCTTAGCCCGCGGCGGGATCGCACCTCAGACTTGGATCGCTGCGAGACGCTCGTAGGCTTCCCGCCAAATCCCCTCATGCTCGCCCGACGAGATCGCACCCGCCTTGAGCAACCGGTCGGCGCGGGTCAACATGGTCGCCAAGCTCAGACCTTCGACGTACCTACCTAGTTCGCCATCGTCGGCGGCTTGGGGCATCAGGGCGATCGACACAGACCTGACCTGCACGCGAGTGGGCCCGGCCGTCAGGAAAAGCAGAGCGCCGATGGTTATGTAGCAGGCGACGGCGAACGCCAGCACGGTGTCGGGCGAGGCCGCCACCTCGCCGAGCACCACCATCGCGATCAACCCGAGGGCAGCGCCACTTATCGGCCATCCCCGCCATAGCCGCGCCAATTGCCGATCGGCGACGCTGCTTCCGGGCGGATAGACGACCAACTGAAAGCGTTGCACCCCATATCGTCCGACCGTGGCGACAAATGATCCCCACGGGTGGGCGCCGTCAAGCAGTTGCGACCACCGTCCCCGCGCCGAAGGTTGCACGCGGGTCGGCGGGGCCATGGCGGGTTGAGCGACTCGGTCGCGCGTGTCGTGCATGAAGCCAGATTTACGCCTTCGACCCAAAGCCCGCTTTGGTCCAAACAGCATCCATACGACGGCTGTCCAAACCTTTACGGAACTTTTTCAACCGGTGAACCCGGCCCGCACTGCCCACGGGAACTTGCGCTTATCGGGGCTGGTCAGTTAGATAACCGCCGTGATAGAACGCTTTGGTGCGCGTTCGCCAGCGGCTGTGCTGATGTGATGCTGAGCCCCCGTCTGGTATGGCCGGAGTGGCGTCGAGAAGAACTGCGCACCAATTTGTGGTTGGTTCCGGCGATCGTGATTCTCGGGGCGCTCGGTCTTTTCGCCCTGACGCTGTGGTTGGACCGGGCCACGTATCAGGGTGAAATCCGGCCGCCGGGATGGGTGATCAGCGGCACCGCCGACGCAGCGCGTCAGATATTGACCTCTATTGCGGCCTCGGTGATCACCGTCGTCGGCATCGTTTTTTCAATCACCATCGTGACCTTGACGCTCGCGTCGACGCAGTTCGGTCCGCGGATGTTACGAAACTTCATCCGCGACCGCGGCACCCAGCTCACGCTGGGCGCATTCGTGGCGACGTTCGTGTATTGCATTGTGACGCTGGTGTCGATCGGACCCGGAGATCACGGCGACTTCGTGCCCCACATCTCGATTACGACTGCTTTCGGCCTGGTTCTCATCGATGTCATGGTCCTGATCTACTTCATTCACCACATCGCCACCCAAATCCAGCTGCCCCAGGTGATTGCCGGCATCGCCAGAGATCTGGCCCGAGCCGTGGCGGTACAGAGTGAAGACCAACCGGAATTCGCGACCCGAGACCCTGCGCTAGGTCCTACGCTCGACGAGCTACTCACCAGAATTGAAACCGCCGGCACCGTCATACCCACTCCCAAAAGCGGTTACCTGCAATTCATCCGGCATCAGACGCTGGTCCGCGTCGCCGCCCAGGCCGACGCGGTGATCCGGCTGCCTTATCGCCCGGGGCACTTTTTGGTCGAAGGCCGCGAGCTGGCCAGCGTGTGGCCCGAGACCGCCGCCGAGCGGGTGGCCGACTACCTGGCGCGGGCTCAGGCAACCGGACCGCATCGCACCCTGACACAGGATGTCGCCTTCGGCGTCGACCAGCTCGTCGAAATCGCGATTCGAGCACTATCTCCGGCCGTCAACGACACCTTCACCGCACTCACATGCATCGACTGGCTCGGCGACTGCCTGTGCAAAATTGCCCCGATATGGGCGCCAACTCAAGTTCATCGCGACCGCCGCGGAGTCATTCGTGTCATCTCCGATCAAGTCAGCTACGAGCGGCTGGTGCAACGATCGTTCGAGAAGATCCGGCAGGCCGGCCGCGGCATGCCGGCGGTGATGGTCCGTCAGCTCGATGCGTTAACGACGATCATGGAGCAAACGACCGACCCGCAGCGCGCCCAAGTCCTGACCGATCAGGCGGCCATGATTCAGCGTTCGAACGTGGAATCGGTTTCCGAACAGTCTGACCGCGCTGACGTCGAACGCCGTTACGTCGCGTTGCTCGCCCTTCACGAAAAACTTTGTCGCGACTCGTGATTGGTTACGGTGAACCCGACCGCGCGGTTCGGTATGACGGCTGTCGAGCGGAGAGAGGTTCACCGAGCTCGAGGGGAAGCGATCACACGCCGGAACAGAGCCTCCGGTTCGAACATACTGGCGTAAAGAAACCGCAAAGGTGCACTGCGGCGCCGTTAGGAAAGCATCAACCAAAGGCCCTATCGGACTGGTCCCGATTAACTTCAAGCTGACCTTGCCTCCGAGGACTGCGGTGTGGCTGACTCGATGGGGTCCTTTCGTATGCACGCGTTCGGCGCGGAACGGAGACAAGATGGGCGTGTTGGCATTCGTCGTGCTCACGGTGGCGGTGTTCGCCGTGCTAGGCCTGGTGCAGAAGTTGGTCGAGCGGCTGTGAACTACGAAAACGTCGTCGGTCTAGTACTTTCCATCGTTCTCGCTCTGTTTCTCGGATGCGCCCTGCTGTTCCCGGAGAGGTTCTAGTGAGCACAACGACCGCGGGAATCATCTTTCTCATCGCACTCGTCGCGGCCCTGGTTGCGGTGCATGTGCCGTTGGGCGACTACATGTATCGGGTCTACTCAGCGGAGAAGGACTCCTCCGTCGAGCGGGTGATCTACCGGCTGATCGGCGTCGACTCACGCTCCGAGCAGACCTGGGGCGCCTACGCCCGAAGCGTCTTGGCATTCTCGTCGATCAGCATCCTCTTCTTGTTCGTGTTCCAGCTCGTGCAGGACAAATTGCCTTTGCACCTACATGATCCGGCTACCAAGATGACGCCGGCGCTGGCCTGGAACACCGCCGTCAGCTTCGTCACCAACACCAACTGGCAGGCCTACTCCGGCGAATCAACACAGGGCCATCTGGTGCAAATGGCGGGACTGGCGGTGCAGAACTTCGTCTCGGCCGCCGTGGGCATTGCAGTAGCGGTTGCGCTGGTGCGCGGCTTCGCCCGTAGGCGCACCGGTGATCTGGGAAACTTCTGGGTCGACCTGGTCCGCGGCACGCTGCGCATCCTGCTCCCGATCGCGGTCATCGCGGCGATCGTCTTGATCGCGGGCGGGGCGATCCAGAACTTCCACCTCAACGACCAGGTTGTCAACACACTTGCCGGTACCCCACAGACCATCACCGGCGGTCCGGTCGCCAGCCAGGAAGCCATCAAGGAACTCGGCACCAACGGCGGCGGCTTCTACAACGCGAACTCCTCGCACCCGTTCGAGAACCCCACGGCGTGGACCAACTGGTTCGAGATCTTCCTGCTGCTGGTGATCAGCTTCTCGCTGCCACGCACTTTCGGGCGCATGGTGGGCAGCACGAAACAGGGCTACGCGATCGCCTCGGTCATGGCGTCGCTGTACGCGATCAGCGTGACCTTCATGATGTGGTTTCAGCTGCAGCACCACGGCACGGCGCCGACTTCGATCGGTGCGGCGATGGAAGGCATCGAACAGCGCTTCGGCGTCGCCAATTCGGCGGTGTTCGCGAGCTCCACGACGCTCACGTCAACCGGTGCCGTCGACTCGTTTCACGACTCCTACACCAGCCTCGGCGGGATGATCACGATGTTCGACATGCAGCTCGGCGAGGTCGCCCCCGGTGGCACCGGCTCCGGCCTGTACGGCATGCTGATCCTCGCGGTAATCACCGTCTTCGTCGCCGGGCTGATGGTCGGGCGCACTCCGGAATACCTCGGCAAGAAGATCAACCCGCGCGAAATCAAACTCGCCGCAAGCTATTTCCTGGTCACGCCGCTGATCGTGTTGACCGGCACGGCGATTGCGATGGCGCTGCCGGGCGAGCGGGCCGCAATGCTGAACACCGGCCCGCACGGGCTCTCGGAGGTGTTGTACGCGTTCACCTCTGCGGCGAATAACAACGGCTCGGCATTCGCCGGGATCAGCGTCAACACCGACTGGTGGAACACCGCGCTGGGACTGGCGATGGTCTTTGGCAGGTTCCTGCCGATCGTGCTGGTGCTCGCGCTGGCCGGCTCGCTGGCCAAGCAGGGTATGACGCCGGAATCGGCGGGAACGCTTCCCACCCACCGGCCACAGTTCGTCGGCATGGTCGCCGGCGTCACGTTGATCCTTGTTGCCCTCACTTTCCTGCCCATGCTCGCGCTCGGGCCTCTCGCTGAAGGAATCCATTGATGACCGCGACCGTCGATTCGGCTGCGCCGACGCAGCCCTCGCCCTCGCCCAACAAAAAACGGGTGCAGGGCGGCCTTCTCGACCCGAAGATGTTGTGGAAGTCAACGCCGGATGCGTTGCGCAAACTCGACCCGCGCACGCTGTGGCGCAACCCGGTGATGTTCATCGTCGAAATCGGCGCCGCCTGGAGCACCGTGTTGGCGATCATCAGCCCGACCTGGTTTGCCTGGTTAACCGTGGTCTGGCTATGGCTGACCGTGTTTTTCGCCAATGTCGCGGAAGCGGTGGCCGAAGGACGCGGTAAGGCTCAGGCCGAAACGCTGCGCCGAGCAAAAACCCAGACGATGGCCCGGCGGCTGAAGAATTGGGAAGCCGGCACGCCTGGAGTCGAGGAAGAGATCGCCGCACCGCTGCTGCAACAGGGCGATGTCGTCGTGATCGAGGCCGGCCAAGTCATACCGGGCGACGGCGACGTCGTGGAAGGCATTGCCTCGGTGGACGAATCGGCGATCACCGGTGAGTCGGCGCCCGTGATCCGGGAGTCCGGGGGCGACCGTTCGGCGGTCACCGGTGGCACCACCGTGCTGAGCGACCGGATCGTCGTGAAAATCACCCAAAAGCCTGGGGAAAGCTTCATCGACCGGATGATCGCGCTCGTCGAGGGCGCCAACCGGCAGAAAACCCCCAATGAGATCGCCCTGAACATCCTGCTTGCCGCGTTGACGATCATCTTCGTCTTTGCCGTCGCGACCCTGCAACCGCTCGCGATCTACTCCAAGATGAACAACCCCGGCGTCCCAAATACCGAGGCGCTCAACACAAATGGCGTTACCGGGATCGTGATGGTATCGCTATTGGTTTGTCTGATACCCACGACAATCGGCGCACTTCTGTCCGCCATCGGCATCGCCGGCATGGACCGGCTGGTTCAGCGCAACGTGTTGGCCATGTCCGGCCGCGCGGTGGAAGCTGCGGGCGACGTGAACACCCTGCTGCTCGACAAGACAGGCACCATCACCTTAGGCAATCGCCAAGCAGCTGCCTTCATCCCCCTCGACGGCGTCACCAATGAGCAGCTGGCCGATGCCGCGCAGTTGTCCAGCCTGGCCGACGAAACACCGGAAGGTCGCTCGGTCGTCGTGTTCGCCAAACAGCACTTCGGGCTGCGCGCGCGCACTCCGGGCGAGCTGACCCATGCTCACTGGGTGGAATTCTCAGCGACAACCCGGATGTCGGGTGTCAACCTCGACGGGCACCAATTGCGCAAGGGCGCGGCCAGCTCGGTCTCGGAATGGGTGCGCAATCAAGGCGGCACGGTGTCGCACCAGCTCGGCGAGATCGTTGACGGGATCTCCGCCAGCGGCGGCACCCCCTTAGTCGTCGGTGAGATCCGCGACGGCGAGGCCGCAGTGCTGGGAGTCATCCACCTCAAAGACGTTGTCAAGCAAGGCATGCGGGATCGCTTCGACGAGATGCGGAAGATGGGAATCCGAACGGTGATGATCACCGGCGACAACCCGTTGACCGCCAAGGCGATTGCAGACGAGGCCGGCGTCGACGACTTCCTCGCCGAAGCCACGCCCGAGGACAAACTGGCGCTGATCAAACGCGAACAAGCCGGCGGCAAACTGGTCGCGATGACCGGTGACGGCACCAATGACGCCCCGGCGCTGGCCCAGGCCGACGTGGGCGTGGCGATGAACACCGGCACCTCGGCCGCCAAAGAGGCCGGCAACATGGTCGATCTTGACTCAGACCCAACGAAACTCATTGAGATCGTCGAGATCGGTAAGCAGTTGCTGATCACTCGCGGCGCGTTGACGACGTTCTCAATCGCCAACGACATCGCGAAGTACTTCGCGATCATCCCGGCCATGTTCGTCGCGCTGTTTCCCGGTCTAGATCTGATCA
Source organism: Mycobacterium sp. 050128 (assembly GCF_036409155.1). Taxonomy (NCBI): domain Bacteria; kingdom Bacillati; phylum Actinomycetota; class Actinomycetes; order Mycobacteriales; family Mycobacteriaceae; genus Mycobacterium; species Mycobacterium sp. 050128. Next base: position 2,737,998 of record NZ_JAZGLW010000001.1, on the reverse strand, counting down.
ACATCATGCGGCTGCACAGCCCGCAGTCGGCGATCCTGTCCGCGGTGATTTTCAATGCGGTCGTGATCGTGGCGCTGATCCCGCTGTCGCTGCGGGGTGTGCGCTACACGCCAAGCAGCGCGTCAAAGCTGTTGAGCCGCAACCTCTATATCTACGGGCTCGGCGGAATCGTCGCCCCGTTCGTCGGGATCAAGCTGATAGACCTCGTTATCCAATTCGTCCCCGGGATGTCCTGACATGAAGTTTTCAAATTTCGTCCGCGTGCACTGGGCAGCCTTCCGTGCACTGCTGGTGCTGACCGTGATCACCGGCTTGGCTTATCCCCTGTTCATCTGGCTGGTCGCGCAGATCCCCGGATTGCATGACAAGGCAGAGGGATCGATTCTCACCGTGAACGGCAAGCCGATCGGCAGCCGGCTGATCGGTCAGCTGTTCACCGACAAGGACGGCAACGCACTGCCGCAGTACTTCCAGAGCCGACCGTCGGCGGCCGGCACCGGGTACGACCCGACGTCGACGAGCGCGAGCAACCTCGGGCCGGAAAGCATCGTCGACACACCGGCCGACCCAGCGCAATTGGCGGCGGGGAAGTCCGCCTCGGACGCGGGCTTCAAGCCGAGCCTGCTGACACAGGTGTGCACGCGTAGCGCAACCGTGGGCCAGCTGGAGGGTGTGGACGGTTCGCGTCCGTTCTGCACCGGCGGTGGTGTGGGCGCGGTGCTCTCCGTGATCGGCTCCCGCGACGCACGCGGAAACGTCATTCACCCCACCCAAGTAATCAGCGTCAACGAGCCGTGCCAGACGACGCAGACGCCGTTCCTCACCAGCTACCAGGGCGTGCGGGTGCAGTGCGCGAAGTACGGCGAGGACTACTCGCTCGGGCAGATCGTGCCCATCCGTGGGGCCGCACCCGCCAACCCTTCCGTACCCGCCGATGCGGTCACCGCCAGCGGTAGTGGGCTCGACCCAGACATCTCGCCGGCCTACGCCGACATCCAGGTCGCCCGGGTGGCCAGGACTCGCCATGTCAGCCCCGATCAGATCAAATCGATCCTGGCCCAGTACCGCAGCGGCCGCGACCTTGGATTCTTCGGAGAGCCCACGGTGAACGTGTTGCAGCTCAACCTCCAACTCGACCGCAAATATCCGGTATCGAGCTAGCGGCTTAGGGGGATGATGGTTGACGTGAGCGACGTCTCCCTCAAAGACCACCATCCCAAGCGGGGCGAGCTGCGCATTTACCTCGGTGCCGCACCGGGTGTCGGCAAGACGTACGCGATGCTCGGCGAGGCACACCGACGGCTGGAACGCGGCACCGATCTGGTTGCCGCCGTGGTGGAGACCCATGGCCGCCGCAAGACGGCGGAGATGATCGAAGGCATCGAAACCATCCCGCCGCGGTACATCGAATACCGGGACAGCACCTTCCCCGAACTCGACGTGCCCACCGTGCTGGCACGTCATCCGCAGGTCGTGCTGGTCGACGAACTCGCCCACACCAATACACCGGGCAGCAAGAACCAGAAACGTTGGCAGGACGTCGAGGAACTTCTCGACGCCGGGATCAGCGTGATCTCCACGGTCAATATTCAGCACCTGGAAAGCCTCAACGACGTCGTCGCCCAGATCACCGGTATCGAACAGAAGGAGACGATCCCGGATTCGATCGTCCGCGAGGCCGCGCAGGTCGAGCTCATCGATATCACGCCGGAGGCGCTGCGGCGCAGGCTTTCCCATGGCAATGTCTATGCCCCTGAACGTATCGACGCCGCGCTGTCGAACTACTTTCGCCGCGGAAATCTCACGGCCCTAAGGGAATTAGCGCTGTTGTGGCTGGCCGACCAGGTGGATACCGCCCTGGCAAAGTACCGCGCGGAGAACAAGATCACCGATATGTGGGAGGCACGCGAGCGCGTCGTGGTGGCGGTCACCGGTGGTCCGGAATCGGAAACGTTGGTTCGGCGAGCTTCTCGCATCGCGTCGAAATCCAGCGCCGAGTTGATGGTTGTGCATGTTATCCGGGGCGACGGGCTGGCCGGCCTGTCCGAGACCCGGATGCACAAGATCCGCGAACTGGCCAACAGTCTGGACGCGTCGGTGCACACCGTGATCGGTGACGACGTCCCCACGGCGCTATTGGATTTCGCCCGCGAGATGAACGCCACTCAGTTGGTGATCGGCACCTCGCGACGGTCCCGATGGGCCCGCATCTTCGAGGAGGGTATCGGCACGACCGTCGTCCAGCAGTCGGGCAAGATCGACGTGCACATCGTCACCCACGACGAATCCAAGCGGGGTTTTCATTTCACGTCGTTTGCCCCTCGTGAGCGACGCATCGTATCCTGGCTGGCCGCAATCATCGTGCCGTCGCTCATTTGCGCCGTCACGGTGACGATGCTGGACCCCTATCTGGACACCGGCGGGGAAAGCGCGCTGTTCTTCGTCGGAGTCTTGCTGGTCGGCTTGCTGGGAGGTGTTGCCCCGGCGGCTCTTTCGGCGGTGCTGTCCGGACTGCTGCTGAATTACTTTCTGATTGCTCCGCGGCACAGTTTCACGATCGCCGAACCCAACAGTGCCATCACCGAATTGGTGCTGTTGCTGATCGCTGTCGCGGTCGCGGTGCTCGTCGACTTCGCCGCCAAACGCACCCGCGAAGCCCGACTGGCGGCTCAAGAGGCCGAGCTGCTGACGCTGTTCGCGGGTTCGGTGCTGCGCGGCGCGGACCTCGAGACGCTGCTGGAACGGGTGCGCGAAACCTACACCCAGCGCGCGGTGAGCATGCTGCGCGAGCCCAGCGAGGAAGCCCGCGCCGCCGGCAAGAAGAGCTACATCGTCGCCTGCGTGGGCAAAGATCCTTGTGTGACGGTCGATTCCGCGGATACCGCGATCGAGGTCGGTGACGACGAATTCTGGATGTTGATGGCGGGACGCAAGCTGTCCGCCCGCGACCGCAGGGTGCTGACGGCGGTGGCCAAGCAGGCCGCCGGCCTGATCCGTCAGGGCGAGCTGGCCGAGGAGGCCAGCCGAACCGAGGCGGTCGTGCGTGCCGACGAGCTGCGGCGCTCGTTGCTCTCCGCGGTCAGCCATGACTTGCGCACACCGCTGGCGGCGGCCAAGGTCGCGGTGTCCAGTCTGCGCGCCGAAGACGTCGCGTTCTCCGCCGAGGACACCGCCGAATTGCTGGCCACCATCGAGGAATCCATCGATCAGCTGACCGCGTTGGTCGGAAACCTGCTTGATTCTTCGCGTCTGGCAGCGGGCGTGGTCTGCCCGGACCTGCGCACGGTCTATCTTGAGGAATCCGTACAGCGTGCGCTGGTCAGTATCGGCAAGGGCGCCACCGGCTTCTACCGATCCGCGATCGACCGCGTCAAGGTCGACGTGGGCGATGCGGTGGCGATGGCCGATCCCGGGCTGCTGGAACGGGTGCTTGCCAACCTGATCGATAACGCGCTGCGTTACGCACCCAACTGCGTGGTTCGGGTCAACGCCGGGCGGGTCGGCGATCGGGTGCTGATCAATGTGATCGACGAAGGCCCCGGAATCCCGCATGGGGCCGAAGATCAGATCTTCGAGGCATTCCAGCGGCTGGGCGATCACGACAACACCACCGGTGTGGGACTGGGTATGTCGGTGGCCCGCGGCTTCGTGGAAGCCATGGGAGGCAGCATCGCGGCCGGCGACACTCCTGGGGGTGGACTCACCGTCGTCGTAGAATTGGCCGCACCGCCGCAACCGATTGGTGTCCGATGACCAGAGTCTTGGTGATCGACGACGAGCCGCACATCTTGCGCGCGCTGCGCATCAACTTGTCGGTGCGCGGCTACGAGGTCGTCACCGCGGCGACCGGTGCCGGCGCCCTGCGCGCCGCGGCCGAACACAAACCCGACGTGGTGATCCTCGATCTCGGCCTGCCTGATATCTCGGGCATCGAGGTGCTCGCCGGTCTGCGCGGGTGGCTGACGGTACCGGTGATCGTGTTGTCCGCGCGCACCGATTCTTCCGACAAGGTCGAGGCGCTGGACGCCGGGGCTGACGACTACGTCACGAAACCCTTTGGGATGGACGAGTTTCTGGCTCGGCTGCGGGCAGCGGTGCGCCGCAATGCCGCGGCGTCCGAGTTGGACGAGCCGGTGGTGGAAACCGACGCGTTCACCGTCGACCTGGCCGCCAAGAAGGTCACCAAGAGCGGCGCCGAGGTGCACCTCACCCCGACCGAATGGGGCATGCTCGAGGTGCTGGTACGCAATCGCGGGAAGCTGGTCGGCCGCGAGGAATTGCTCAAAGAGGTGTGGGGGCCAGCGTACGCTACCGAAACCCATTACCTGCGTGTGTATCTCGCTCAGTTGCGGCGCAAACTCGAAGACGACCCGTCGCATCCCAAGCACCTGCTGACCGAATCCGGCATGGGCTACCGCTTCGAGGCCTGAGTGCGCGCCCAGGGCATCAAGTGCGCGCCCAGGGCGGCGGCACGCCGGGCGGAGCCACCGTGGGCGCACACTGAAAGACGTTAGTCGGCAGCTACTACGCGATCGACAGCACGATGCCGTCGAGGATGTCGTGTTCGCTGACGGTCAACTCGTCGATGCCGGCCCGGGCGCGCAACTCACGGGCCAGCTCCTGCACCACGATCGCGCCGCCACCGATCACATCGGCGCGGCCCTCGTGCATCGGCGGCAGCGCGACGCGCTGCGCTCGTGTCATGCCGATCAGCCTCTCGCACACCGACATCAAGTCATCGCCGGAGACCCGCGAAAGATGAATGGCCGCAGCATCATACGTCGTCATGTTGTGTGCCAGCGCCGACAGCGTGGTCATCGTACCGGCCAGCCCGACCCAGGTCCGGGCTCCCTCGACGGGTACGGACCGCAGCGCGGGCCCCAGCCGCTCGCGCACGAACGCGCGCGCCGCATCCACTTCCTCAGCCGTCGGCGGGTCCGAGTGCAGGCAGCGTTCGGTCAGCCGGACACAGCCGATATCGGCCGAGTAGCTCGCGATCACCCGGTCTGCGCCCAGCACGATCTCTGTCGAGCCACCGCCGAGATCAACGACGACGAAAGGCCCACGGGCGCTGTCTAATTCACCGACCGCGCCGCGGAACGACAACTCGGCCTCTTCGGCTCCGGTGATCACCTCGGCGACCGTGCCGGGCAGCACCCGACCCAGCACGTCGGCGGTCATCGCGAAGAAGTCGTCGCGGTTGCTGACATCGCGAGCGGCCGAGGTGGCAACCATCCGAACCCGCTCGACGCCATGGGCTTTCATCAGCTCCGCATAGTCGACGAGCGCGACCCTGGCCCGCTCGATCGCCTCCGGGGCGAACTGGCCCGTGGCGTCGACGCCCTGACCCAAGCGCACGATCCGGGTCTCGCGGTGCACGTCACGCAGCTGCCCGTCGGAGACGTCGGCGATCAGCAACCGAATCGAGTTGGTGCCGCAGTCGACACCGGCGGCTCTCAGCGCCACAACGCACCGTCCAGGATCGTGGCCATGGCCGGCTCGGCGGCCAGCAACGCGACCGCCTCGTCGCCGAGCGGATTGACTCCGGGTCCCTTGGCCAGCGAATGCGCGATCAGCACGTGCAGGCATTTGACCCGGTCCGGCATACCGCCGCCGGAGAAGGTCGTCCCGAGTGGTTCGATCGCGTCGCGCTCGGCCAGATACGACTCGTGCGCCCGCCGATACGTGGCGGCCAATTCTGGGTTCGTGCCCAGCCGCTCGGTCATATCCCGCATCAGTCCAGTGGTCTCCAGCCTGCTCGCGGCGGCGGTGAGCGCGGGATGCGTCAGGTAATACAACGTCGGAAACGGTGTTCCGTCAGGAAGTTTCGGCGCGGTCTTCACCACACCGGGCTCGCCGCTGGGGCATCGGTAGGCGATCTCCAGCACGCCGCGCGGCTCGCGACCGAGTTGGCGTGCCACCGCTTCCAGGTCGGCACGATCAACCACCGGGAGTCGTGGGCTTCGGTGATTGCGGCGCCGGCGCGGGCTGGCCGGGTTCGGATGGCGCCGGCGCCGGCGCGTTGGCCGGTGGCAGGTGCGGCGCGTCGGCGATGGTGTGCCACAACGAGGAGTACCACGGCGCATTGCTCGACGTCTTCGCCGTCTCGGCGCCCGGCTGAGGGGACGCCGCCGCGCCGGGCGGCAGCTGGACCTGGAACGGTGTGTCCCCCGGCATCACAAACCCCAGGCGCTCGCGGGCCTGCGCCGCGATATAGGCCGGATCGCCGAGCTTGACCTTCTTTTGTTCGAGGTCGGCGATCTGACGGCGCAGCGCCGCTTCACTGGCGTTCAGCTGAGCCATCTCGGTGCGCTGCGCGAAATAGGTGCGCACCGGTCCCGCGATTGTCAACGTCAGCACGCAGACCACGGCGGCCAGCACCGCCGCGCGCCGGGCGGTGAAACCGAGCCGCTGCTCGGATCGTTGCTCGACGGACTCGGCGATCTGACGCTTGATGGGTTCGACGATGTGCTCGGCCGTCGCCCGGGCAGCGGCGGCGTTCTGCGCGAGTTTCGACGTTCGCGACGACGGCTTGGACGACGGTTTGGCGGCCCGACCCCGCCGGACCGAATCGCCGGCTTTCCCCGGGCGCGATGCCGGGGAGCGGCGCTTCGGGTCTGGCCGTTTCGCGTCGGGCATCGGACGCCTAGCCGTGTTTGCCGTTGACGGTCAAGCTATTTCACATCCAGTACGTAGCGCGGGAAGGCCAGGTCGCCGGCGTAGCGGGCGGCGTCGCCGAGGGCTTCCTCGATGCGCAGCAGCTGGTTGTATTTGGCGACCCGCTCGCTGCGGGCCGGCGCGCCGGTCTTGATCTGCCCGCTGCCGACGGCCACCGCCAGGTCGGCGATCGTGGTGTCCTCGGTTTCGCCGCTGCGGTGGCTCATCATCGTGCGATACCCGCTGTGGTGGGCCAGCGCGACGGCGTCCAGCGTCTCGGTCAGCGTGCCGATCTGGTTCACCTTGACCAGCAGCGCGTTGCCGGCGCCGCGTTCAATGCCTTCTTCGAGGCGCTCCGGGTTGGTGACGAACAGGTCGTCTCCGACGATCTGGACGCGGTCGCCGATGGCCGTCGTCAACGCCACCCATCCGTCCCAGTCGTCCTCGGAAAGCGGATCCTCGAGGGAAACCAGGGGGTAGCTGTCGAGCAGGCTCGCGTAAAACTCGGACATCTGCTCGGCGCTGCGGGTCTCTTTCTCGAAGCTGTAACCCGCACCGTCAGTGAAGAATTCGGTGGCCGCCACATCGAGCGCCAAGGCCACGTCGGATCCCGCCTTGAACCCGGTCGCTTCGATCGCCGACAGGATCAGGTCGAGCGCCGCCTTGGTG